>CAXTCC010000079.1:0-15978 GCA_964242015.1 uncultured Variovorax sp.
GGCCAGGTGCATTCGCGCCAGTGCGCCGAAGCGCCAACGCTCAATCCGTGCATCTTCGAGTTCGTCTATTTGGCACGGCCCGATTCGACGCTCGACGGTATCTCGGTCTACCAGGCGCGCCTCAACCTCGGCGAAACGTTGGCCAAGCGCGTGGTGTCGACCGTGCCGCCGAGCGAGATCGACGTGATCATTCCGATCCCGGAATCGAGCCGGCCGAGCGCCACGCAGCTGGCGCATTTGCTCGGCATTCCGTACCGCGAAGGCTTCGTCAAGAACCGCTACGTCGGTCGTACTTTCATCATGCCGGGGCAGGGCGTTCGCAAGAAGTCGGTCCGGCAAAAGCTCAACGTGATCGCCAGTGAATTCAAAGGCCGCAACGTGTTGCTGGTCGACGACTCGATCGTGCGCGGCACGACCAGCCGCGAGATCGTGCAGATGGCGCGCGATGCGGGCGCGCGCAAGGTCTATCTGGCCAGCGCGGCACCCCCCGTGCGCTACCCCAACGTCTACGGCATCGACATGCCGACCAAGGACGAACTTGTCGCGCACGACCGCACCATCGAAGAGATCCGCGAACTCATCGGTTGCGATGCGTTGATCTATCAGGATGTGGATGCCATGAAGCGCGCCATCGGCTCGCTCAATCCCAATCTCGACGGCTTCGATGCGTCGTGCTTCGACGGCGTTTACGTCACCGGCGACATCGATACCGAATCGATCATCCGCATGAACGGCAATCGGCCGCGCATGGAGGAGACGGAAGAAGATTCTTCGCGTCTCGCGCTGCCCAACTTCTCCGAATAATCCTTCGAAAAAGAGAAAGAACCCGTGACCGATCGATCCTTGCCACCCGGACTGCACCGCGACACACTGGCCGTGCGCACCGCGTTGCCGCGCAGCCAGCACGGTGAAAATTCCGAGGCCCTTTTCCTGACCAGCGGCTTCGTGCAACCCGACGCAGAAACGTCGATGCGCCGTTTCGCCGGCACCGAAGAAGGCTTCACCTACGGACGCACGTCCAACCCGACGGTGACCAGCTTCGAGCAGCGGCTCGCTGCCCTCGAAGGCACCGAAGCGGCTATCGGCGCATCGACCGGCATGGGTGCGATCCTCATGATGTGCATGGGCTTGCTGAAAATGGGCGATCACGTGATCTGCTCGCGCTCGATGTTCGGCTCGACCCTCAATCTGTTCGCCAAGGAGTTCGCGAAGTTCGGTGTCGAGACCAGCTTCGTATCGCAGACCGATGTGAGCGAGTGGCGTGACGCGTTGCGTCCTAGCACCAAGCTGCTGTTTGCCGAGACGCCGACCAATCCGCTGACCGACGTCTGCGACATTCGTGCGCTGGCCGATCTCGCGCACAGCGTGGGCGCGTTGCTTGCAGTCGACAACTGCTTTTGCTCGCCCGCGCTGCAGCGGCCGACCGAGTTGGGTGCCGATCTGGTGATTCATTCCGGCACCAAGTACCTCGATGGCCAGGGCCGCGTGATGGCCGGCGCAATCTGCGGACCGTCGCGGCTGATCGTCGACGTGTTCGGCCCCGTGGTACGCACCGCGGGCATGGCGCTCGCGCCGTTCAATGCATGGGTCGTTCTGAAGGGCATGGAGACGCTCGGCATCCGCATGCAGGCGCAGTGCGCCAATGCGCTGGCGGTGGCGCAATGGCTCGAAACGCAGCCGGCTGTTTCGCGCGTCTATTACCCGGGCTTGAAGTCGCATCCGCAGCACGAGTTGGCGATGCGCCAGCAGTCGGGGCAGGGCGGCGCGGTGGTGTCGTTCGACGTGCGCGGCGGCGATCCGGAGACGGCGCGTGCCAACGCCTTCCATGTCATCAACAGCACGCGCGTGGTCAGCATCGCGACCAACCTCGGCGACACCAAGACGATCATCACGCACCCCGGCACCACGTCGCACGGACGGCTGACCGAAACGCAGCGCCAGGCTGCGGGCATCGGCCAAGGGCTGATCCGGCTCGCGGTCGGCCTCGACCATATCGACGACATCAAGAACGACCTGCTGCGCGGGTTCGACACACTCAGTACCTGATCGCTTTCATGACCGGCAAAGTTCGCACCCGCATCGCTCCTTCCCCGACGGGTTTTCTGCACCTCGGCACCGCGCGCACCGCGTTGTATTCGTGGGCCTATGCGCGGCATCACGGTGGCGAGTTCGTGCTGCGCATCGAGGACACCGACGTCGCGCGCTCCACGCAAGAGTCGACCGACCAGATCCTCGCGTCGATGCACTGGCTGGGACTCGACTACGACGAGGGCCCGATCTACCAGATGCAACGCCTTGCGCGTTACCAGGAAGTGATCGCGCAGATGTTGGCAGCCGGCACCGCCTACCATTGCTACTGCACGCCGGCCGAGCTGGAAGAAATGCGAGAGGCGCAACGTGCCCGCGGCGAAAAAACGCTGTATGACGGTCGCTGGCGCCCGGCTGCCGGCAAGGTGCTGCCGCCGGTTCCCGAAGGCGTGCCGCCCGTGGTGCGCTTCTGCAATCCGACGGGCGGCGACGTGACCTGGGACGATCTGGTCAAGGGCGAAATCACCATCAACAACCGCGAGATCGACGACCTCATCATCCTGCGGCCCGACGGTGTGCCGACCTACAACTTCGCGGTGGTGGTCGACGATTGGGACATGGCGATCAGCCACGTCTTCCGTGGCGACGAGCACATCAACAACACGCCGTGGCAGATCAACATCTTCAACGCGCTGGGCGCGCCGCTGCCGAGGTTCGGCCACGTGCCGGTGATCCTTGGCGACGACGGCCAGAAGCTGTCGAAGCGGCGCGGCGCTGTGAGCGTGACGGCGTACGAAGAAAACGGCTATCTGCCCGAGGCGATGCTGAACTACCTGGCGCGCCTGGGCTGGAGCCATGGCGACGACGAGCTGTTCACGCGCGAGCAGATGGTGAGCTGGTTCGATGGGTCGCATCTCTCCAAAAGTCCGGCGCAGTGGGACGCGGCCAAGCTGGCGTGGGTCAACGCGCAATACATCAAGTCGAAGCCCGACGATGCGCTGGCGCCCTTGGTCGCCGCGCAGTTGCAAAAGCGTGGCATTGCGGCCGACGAGCGATTGACTGCGATCTGCGCGCTCTTCAAAGATCGCTGCGACACCACTGTCGTGCTGGCCGATTGGGCTGCTGCGTTCTATGCCGATGTCACGCCCAGTGAGGCCGACCGCGCGCAGCACGTGACCGAGGCGATTCGTCCGGCCGTGATCGCCCTGGCCGACAAGCTTTCCGGCGTGACGTGGGACAAGCCGTCGATCGCCGCCGCCATCAAGGAAGTGCTCGGTGCGCACGGCATCAAGATGCCCGCGCTGGCCATGCCGGTGCGTGTTCTGACGATGGGCACGGCTCAAACACCTTCGCTCGATGCGGTGCTGGCGTTGTTCGCTCGCGAAACTGTGATCGCGCGGTTGAGAGCAGCGTGAATATCGGGCTATAATTCGAGGCTCGACACCCGAGGGGGTATAGCTCAGCTGGGAGAGCGCTTGCATGGCATGCAAGAGGTCATCGGTTCGATCCCGTTTACCTCCACCATCAAGGTTGGCGAATCGGAATGTCGAAGTAGAAGTTATCGGATTAGTCCAAGGTTTTGACCCTATCGTCTAGAGGCCTAGGACACCACCCTTTCACGGTGGCTACCGGGGTTCGAATCCCCGTAGGGTCGCCAAATCGGCTTCGGTCGACGAGGCAGCAAGTTGTCAGCACTTGGCTCTTCACGGAGCGAACGTTGTCTACCAGGAGTGGTAGTTCAGTTGGTTAGAATACCGGCCTGTCACGCCGGGGGTCGCGGGTTCGAGTCCCGTCCGCTCCGCCAGTATTTTGGGATATGCCTAGCAGGATATGCCCAAGCAAAAAAGCCACCTCCGGGTGGCTTTTTTGCGTCTGCACACCGGCCGGGCTGCCAATGACCCCCTTGGTTGCGTTGCAAAGTAGGTCCAAAATACACAAAAATCCACAAAACCTCTTTCCGCCGCAAGCATGGACCGTCTTCGAACCATTGCGAACCAGCGTGAGCTGGACCCATCGTTCTCAGTCCCCTGCAGACGATGTGCCGGGCTGCTGCAGGAGTGGAACCGGTTTTGTCCGTTCTGCCTGGAAGATCAGTTCGCACCGGTCGACACCGACGTGGCTGCGACAACGAGGCCGAAGCGCGCTGACTCGGCTCCTGGCCAGTCCAACGGAAATACTGGACTCGATTTCATCGACACACTGCATCCGTTCGCCGCGGAAGTCGTCGATCTCTCGGACGCTGCTGTCAAGGCATCCATTGCAAGGACGAACGCAAGGACGGACGCAGAGATGTCGCTCGCCCACACGAGTGACTATTGGCAAACCGAGGTGTTGGGCCTCGGCAGCAAACGGCACTGGGCCGCCCGTTGGGCATCGGGGGAGCGCGTTCTCGGACTCGCCTTGACACTGGCTCTGCTTGCGGTCGTCTTCTTCGGATTGAAGCACGGGTATTTCGAGACACTGCGCCCCTTCCGGGTCGATACCGAGCGCGTACAAACTGCCCTGAATCGCGGTGATTTGAGCAGCGCTGTGCAGCTGCTCGATGCCCTGGAGAGCCAGCATCCTGATGACGCTGGAGTTCGTTCGCTCCGCGAAGCTCTGGATTTGCGCATCCAGGAGCGGTCCGTGCGAGGCGGCGACTCGTCGGACGGCGGCTTGCGTATCGCATCCAGCACGGCTGCATCCGACGAGACGGTCGCCCCTTCAGTGCCGGCACCTGGCCGCCAGTCGCCGGTTGCCGCGGCCTTGCAAGACACCGCCCCGCCCAGAACGACGCAAACGAAGGATTGCAACGAAACTCTGGCTGCGCTGTCCTTGTGCACCAAAGAGCAGGACCGCTAAGCGCACAAGAATCGCCAAGTTTTATGGCGCAAGGCTCGACCTTGCACGACTCTGACCTTGATCGGAATCAGCATGCACATCCGACTTCTGCGCACCGGACTGTTTACTGGACTGTTCTGGATATCGGTCATCTTTTGCGCATCCGCTGCGCCGCGGGCGGAATACAAGATCGTCACGGCGACCAAGACCGGCACCTACATTCAGATCGGCCGGGACCTGGCAATGCTGGTCGCGGAGCCGGTCGACATCGCGCTCGAAGTTCTCGAGTCGAAAGGTTCGGCAGAAAACATCCAGAGAATGCGCTTCGAGCAGGGCGTCAAGCTCGCGCTGGTGCAGTCCGATGTCTATCAAGCCTTTCTGGACGAGGCCAAGGCTGGCAACGCCGATGCCGGCGACATCATCAAGCCGCTGCGACTCATCATGCCGCTCTATGACGAGGAGATCTACTTTGTCGTACGCGCCGATTCACCGCTCAACAGCATTCACGAAATCAAGAACAAGAAGATCGCTGTCGGCCCCTTGGGAAGCGGTACCGCCCTCACGTCCAGAACCCTCTATCAGTTGATGTTCGGGGAGCCGTTGCCCGCCGCCAACGCGCAGTACCTGACAAACGAAGAAGCGCTGGCCAAGCTCACCGTCGACAAGTCGATCGACGTCGCCATCATCGTCGCGGGGCAACCTGCCAAGTTGTTCACCGACATGAAAGCCGAGGCCCGCAACTACATCAAGATCCTGAAGCTCGACGATGCCGCACCGGAGACGGCGCGCGCAAAGAAGACGTACTTTCCCGCCGTGATACGTGCCGCCAGCTATTCGACATGGCTCAAGGACGACGTGCCCACGCTCACCGTCAAGGCGTACCTGGTCACCTACGACTACGGATTGCAGTCGACGGTCGTCAACCTGAATCGTTTTGCCGAGTCGTTGTGCGCCAACTTCGACAAGCTTCAGGCCAGTGGTCATCCCAAGTGGAAGCAGGTGCGGCTGGAGCTTCCACCGTTGAGTCAGGGGTGGCGTTACTACGCGCCGATGGAAAAGCGGATGCGGGCCTGCATCGCAAAACGGAGCGCCGCAGGCTTCTCGACCGCTGGCGGGGCGCTGCCGCTTTCAAAGAACTGCACAGAGCAGGAACTGGTGCTGGGTATCTGCCGGCGCTGAGTTTCCTATGCCCCGGCGTTCCCCGAGTGCCGCAGCACCGAGTGCCGCAGTGGTTACTGGCCGTCCCCCAGCACCACATAGGCCGTGAGGCCGGTCACCATCGCCAGGTGCAGCACGAAGACAGCCCGCTTCTCGCGGGGCGTCATCAGAAACGAAGGAACACCGATCAGGACGGTCAGTATGGCGAGTGGAACGAGCGGATGCATGGAGCCGTGCGCAGCCCGGACGACCGGGCCGATATGGAAACGAATTCCCCGCTGCATTCGACCAACGCTGCGGATCGGAGCCCGCATTTTGACCTACCTGGAGATCGACTATTTCGATGCTCAGGTCGCGTCGAGCGTTTCCTTCGGATCGAAATCCAGCTCGACCTTGGCGCCGTTCGGGTCATGGCAAAACAGTTGCCAGGTACCCGCACCGGCTTGCTGTCGCAGGTCGTATTTCCAGCCGCGCTCGTCGAAGCGCGCCTTCACCTCGCGCAGGCCTTGCGCACTGAAAGCCATGTGATCGATGACGCCCGTGCGCTGTGCCGGCACCGGGCGGTCGAAGTACAGGTGAAGCACCGCTTGCGCGCCGCTACCGTAGAGCCAGGCGCCGGGGAAGCCGAGCTCCGGCCGATGGCCGATGCGCAGACCGAGCAGCCCGGTGTAGAAATCCAGCGTCTTCGCCTCGTCTTCCGCGGTCACGGTGAAGTGGTTCATTCCGACGATCATGGGTGTCTCCGTTTATTCGACATTCGGGCAGGCAGCGATTCAGGCGATGAGCACCAGCGCCCCGACGCTGCCACGCGATTCCAGGCGCGCGTGCGCTTGCGCCGCAGCCTCGAGTGAAAAGCGCTCGATCACCGGCGTCTTGATGATGCCGTCGGCCAGTGCGTTCCACACCCGTTGCGCACGCTCGGCCAACTGCCCAGGCGCCGACACGTAGTCGAACACCACCGGGCGTGAAAAGCTCAGCGACTTGGCGCCGAGCGTGTCCGACGACAGCGCCGTCAACGCGCCGCTGGCCTGGCCCAGGCTGATCCAGTGCCCGCGCCGCGCCAACGATGCGAGGTTCTCGTTACGGGCCGCTTCCCCTAGCCCGTCGATCAGCACATCGACGCCGCCGCATGCATGCTGCACCGCGTCGGCGAAGCGATAGTCGCGCGTGACGATGACATGCTCGCAGCCGTGCTCCCGTGCGACGCGGGCCTTGGCCTCGCTCGACACCGTGCCGACCACGGTCGCGCCGAGCCGCCGCGCCCACGAGCAGAGCAGCAGGCCGACCCCGCCCGCCGCGGCATGCACGAGGATCCGCATGCCACGCTGCACCCGTCCCAGGTCGTGGAGCAAGTAGTCGGCAGTGATGCCCTTGAGCAGCAGCGCCGCGGCGACGTCGTCTTCGATGGAGGGCGGCAAACGGACCACCCATTCCGCCGGTACCGAGCGCACGCCGCAGTAAGCGCCAGGCATCGGACCGAGATAGGCCACGCGGTCGCCCGGAAAAAAGCCGTGGACGTTCTCGCCGACATCGAGCACACCGCCGGCCGCCTCCATGCCCGGCACGCCTGGCGACGCTTCCGACACCGGCAGCATGGAGGGAATCCATCCGCGACGCAGATAGACGTCGATGAAGTTGACGCCGATAGCGCGCTGCTGGATGCGCACTTCGCCGGCGCGCGGTGCGGCGGCGTCACCGCTTTGCGGCTGCAGCACTTCGGGACTGCCGTAGTGCATCACGCCGACGCGGCGCGTCGCGATTGGCAACGCGCGCGGCAGCGAAGATGTCGTGGCGCCGCCTTGACGCAGGTCGTCACCTCGCTGCAGATGCCTTCGCAGATTGGCGAAGCCGGCCTCGTAGACGCCTTGCGCCACCGTGTCGCGCAGCTCGCGCTCACGCCCCGGCGGCGTGCCGAATGTCGATTCCCAATGCCAGAAGGTTCGCTGCCCGTCCGTCACCGGCTTGAGCGTGAGCGTCGCCACGTAGCGTTGCAGCGGCAAGGTCGCCTCGACGATGCAATAGGTGCTCTTGTGATCCTTGTCGGACAGCGTCAGCAGTTGCTCGCGAATGCGGTTGCCGTCCTTCAGCGTGAAGCTCCGCACGCAACCGACCTGGTCGCCGCGCTCGTTGCCTTCGATGCGGCTCGACTCGACCACGTCGTGCCATTCGGCGTGGCTGTTGAAGTCGCGCAGCACCGCCCATACGCGCTCGATCGGCGCGTCGATGATGGTCGAGCGGACGACGCGCTGCAACACAGTCAGCGGCTGCCGAAGTGCCGCTTCAACGCATCGAAGCCGCCCTGAAAAACGCCAGCGCCGATCGAGTCTGTCAACTCGCGTTCGCGGCCCTCGTCGCATTCGAACTCCGCGCTCCATTCGGCGAAGCAGCGCATGCCATCGGTCACCGGCGTCAGCTTGAGCGTGGCGGTGTACTCGCTAACGCCCATCGGGCTTTCGAGGATCTCGTAGGTGCAGCTGTATTCGTAGTCCGACAGGGCGAGCAGCCGCTCCCGAATCGTGCCGCCGTCACGCAGATGAAAGTGCCGGATGCAGCCGACGCGATCGGCCGGCTGACCGTTCTCGATGCGGCTGTCCGCGATCAGCGGATGCCACTGCGGCAGGCCGTTGAAGTCGCGCACACGCGACCACACGCTGTCGGCGCCGGCATCGATCACGCTGGAAACATAGACGTTCACCATGCGCGCTTCCTCTTATTCCTGCGACGCTTTGGAGGCATTCGACGGCAGCGCGGCCTGCGAGCCGCTGACGTTGCCGACCAGCTTCTGGATGTCGCCGCCTTCGATGCCGATCTCACGCAGCAGCTGGTCGACCAACGGCGCCTGCGCCCTGAATCGCAGGGCCGAGTTGACGAGCCCATCGGCCAGTCCGACACCGTCGCCATCACGCCCGCCACCGCCGGAGCCACCGCCGAAGCCGTCGACCTGCAGGATCTTGATGCCCTCGATGCGCTCCATCGGCCGCACCGATTCGCGGATGATGCCTTCGGCCTTTTCGACCAGTCGCATGCGCAGCGCGGACATTCGCGCTTCGGGCGTCAGCATGTTGTGTGCCTCGTTCATCATCCGCGCTGCCTCGGCCTCGATCTCGGCACGCACACGCAACGCCATCGACCGGATCTTGTCGGCGTCGGCATCGGCTTCGGCCTGCGCCCGGATCGACGCGCCGCGATTGGCACTGGCATCGCTCTCCGCTTGCGCCGCAGATGTCAGCCGCAGCGCATCGCGCTCCGAGATCAATGCGGCGGCGATGAGTTCGATCGACTTCTTGCGCTCGGCCATTTCGACCTCGCGCGCGGTGAAAACCTTTTCTTCGGCCGAGACGGCTTGCGCCCGTGCAATCTCTGCTTCGGCCTGTGCCTCGCTCTGCGCCTTGCTTTCGCGCGCGATCGCGATCGAGCGCTGCTGCTCGGCCAGTTCGAGCGACATGCGCCGCTCCAGTTCGGCACTTTGAATCGCGCGCTCCTTGCCGATACGGCCTTCCTCGATCGTCTGTTCGGAGCGGATGCGCGCCGCATCGATGCTCTGCTTGGCCGCGATCTGCGCGCTCTCTGCATGCTGTTCGCGTTGCGCCCGTTCCACCGCCACTTCGGAGCGTTGCCGCGAGCGCGCCATCTCGACTTCGCGCTGCTGCGACAGCCGCGCGTGCTCGCTCTCGCGGTCGATTTCGAGCGACAGTTTTTCGGCCTCGAGGTTCTTGTTGCGGATGGCGATCAGCGTGTCCTGCTCGACGTCGTTGCGCTGCTTCTTGCGGTGTTCGATCTGTTCGGTCAGGCGCGTCAGACCTTCGGCGTCGAAGGCGTTGCTCGGGTTGAAGAACTCCATGCCGGTCTGGTCGAGTTGCGTGAGCGATGCGGCTTCCAGTTCCAGGCCGTTGTTGGTGAGGTCTTCTGCCACCGCCTCACGTACGCGCTTGACGTAGGCCCCGCGCTTTTCGTGCAGGTCTTCCATGGTCATCTCCGCGGCCGCCGTGCGCAGTGCATCGACGAACTTGCCCTCGACCAGTTCCTTCAGTTGATCCGGCTCCATGGTGCGCAGGCCCAGTGTCTGCGCCGCCACCGCCACCGCATCGGCGTTGGCCGCAACGCGCACGTAGAACTCGGCGATCACGTCGACGCGCATGCGGTCCTTGGTGATGAGCGCCTTGTCGCGGCCGCGGCTCACTTCGAGGCGGAGCGTGTTCATGTTGACCGGGATCACGTCGTGCACGATGGGCAGCACGAAAGCGCCGCCGTCCAGCACGACCTTCTGGCCGCCGAGGCCGGTGCGCACGAAGGCGCGCTCTTTCGAGCTGCGCAGATAGAGCCAGTGCAGCAGCCAGACCGCGATGGCGACGACGATCGCGACAACGATGAGCCCGAGGATGAAACTACCGAATTGGGAACCTGACATGGACATCGTCTCCTGTTATCGCGTGATCTCGACAAAGCGTCGTGTGGTGTCGGTGAGCGCCGTCTCGGTGGGCAGGCGCTCCATCGAACTCGCTCCATAGAAGCCGTCGCATGCGCGGCACTGTGCAAGCACGTACTGCGCATCCTTGGGCGTGGCGATCGGGCCACCGTGGCACAGCACGATGGCATTCGGGTTGACCTCGCGCGCCGCTGCCGCCCAGCGATCGATGCGCGGTACGCAGTCGGCCAGCGTCAGCGCGGTCTCGGCACCGATGGCGCCGCCGGTCGTGAGGCCGAGGTGACAGACCACGATGTCGGCGCCGGCGCCGGCCATGGCGCGTGCATCGTCTTCATTGAATACGTACGGCGTCGTCAGCAGATCGAGTGCATGGGCGCGTGCGATGAAATCGACTTCGAGCGCGTAGCCCATGCCGGTCTCTTCGAGGTTGGCGCGGAAGGTGCCGTCGATCAGCCCGACCGTCGGAAAGTTCTGCACGCCCGAGAAACCGAGCGTGATGAGCCGACCGAGGAACTCGTCGGCGATCATGAACGGATCGGTGCCGTTGACGCCCGCCAGCACCGGCGTGTGCCTGACCACCGGCAACACCTCGCGCGCCATCTCGCAGACGATCTCGTTGGCATTGCCGTACGCCATCAACCCGGCCAGCGAGCCGCGGCCCGCCATGCGATAGCGCCCCGAGTTGTAGATGACGATGAGGTCGATGCCGCCGGCCTCTTCGCACTTGGCAGACAGGCCGGTGCCCGCGCCGCCGCCGATGAGCGGCTGGCCGGCTTCGATCTTGGCGCGGAAGCGTTCGAGCAATGTCGATCTGGCGATGCGTGGCATGGTGGTCGGTCTCCCCTGGCTTGTTGCTCTTCGATAGCTCGAATCAAGCGCGCCGCGCATCGACCGGCGCACGTGATACGTCGTGCCATGCGGCCACCAGCGCGGCGGAAAACGCTTCGTCGTTGATGTGCAGCGGCAGGCGTTGCAATCGGCGGTCGGGGCCGCTGCGGAACGCGGCTTCGATGGTCGAGAACAGCATGCGGTCGGCGTCGGGGTCATGAAACGGCTGGCCGGCCTTGTCGATCGCGGAGACGCCGCCTTCGGGAATCAAAAAGCGCACAGGGCCGCGCATCGCGTTGAGCTTGGCGGCGATGAATTCACCGATGGCGCGGCACTCGTCGACCGTGGTGCGCATCAACGTGATCGTCGGGTTGTGGCGGTACAGCTTGCGCGCCTTGAAGCGCTCGGGCACCGTGTCCCACGCGCCGAAGTTCACCATGTCGAGCGCGCCGCACGAGCCGACGTAAGGCAGCGCGTGATAGGCGAACACGTCGAGCCGCGTCGGCCCGGCAGACAGCACGCCGCCGACGATCTCGTCCGCCACTTCGGTGGTCGACACGTCGATCACGCCCGCCAGCAAGCCGGACTCCGCCAGCTTTTCCATCGACTGGCCGCCGACGCCGGTCGCGTGGAACACCAGGCAGTCGTAGCTTTCTTCGAGCGCCTTGGTCACGGCCTGCACGCAGGGCGTGGTGACGCCGAACATGGTGAGACCGACGGCCGGTCGTGTGACGGTGGACACCGCGGGCGGATGCGCCACCATGCCAGCCAGTGCGTTCGCTGCATTGGCCAGCACGCTCTCGCTGATGCGGTTGATGCCCTGCACGTCGGTGACCGAATACATCATGCAGATGTCGCTCGGCCCGACGTAGGGGCGCGTGTCGCCGCTCGCCATGGTCGACACCATCATCTTGGGCATGCCGATGGGCAACGCGCGCATGCCCTGCGTCGCCATCGAGGTGCCGCCGGAACCGCCGGCAGAAATGATCCCGCCGATGTCGCGACGCGTGCGCACGAAGGCTTCGAAGGCGAGGCCCATCGCTTCCGTCGCGCGGCCGCGGTCGTTGCCGAACACGGCCGACTCGCCTTCGGGATGGTGCCGTGCCACCTCGCGTGGGTGCACGCTGGCCGGTGATGGCTTCCCCGAGGTCGACAGGTCGACCGTGACGACGCGCAGCCCGAGCTTCTCGATGCACTGGCGCAGGAAAGCCAGCTCGCGTCCCTTGGTGTCGAAGGTGCCCGCAACGTAAGCCGCGCGCACGCTGCTGCTGGCAACCGGAAATTCAAAGACGGTGGTGGTGGCATGAGCCTCTCTCCCGCCCGCAGGAGAGGGTGGGGGTGAGGGCCGGTGCGAAGCCGACGCCGCTGACGAAGAAGACGACACCGCCTCCCGAGAAATATCCGTCACAGCCGCCGCAGTCCCACCCGCATTCCATCGCGTAAAGCCCCGCACCGTGGCCGGCGCCAGATCATCGAGCGACGGCGCCCCGTCGCCATGCGCCCGCCGCACGGTAAAGACTTGCGTGCCGGTCGATGGCATGGCCTTCGGCTCAGGCTCGTCCGCGTCGAGTTCATCCCCATGCCCGCCCGAACGCACACCCAGCAATCGCTCCTGCAATTCGCGGTCAGCGGCCAGTGCTGCAGCGGGCATTTCCTGTGCGATGCGGCCATTGACCATCAGCGCGATGCGGTCCGCCACCGACAGAGCGACGCCGAGATTTTGTTCGATCAGCAGCACCGCGATGCTGCCGTCGGCTGCCAGATCGCGCAGCGCTTGGGCCACCTGATCGACGATGACAGGCGCCAGGCCTTCGGTCGGCTCGTCCATTACCAGCAACTTGGGGTTCAGCAGCAAGGCGCGACCGATCGCCAGCATCTGCTGCTCGCCGCCGGACAACTGCGCGCCGCCGTTGCCGCGGCGCTCCGCCAGTCGCGGGAACATCGTGTAGACCCGATCGACGTCACGGCGTCGGCTGGCGACCAGTCGCAGCGTTTCGTCGACCGACAACGAAGGCCAGACGCGACGGCCTTGCGGCACATAGGCGATGCCGCGTTGGGTGATCTCGTTCGGCGCCATGCCGAGAATCTCTTCGCCGGCGAAGCGAACGCTGCCGCGCGCCGGCACCATGCCGGTGATCGCATTGCACAGCGTCGTCTTGCCCATGCCGTTGCGGCCCACGATGCCGAGCACGCCGCGCTCCAGCGTCAGGCTCACGCTCTGCAAGGCATGGGCGCGCCCATAGAACACATCGAGCCCGTCGACGACGAGCGCGGTCGACTTGTTGGCGGCTCCATCGCGATCGCTGCCGAACCAGGCCATCAGTGCTTGCTCCCCATGTAGATGGCTTGAACTTGACTGTCGTTTTCAATCTCGTCCGGGCTGCCGGTGCGCAGCACGCGGCCGTTGTGCATGACGGTGACGCGATCGACCACGCGCAATGCGATGTCGAGGTCGTGCTCGATCAGCACGAAGCTCATGTGCGCAGGCAGAGAAGTCAGCAGCGCGACGAGTTCCCTGCGCTCGGCGGGCGACAGGCCGGCGGCGGGTTCGTCGAACAGGATGAGCCGCGGCGCACCGGCCAGCGCCATGCCGATCTCCAGTTGGCGTTGCTGGCCGTGCGCGAGATTGGCCACGCGCTCGTCGGCGATGTGGCTCAGGCGGGAGCGGTCGAGCAGGTCGTCGGTCGCGCGTGTCGAGGGGTGCCCGGCGCCCGCGCGCCTGAAGCTGAAGCGGCCGCTGGCGACGCCGCGCACCGCGAGAAAAAGGTTGTCGCGCACCGTCAGGTCGCGAAACAGGAGCGAAGACTGGTAGGTGCGCCGCATGCCCTTGCGAATGCGGTCTTGCGGCGCGAGGTCGGTGATGTCTTCGCCGAAGAAATAGATGCGGCCGGCCGTTGGCGGAAAGTCGCCGGTGATCGCATTGAAGAGGGTCGTCTTGCCGGCGCCGTTCGATCCGAGCACCGCGTACTTCTGGCCCGCAGTGACCGTGAGCGACACGTCGTCGACCGCTCGCAGTGCGCCGAAGGCGCGCGTCACCCCGTCCAGCCGCAGCGCATCGCCCGAGAGCAATTGCGCGCCGTCGCGGTGGCTCGTGGCGGGGCCACGCACGGCAGCGGATCGGAGCGGGGTGATCGTGGCCACGTTCAGTGTTCCCGGCGCTTTATGTCCGGCAGTCGGGGACGTCGCGCGTACCCAGACCCATCTTCTTGAACTCGGCTTCCGGCAGGCCCAGCGTCTGCGAGATGTTGGGCACCGACTTCACCACCTTGTTGTAGAACGAGCCGTCGGGTGCCTTCGTCACTTCGGTGATGTAGGTCGTGCCGACGCCGTTGCGGTTGGCGTCGATCTTCACGTCGCCGGCCGGGCCCTTGAAGTTGGTCTTCTGCAGCGCATCGCGGTAAGCCTTCTGCCCGCCCGACAGGTCACCCTTGACCACGTCGAGTGCATCGAGCGTGGCCTTGGTGTTGATGTAGTAGAGGTAGGCGAAGAGCGACGGGCTCGGGAAGCCGTCCTTGAAGGCGGCCTTGTAGTCGGACACGAACTTCTTCCACTCCGGCGTGTCGATCGAGTCCGCCATCGGGCCTGCCGAGGCCGTTCCGAGCAGCGACTCGCGGCGCTTGCCCTTGAAGTTGAGGACGGTCTGGTCGACCGTGATGGAGCCGCCGATCATCGGCTTGTCGCCACCGGCCTGCTCGTACTGCGTCAGGAAATTGACCGCGTCGGAGCCACCCAGCACCACCACCAGGGCGTCGATGTTCTTCGGGATCTTGGCGATCACAGACGCGTAGTCCTTGGTGCCCAGCGGCACCCAGGCCTTGTCGATCACCTTGCCGCCCTTGGCGCAGTAGCTCGCCATGAAGCCCTGCACTTGCGAGTACGGAAAGCCGTAGTCCTCGGCAATGAGGAAGGTTCGCTTGTAGCCCTTGGAAAGTGCATGCTCGCCGAGGCCGACCATCCACTGCGCGCCCTCGGTATTGAAGCGATAGAAATTGGCAGCCGGGTCCTGCAGCGTGGCGCCCTGCGCGCCGGCCGAGCCGTTGATGAAGGTGACGTTGGGCTGCGTCTTGGCGTAGTTCTTGACCGCGATGCCTTCGTCGCCCGACAGCGGGCCGATCATGATCTGGACCTTGTCCTGCTCGACCGCCTTGCGCGTCGAGTTGACGGCCTTGTCGGGCGTCGCGTCCGACGACACCTTGATGAACTCGATCTTCTTGCCGCCGGCCATGCCGTTCTTTTCCTTCAGCGCCAGGTCGGCACCGCGCATGCCGTCTTGCCCGGGTGCTGCGAACGGGCCCTCGAGGGAGGCCAGCAGACCGATCTTCAAGACCTCTTGCGCCTGCGCCATGCTGCCGAGGCCGGCCATGGCCAGCGCCGCCGCGGCACCGACGAGGCTGCGCGCGAATATCCTCTTGTGCTCATTCCTAACCGTCATGTCTCGCTCCTGTTTGTGGTTGTCGAATGCGGCCTCTGCCGCGGCTGGGGACCTCGACCCGACACGCGGCTGCGCAGGTGCTGCCACAAGCCCAGCAAGCCGTCGGGTGAGAACAGGACGATCGCGAGGAAGACCCCGCCGATCACAAGATTGAAGCGTTCGCGGTCGACCAGGTCGATGGCGAAGTTCTGCAGGAGCACGAAGACGACGGCGCCGATGAACGCGCCGATGGGGTGCTTCATGCCGCCGAGCACGGCGATGATGAGGATGTTGATCATCGCGCCGA
>CAXTCC010000080.1:0-15939 GCA_964242015.1 uncultured Variovorax sp.
CCGACGCCCTGGTCGATCCAGCGCACCACGTAGCCGAGGATGCCCTGCACGTTGTTGTCGAGCTCCTGCTGGCGCTCGGCATCGGTCCATTCGATCGTCTGCGCGATCGGCACTTGCAGCAGCGCGTTCAGGATGTTGTCGCGCTCGCCGTCGGCATCGATCTTTTCGAGCTCCATCTGCACCGCCGTCACGCTGACCTGGTGGTAGTGCAGCGCATGCAGCGTGGCAGCGGTGGGCGAGGGCACCCACGCGGTGTTGGCACCGGCCTTGGGGTGCGCGATCTTCTGCTTGAGCATGTCGGCCATCAGGTCGGGCATGGCCCACATGCCCTTGCCGATCTGCGCCTTGCCACGCAGACCGCAACCGAGGCCGACCAGCACGTTGTTCTTCTCGTACGCGCCGATCCATGCGCTCGACTTCATGTCGCCCTTGCGGATCATGGCGCCGCCCTGCATGGCGGTATGCATCTCGTCGCCGGTGCGGTCCAGGAAGCCGGTGTTGATGAAGGCGACGCGGGCAGCTGCCTCGGCGATGCACGCCTTCAGGTTGACGCTGGTGCGGCGCTCCTCGTCCATGATGCCCAGCTTGACGGTGTTGGCCGGCAGGCCGAGCAGTTGCTCGACGCGGCCGAACAGTTCACTGGCAAACGCCACTTCGGCCGGGCCGTGCATCTTCGGCTTCACGATGTAGATGCTGCCGGTGCGCGAGTTGCCCTTGCGCTTCAGGTCGATGGTCGCGATGGTCGTGGTCACCACCGCATCGAGGATGCCTTCCGGGATTTCCTTCTGGCCGTCGTACAGCACGGCCGGGTTGGTCATCAGATGGCCGACATTGCGCAGGAACATCAGCGAGCGGCCGTGCAGCTTGAGCGGCTTGCCGTCGGCGCCGGTGTATTCGCGGTCGGGGTTGAGGCCGCGGGTGAAGGTCTTGCCGCCCTTGGCGACCTCTTCCGTCAACGTGCCCTGGATGATGCCGAGCCAGTTCGAATAGGCGACCACCTTGTCGGCCGCATCGACCACCGCCACCGAGTCTTCCAGGTCGAGGATGGTGGAGAGCGCGGCTTCCATCACCACGTCGCTCACGCCCGCCGCATCGGTCTTGCCGATGGCGGTGGTCGGATCGATGCGGATGTCGAGGTGGATGCCGTTGTGCTTCAGCAGGATCGAGGTCGGTGCTTCGGGCGCGCCCTGGTAGCCGACGAAGACGGTCGGGTCGGCCAGCACCGTGCTGCTGCTTTGCAAAGCAACGTGCAACTGGCCGCCTTGCACCGTGTAGCCGGTCGCCATCTTGTGCGAGCCGTTGTCGAGCGGCGCGGCCTGATCGAGCACTTCGCGGGCGAAGCCGATCACCTTGGCGCCGCGGATGGGGTTGTAGCCCTTGCCCTTTTCAGCGCCGTCGGCTTCGGGGATGGCGTCGGTGCCATAGAGCGCGTCGTAGAGCGAACCCCAGCGCGCGTTGGCGGCGTTGAGCGCGTAGCGTGCATTCAAGATTGGCACCACCAGTTGCGGACCGGCTTGCAATGCCAGCTCGGCATCGACGTTCGTCGTCGTGGCTTGCGTGCCCTTCGGCTGCGGCAGCAGGTAGCCGATCTTTTCAAGGAAGGCGCGGTAGGCCGGCATGTCGGTGATCGGTCCGGGATGCGCCCTGTGCCAGGCGTCGAGCTCGGTCTGCAGGCGATCGCGTTCGGCGAGCAGCGCGATGTTCTTCGGTGCCAGGTCGGCCACGATGGCGTCGAAGCCTTTCCAGAACGTAGCGCTGTCGACGCCGGCGGCCGGCAGCACGCTGTCCTCGACGAATCGGTACAGCTCGGTGGCGACCTGGAGGCCGTGGGCGGTGGTGCGTTCAGTCATGGGGGGTGTCCGGAAAGTGAGAGGAAGGGGAAATGGAGCAGGAACGAAATCGAAGTCAGAAAAATCGGGATCAGAAGAAAGACAGCACATCGCGCAGGCTACTGCCGTTCCGTTCGGGTGCCGGTCCGATGGCTTCACGCGGCAGGCCGAACCGATTGATCCACAGCGTGCGGGTGCGCAGCGTGTCCAGCACTTCATGCACTTCGGGGTACGGCGTGAGGCACGGGTATTGCGCCATCAATGCCGCTTCGCGCTCGGCCGTCAGGTCGAGCGCAAGACGCTGGCAGGCGTAGCGCAATCCGGCGCGCGTCAGTTCGCTGAAGGGTTGGTAGTGCGCGCCATCGTCGCTCGTGGTCACCAGGCGGGAGTATTCGATCTGTTTGTCGCGCCAGAGCACGCTAAGCGCCTGTCCCTGACCGGCGAAGAAGCTTTCGGCCAGCGCCGCGACGCTGTGCACGTCGAACAACGTGCCGTAGGCATCGAACAAGACAGCAGAGGGCGAGCGCATCCCGCTACTTTATTTGATACCGGGCTCCGCATTAAGACGCGACCGAGCGATTGATTGATGACTAAAAAGTGTGCAATCAAACCCGTCCGCTGAGTTTTGCCGCCGCTTCGCGCACAGCCGGGACGAAGCCGGCGTCGTACCTGTGTGTCGGCATGGTGAGAGTGACGGCGGCTGCCAGCGAGCCGTCGGCGTGGAACACGGGCGCCGAGATCCCGCCGAGTTCGGCGCTGCGGTCGCCGATCAGAGCGCAGTAGCCCTGTGCCCGGATCGTCTCGTAGAGCTTGCGGTCTTTTCGCGAGGGGCCTCCCTGCGGCGGCGGCGCATCGGCGCCGTACGCGATGAGAACCCTCGCGCCGGCGCCCCGATCGGCAGGCAGGAGGTCCCCGGCACGGACATGGTCACGCACCGTGTGCGGCGAGTCGATGCGGTAGAGGCACAGGCGCGCCCAGCCGTCGCCCTTGCCTTGGCGCACGTGATACGAGGCGCTTTCCCCGGTGGCGGCGACAAGCGAATGCAGCACCGGCAGCACCACGTGATCGAGCGAGAACGATGCGGCATAGAGGCCGTGCAGCCTCGCCACTTCCGAGCCGAGCGCATAGCGACCGTCGGCCAGCTTTTGCACCAGCCCGGCATGTTCCAGCGAGGCCAGCAAGCGAAGCGCTGTGCTTTTATAGAGCTGCGTGCGGCCGGCCAACTCGACCAGTGTGAGAGCCACGTCGCCCACGCGAAAGGCGGCGAGCAAGGTCAGAGCGCGGTCGACCGCTGCAGCGCCGCCGGGCGCAGCGTCGGCATCCGCGACCGACTCGACTTGGGCTTTTCGGGGCATGCTGCTCTCCTGAATGGACCTGCGACCAACTTGACGATCTGCAGTGTCGTCTGGTCTAATTCTGACAATTAGAACACTGTTCTATAAGATAGAACAACCAGAATCAACGCACGCAGGCACGCAAGAGAGAGCAGCCGTGCTATCCGCTCAGGAGACGAACTTGGAAACCCAATCGAACAGCAAGTCAGAAGCGAGCAGGCCGCACGACGTGCTCATCAGCGAGGTCGGCCCACGCGACGGCCTGCAATCGGTCAAGGCCACGATGCCGACCGCCGACAAGCTGCGCTGGATCGACGCGCTGTATGCCGCCGGCCTGCGAGAGATCGAGGTCGCCTCGTTCGTGCCGGCGCGGCTATTGCCGCAGATGGCCGACGCTGCCGAGGTGGTGCGCCATGCCATCACGCTGCCGGGCCTGACCGTGATGGCGCTGGTGCCGAACCGGCGCGGGGCAGAGGCCGCGTTGCAGGCCGGCGTGCACAAGCTGACGATGCCGGTGTCCGCCAGCCTGGCGCACTCGCTGGCCAATGTGCGCAAGACACCGGCGGAGATGGTCGATGAGGTGCGCGCCATCAGCGACCTGCGGCGCGAGATCGCACCGCATGTGTTGCTCGAGGCCGGCATCTCCACGGCCTTCGGCTGCACGCTGCAAGGCAACGTGGACGAAGACGATGTCATTCGGCTGGCGGGGCAATGCGTCGAGGCGGGTGCCGACGAATCGGGCCTGTCGGACACCGTCGGATACGCCAATCCAGCGCAGGTGCACCGGCTCTTCAAGCGGCTGCGCGCCGAACTCGGCGACAAGGCCGGCGCCGCGCACATGCACAACACGCGCGGTCTCGGGCTTGCCAACTGCCTGGCGGCTTATGAAGAGGGCGTGCGCACGTTCGATTCGTCGCTGGGCGGCCTGGGCGGCTGCCCGTATGCGCCGGGCGCGTCGGGCAATGTCGTCACCGAAGACCTAGTGTTCATGTTCGAGGCGATGGGCGTGCGCACCGGCATCGATCTCGACAGGCTCATCGCCGCCCGTGGGCCGCTGATGGCGGGGCTGCCTGGCGAGCCGGTCTACGGCATGACGCCGGAAGCCGGTTTGCCGAAGGGTTTCGTGCAGGGCTCCCTGCAGCGCCCAGTGCAAGGGGTGGCCCATGTCTGAGCCCGTCATGTCCGACGCCAAACCGCCGCTGCCCTACGAAGGCGTTCGCGTCGTCGAATTCACCCACATGGTGATGGGGCCGACCTGCGGCGTGGTGCTCGGCGACCTCGGTGCAGAGGTCATCAAGGTCGAGCCGATCGAAGGCGACAACACGCGCCGCCTGCTCGGTTCCGGCGCGGGGTTTTTCCCCAACTTCAATCGCAACAAGAAGAGCATCGCACTGGACTTGAAGCAGCCTGCCGGCGTCGAGGCGGCCCTGCGGCTGATCGCGACGGCCGACATCGTCAGCGAGAACTTCAAGCCCGGCACCATGAAGAAGCTGGGCCTGGACTACGACACGCTCAAGAAGCTCAATCCGCGCCTGATCTACGTCAGCCACAAAGGCTTCTTGCCTGGCCCGTACGACCATCGCACCGCCCTCGACGAAGTGGTGCAGATGATGGGTGGCCTGGCCTACATGACCGGGCGAACAGGCGACCCGTTGCGTGCCGGCACCAGCGTCAACGACATCATGGGTGGCATGTTCGGCGCCATCGGGGCGATGGCCGCGTTGCGCCAGCGCGAGCTCACCGGTGTCGGATGCGAAGTGCAGTCCGCACTGTTCGAGAACAACGTCTTCCTGGTCGGCCAGCACATGATGCAGTTCGCTGCGACCGGCAAGGCAGCCGACCCGATGCCCAGTCGCATTTCGGCCTGGGCGGTGTACGACGTCTTCACCGTGAAAGACGGCGAACAGATCTTCCTGGCGGCGGTCAGCGACAAGCAGTGGGCGATCTTCTGCAAGGCTTTCGGCCTCGAAGAAATGATGGCCGATCCGCGCCTCAAGACCAACAACGACCGGGTGCTGGCACGCGAATGGATGATGCCGATCCTGCGCTCGCACCTGGCCGACCGCAGCGCCGCCGAATTGAGCGCTGTATTCGAAGCCAACGAGTTGCCTTTCGCGCCGATCACGCGGCCCGAGGCGCTGTTCGACGACCCGCACCTGAATGCGACGGGTGGCCTCGCGCCGATCCGCATGAACGACGGCAGCATGTCGAAGGCGCCGTTGCTGCCTTTCACCCTGGGCGGCGAGCGCGCCGGCATTCGGCTGCAACCGCCGCTGCTGGGCGAGCACTCGAATGCGCTGCTGGCCGAGGTCGGCTACAGCGATGCAGAGATCGCCGCCCTCAAAGAACAAAACATCACGACCGGAACCTGACCCATCCATGACATTCCCTTCACGGCGCTCCTTGCTTGCCTGCGCATCTGCCTCCCTTTCTCTTTCCCTCTCTGCTTCTGCTTTCACTGCGCTCGCCCTGACGCCTTTGCCTGCCTCTGCGGCCGGCGCCGACGCCTCATGGCCCGACAAGCCGATTCGCTTCATCGTGCCGTACACGCCGGGCGGCGGCACCGACGTCGTCACCCGGCTGATCGCGCAGAAAGTCAATGAAGACACGCACTGGACCTTCGTCATCGAGAACCGTCCGAGCGGCAACGGCGCCATCGGCATCGACGCGGTGGCCAAGGCCAAGCCCGACGGCTACACCATCGCCATGGGCCAGACCGCCAACCTCGCCATCAACCCATCGCTGTTCTCCAAGCTGCCTTACGACGCCTTGAAGGACGTCGTGACGGTGGCGGTCGTCGCGTCGCAGCCTGTGGTGATGGTCGTGCGTACCGACGCCTCCTACCAATCGCTCGCAGACCTCGTCGCTGCTGCCAAGGCCAAGCCCGGTGACATCAAGCAAGCGCTGGCCGGCACCGGCACGCTCGGTCACATGGCCGGCGAGGTGCTGGCCAAGCGCGCCGGCTTCAAGGTATTGAGCGTGCCGTACAAGGGCGCGGCGCCCGCCTTGACCGATCTGCTCGGAGGCCAGACCGACTACATGTTCGCGACCCCCGAAGGGGCGATGGCGATGGTGCGGGGCGGCAAACTGCGCGCGTTGGCCGTGACGTCGGCCAAGCGCCTGCCGTTGCTGCCCGACGTGCCGACCGTCGGCGAGACCTACAAGGGCTTCGAGGCGGTCGACTGGAAGGCCATCGTCGCACCGGCCGGAACGCCGCCTGAAATCGTGAAGAAGCTCAACGCCGCGGTCGACAAGTCGCTCGGCAAGCCAGCCGCCATCGCGCAACTGCTGGCGGTCGGCAGTACGCCGGTCGGCGGCAGCGTAGAGAGCGCTGCGCAGTACGTCAAAAGCGAACACACGAAGTGGGGCGCGGTCGTGCGAGAAGCAGGCATCAAGCCCGACTGAGCCAGCCGACCGACGACCCGAATGAATAATCAGGCGACATGGACCGCCTGAAGCAGCTCGAATCCTTCGTCTCGATCGCCACACGCGGCAGCCTCACCGCCGCCGCCAAGGCAGAAGGCGTGGCGCCGGCCATCATGGGCCGGCGGCTCGATGCGCTGGAAGAACGGCTCGGCGTCAAGCTGCTGGTGCGCACCACGCGGCGGCTCTCGCTCACCCACGAGGGCAGCGCCTTTCTGGAAGACTGCCAGCGCTTGCTGATCGACATGGCCAATGCCGAAGCCAGCGTGAGCGCCGGTGGCGTCAAGGCCAGCGGCCACTTGCGCATGACGGCGCCGGCCGGCTTCGGGCGTCGCCACGTCGCGCCGCTGGTGCCGCGCTTTCACGAGCTGCATCCCGAGGTCACGATCTCGCTCAACCTGAGTGACCGGGTGGTCGATCTGGCAGGTGAAAGCTTCGATTGCGCAGTGCGCGTCGGCGACATGCCCGACTCGTCGCTGGTCAGCCTGCGGCTGGCCGACAACCGCCGCCGATGCGTCGCCACGCCGGCCTTCGTCAAGCGCCACGGCGCGCCGCAGCATCCAAGCGAGCTGTCGCGCTTCGCCTGCCTCACGCTGTCGAGCGACGCATCGCAAACCCGCGGCTGGGCTTTTCAGCTGGCCAATGCCGCAGGCAAGCCGGAGGTGATCCACTTCAAGCCGCATGGCCCGCTCGACTGCTCGGACGGCCAGGTGCTGCACGACTGGTGCCTGGCCGGCCATGGCATCGCCTGGCGCAGCACCTGGGAGGTCGAGGCCGAGATCGACGCCGGGCTGCTGGTGCCGTTGCTCGACGCCTACGCGGCGCCGGCCAACGGCATCTACGCGCTGTTTCCGCATGCCCGGCACCTGCCGCTGCGGGTCCGGCTCTGGCTGGATTTCTTGAAGCAGCAGTACGGCAGGCCGGAATTCTGGGGAGAAGTTCGCTGAATAGGCGGCGAATCATGGCCTTGTCATGGGTTCGACGGCGCTCGCTGCATTGCACAATCCGGCCATGAAAATTTCAGTCGTCACCATCTCCTTCAACCAGGGCGAGTACCTGCGCGCCTGCATCGATTCGGTGCTGAACCAGAACTACCCCGATCTGGAATACATCGTGGTCGACCCCGGCAGCAAGGACGACAGCCGCGCCATCATCGATTCGTACGGCGACAAGATCATCCGTGTCTACGAGAAGGACGATGGCCCGTCGGACGGCCTCAACAAGGGCTTCGCGCATGCCACCGGCGAGGTGCTCGCCTTCATCAACGCCGACGACGAACTGCTGCCCCATTCGCTGCAGCGCATGGCCGACGAATTCAAGCGCCAGCCCGACGCCGACCTGGTGATGGGTTGCGGCTACTTCTCCGACGAAAAAGGCAAGCGCGGCAAGCGCATCCTGCCGTCGCGCCTGACGCCGTGGCTCTATGTCAATGGCGGCGTCACGCTGTTCCAGCAAGGCACCTTCTTCCGTCAAAGCATCTTCAGGAAGATCGGTGGCTTCAAGAAGGCCAACCGCACTTCGTGGGACGCCGAGCTGTTTCTCGACATGGCGCTGGCCGGTGCCAAGTTCGTCCGCATCGAAGACGACATCGCGCTGTTCCGCATGTACCCGGGCTCGATCACCGGCAGCGGGCGCCTGCAAAAGCTGTACGAGGCCGACAACCTGCGCATGTTCAAGGCGGTCATGGGGCGTGAGCCGCGGCCGGCCGACCGGCTGGTCAACAAGGTGGCGCGCGCCATGAAGTTCGCGGCCGATCCGGGCTACGCCTTGCGCCGCATGCGCTGAAGCGGCGGCAAAATAGACGCGCCGCCGTCTATTTTTTTGGGAAGCCATCGATGACCCTCGAAGCCATCCTCGCGTACCTGCACTTGCTGGCCATCCTGACGATGGTCGTCTTCATCGCCAGCGAAGCCGCGCTGTGCCGGGTGCAGTGGCTCAACGCTGCCGTGGTCGAGCGGCTGGCCAAGGTCGACACGATCTACGGCATCGCGGCCGTCGCGGTGCTGGCCACCGGCATCGCGCGCACCTGGTGGGGCGTCAAGGGCACGGCGTGGTACTGGACCAACCCGCTGCTGCACGTGAAGCTGGGGATGTTCATCATCGTCGGCGTGCTGTCGATCTTTCCGACGCTGACGTACTTTCGCTGGCGCAAGACGCTGCGTTCCACCGGCAAGCTGCCGGTCGAAGGCGACATCAGGAAGACACGCCGGCTGGTGATGATGCAGGCGCACCTGATCGCCCTGATCCCGCTGGTCGCCGTGTTCCTCGCACGCGGCTTCGGCAAATAGGCAGCCGCAAAAAAGCCCGCACGCGGCGGGCTCGGATTGCGACACAGGCGTCGCGTCAGCGCTGTCTCAGCCCTTGGCGTCGGCTTCGCACTTCTTCATGAAGCTGGTCTTGGCGGCGCCGGCCAGCGGCTTGCCGTTCTTGTCCATGGCCTTCGCTGCGCAGGCCGGAGCGGCCGAGGACATGGTGTCCTTCTCGCACTTCTTCACGAAGCTGGTCTTGGCAGCGCCGGCGAGGGGCTTGCCGTTCTTGTCCATCGCCTTCGTTTCGCAGGCGCTCTGCGCGTGGGCTGCACCGAACGAGAGGCACGCGCCGAGGGCGATCAGGGAAAGGAGCTTTTTCATGGTGTAGATGTCCTGGAGGTTGATGACGACAGCAGCCCCGACCCGGGGCCAATGATGCTAACGGGACAAGGTGCTCGCCGGATGACGCAAGAAAGGAGCCTGTGGTTACGCCCGGTAAAATTGGCCGATGCTATTGGTCAAACAGGAGTTGCTCGCGGCACTCGCGAACACACTCGATACTTTCTCTCCCGGCGCGGGCGCCAAAGCCGCGTTCGAGTCGCCCAAAGTGGCGGCGCACGGCGACTTCGCCAGCACCGCGGCGATGCAGCTCGCCAAGCCGCTCGGGCGCAAGCCCCGCGAACTGGCCGAGGAGCTGAGCGCGGCGTTGCTCGCCACGCCGTCGTTCCGGCAGTGGGTGCAGTCGGTCGAGATCGCCGGCCCTGGGTTTCTCAACATCCGCTTGAAGACAGCAGCCAAGCAACAGATCGTGCGCGAGGTGCTGGATGCTGGCGCGACGTTCGGCCAGCAGACCGCCACCGGCGAGCGCGTGCTGGTCGAGTTCGTCTCGGCCAACCCGACGGGGCCGCTGCACGTCGGGCACGGCCGGCAGGCCGCATTGGGCGATGCCATCTGCAACTTGCGCGCCTCGCAGGGCGACGCCGTGTACCGCGAGTTCTATTACAACGACGCGGGCGTGCAGATTCAGACGCTGGCCAACAGCGTGCAGATGCGCGCCAAGGGCCTGAAGCCCGGCGATGCCGAATGGCCGAGCGGTGAAAAGGCCGCTGCCTACAACGGCGAGTACATCGCCGACATCGCCGAAGACTTCAAAGCCAGGAAGACGGTGAAGTCGGACGACCGCGAGTACACCGCCAGCGGCGACATCGACGACATCGATTCGATCCGCGAGTTCGCCGTGGCGTACCTGCGCCATGAGCAAGACCTCGACCTGCAGGCCTTCCGGGTGCGCTTCGACAACTACTACCTGGAGTCGAGCCTCTACACCAGCGGTCGCGTCGAGTCGACCGTGCAAAAGCTGGTCGCCGCCGGCAAGACCTACGAAGAAGACGGCGCGCTCTGGCTGAAGTCGACCGACTACGGCGACGACAAGGACCGCGTCATGAAAAAGCGCGACGGTACATACACCTACTTCGTGCCCGACGTGGCGTACCACGTCGCCAAGTGGGAGCGCGGCTTTCATACCGTGGTCAACATCCAGGGCACCGACCACCACGGCACGATCGCCCGGGTCCGCGCCGGTCTGCAGGGCGTGGACGAAGGCATTCCGCCGAGCTACCCGGACTACGTGCTGCACACCATGGTGCGCGTCGTCAAGGACGGTGAAGAGGTCAAGATCAGCAAGCGCGCTGGCAGCTACGTCACCTTGCGCGACCTGATCGAATGGACCAGCACGGATGCGGTTCGCTTCTTTTTGCTCAGCCGCAAGCCCGACACCGAGTACACCTTCGATGTCGATCTCGCCGTCGCCAAGAACAACGACAACCCGGTGTACTACGTGCAGTACGCGCACGCGCGCATCTGCTCGGTGCTGACCTCGTGGGGTGGCGACGAGGCCGCCTTGAAGACGGTCGACGTGTCGCCGCTCGACAGCCCGGCAGCCCAGGCGCTGATGCTGCTGCTCGCCAAGTTCCCCGCCATGCTGAGCGCCGCCGCCAAGGATTTCGCGCCGCACGACGTCACCTTCTACCTGCGCGAACTGGCCGCCAGCTACCACAGCTACTACGACGCCGAGCGCATTCTGGTCGACGACGAGGCCGTCAAAAAAGCCCGCTTGGCGCTGGTCGCCGCCACTGCGCAGGTGCTGCACAATGGCCTCGCGATTCTTGGCGTCAGTGCGCCACGCAAGATGTGATTCCGAACCTCAAAATGAAATCAAGTACACGCTCAGTTCAGCGCGGCAACGTCGTCATCGGTCTGATCATCGGCCTGGTGCTCGGGCTCGGCGTGGCGCTGGGCATCGCGGTCTACGTGACCAAGGTGCCGATCCCGTTCATGAGCAAGAACCAGCGCGGCGGTGCCGAGCAGGACGAAGCCGAAGCCCGCAAGAACCGCGACTGGGACCCGAACGGCCCGCTCGCCGGCAAGGCCGGCGCCGCCAAGCCGCAACCCCCGTCGGTCACATCGCCGGCGACGGTCGGCCCGCTCAATGCGCCTTCGACCGGCCCCGTGCCGGTGGTGGTCGCGCCTGGCACGTCCACGACGCCGGCCAGCCCGGCCACGACGCGGCCACGCACGGCACCGGTGCCGGCTGAGGCGAATGCATCGCCGCCGTCGAGCGATCCGCTGGGCGATCTGGCCCGTGCCCGCTCCGGCAACAACCCGACCGCCGGCGGCACCATCGCCAGTGCGGCGCCTTCCGCGGCTGCTGCTGCCAACACGGGTGGCGCCGACCCGTTCCTGTACTTCGTGCAGGCCGGCGCCTTCCGCACCACCGACGATGCCGAGGCCCAGCGCGCCAAGTTGTCGTTGATGGGTGTCGAGGCCAAAGTGACCGAGCGCGAGCAGGCCGGTCGTACCGTGTACCGCGTGCGCGCCGGCCCGTTCAACAAGAAGGATGACGCCGACCACCTGAAGGACCGCCTCGATGGCGGCGGCTTCGAGTCCGCGCTGGTGCGAGTGCAGCGCTGAGCGCTTCGAACCCGCGCCGCTCGCTTTGACGTTGACTTTTCTTTACTCGCCGTGGCGTGACGTATGCCGTCTCTGCCGCGTTGAATCAACCGGGCGCGGAACTCCGCGCGGCACTTCCGGCTCTCTCAGCCGCACAGGAGCACCTCTTCGATGAAACACATGAACCGTCGTGACTTTTCTCTGGCCGCCACTGCCCTCGGGTTGGTGTCCACGGCTTCTCTTTCGCATGCCCAGGTTCAGCCGAAGGCCGGCAAGGACTACATCGACGTGAAGCCTCGCGTGGCGGTCGATGCACCGGCCGGCAAGGTCGAAGTCATCGAATTCTTTTCCTACAACTGCCCGCATTGCAACGCATTCGAGCCCGAGCTCGAAGCCTGGGTCAAGACGCTGCCCAAAGACGTGGTGTTTCGCCGCGTGCCGGTGCCTTTCGTGGGCAACGACGTCGAGCCGAAGCAGCGGCTGTACTACGCGCTCGAGGCGATGGGCAAGGTCGACGAATACACGATGAAGGTCTTCAACGCGATCCACGCGCAGCGCCAGAACGTGACCGGTGACGCGGCCATCATTGCGTGGGCTGAAAAGAACGGGCTCGACAAAGCCAAGTTCACGGAGGCGTTCACTTCGTTCGGCGTGGTGAGCAAGGCCAAGCGCGCGACGCAGCTCACCGAGCAATACAAGGTGGCCGGCGTGCCGGCGTTGGGCGTGGCCGGACGGTGGTACGTGGACGGCGAACTCGCCGGCAACATGACCAAGTCGCTGCAAGTCGCCAATTACCTCATTGCTGAAGCGCGCAAGGGTTGAAGCTTTCGCACTCAATTTTCGAGAAGCCCGCTTCGGCGGGCTTTTTCGTCAAGGCCATGTCAGTTGGCCGCATACAATGAGCAGCAAGTTTCGTGCCTCTATGACCCTGCGCTCAAAATCCCCCTTTCGTTCCTTTCGTTCCACGCCTGCGATCGCCTTTGGTGCATTGCTTGCCCTGGCGTCGGCCACCGGCTTGCCGGCGCATGCCGAAAAGGCCGACCGCCTGAAGCCGATGAACATCGAGTCGGACGCGCTGCGTTACGACGACCTGAAGCAAACCAGCGTTTTCACCGGCAAGGTGTTCGTCACCAAGGGCACCATCGTGATTCGTGGGGCCCGCATCGACGTGCGCCAAGACCCTGAGGGCTACCAGTACGGCGTGGTCACCCCGGAGCCCGGCAAGCTGGCGTACTACAAGCAGAAGCGCGACGCCCCGGGCGACGAATGGACCGAAGGCGAAGCCGATCGCATCGAATACGACAGCCGCGCCGACAACGTCAAATTCATCGGCCATGCCGTCATGCGTCGGCTCATCGGCACCAAGGTCAACGACGAGACCACCGGCCCCCTGATCGTCTACGACCAGAGCAACGACACCTTCACGGTCAACGGCTCGACTCTTCCTCCCGACGCCAGCGTTGCGGCGGGCGCGGCCGGCGGCCGTGTGAGGGCGGTGCTGACGCCGCGTGCGCCGGCGTCCGCCGCCGGGGGCGCCAAAGCAACGCCACCGGCCGCCGGAACAGGATCCGGTGCAGGTTCGAGTTCTGCCCCAGCCGCCACGCCGTCAGGCACCCCCGCAACAGGCTCCGGCCTGCGCCAGAGCACCACGCTCGGCGGAGAACCGCGCAAGTGATCGAAAACGCAGACACGACGGACGTCGGCAGCCGCCTCGAAGCGCGCGGCCTCAAGAAGACCTACGGCAGCCGCACGGTCGTCAAGGACGTCTCGCTCGGCGTGCAGAAGGGCGAAGTGGTCGGACTGCTCGGCCCCAACGGTGCCGGCAAGACGACGTCGTTCTACATGATCGTCGGGCTGGTCCGCGCCGACGCGGGCGAGATCACCATCGACGGTGAGCCGATCGCGCACATGCCGATCCACAAGCGCGCGCGCATGGGCCTGAGCTACCTGCCGCAGGAAGCCTCGATTTTTCGGAAGCTGACGGTCGAGGAAAACGTGCGTGCCGTGCTCGAACTGCAGCTCGATACCGATGAGTCCGGTCGGTCGCATCCGCTCTCGAATGCGCGCATGGAGGAGCGGCTGAGCGAGCTGCTGAACGATCTCCGTGTCGACCATCTGCGCAACTCGCCGGCGCTGTCGCTGTCGGGTGGCGAACGGCGGCGCGTCGAAATCGCCCGCGCATTGGCCACGCAGCCGCGTTTCATCCTGCTGGACGAACCCTTCGCCGGCATCGACCCGATCGCCGTCATCGAGATTCAGCGAATCATCAGCTTCCTGAAAGAGCGCGGCATCGGCGTGCTGATCACCGACCACAACGTGCGCGAAACGCTGGGCATCTGCGATCACGCTTTCATCATCAGCGACGGGCAAGTGCTGGCACAAGGCACGCCTTCGGAGATCGTCGACAACGCCGAGGTACGACGCGTGTACCTGGGCGAACACTTCCGGATGTGAGCAATGTGGCTCGCCCCCAGGTCGTCGCGCACTGCGTGTCGCTTCTTCCACCCCCTGACCGGGGGCAACACCAGCAGCCCGGCAAAGCCGGTTCTGCGGTGCTTCTGGTGATCCGCCTGTGAAACAGGGTCTTTCGCTGCGTGTCTCGCAGCATCTTGCGCTGACACCGCAGCTGCAGCAGTCGATCCGTCTGTTGCAGCTGTCGACGCTCGAGCTGAGCCAGGAAGTCGAGCAGATGCTCGACGACAACCCGTTCCTGGAGCGCACGGCCGAAGAAGCGGCGCGCGAAGAATTCGGCATCGATGTGTCCGATGCGCCGGCGCCGCGCGATGAGCACGAAGGCGATCGGCAGAGCGAGAGCGATGGCGAGTTCGCACCCAGCGCTCTTGCGAGCACCACCGACGGCGCCAGCACCACGACCACCAGCGAGACCGAAGCGCCCGCCACCGAGATGTCCGACCAGGAGCCCGACTGGGGCGGTGACGGCACGGTCGAAATGACGCCGGACGACGGCGAATGGGGCGGCGAGGCACCGGCCAGCAGCAACAACCTGGGACCGAACGACGGCAGCGATCGCACCGACGCCACCGAGCTCGCGCGCAGCCAGGAGTCGCTGCAATCGTTCCTGCACCGGCAGGCGCTCAGCTTGCGGCTGAACGAGAACGACCAGGCCGCCCTGCGCTTCCTGATCGAATCGCTGAACGACGACGGCTACCTCGAAGACTCGCTGCCGGCCCTGGCTTCCGGCCTCGCAGGCGACGACAACGACCAGTTCGACGGCCTGGTGCATCACTTCCAGGTGGCGCTCGGCCTGCTGCAGAGCCTGGAGCCGGTCGGTGTCGGCGCACGCGACCTCGGCGAATGCCTGGCGATCCAGCTGAAGGCACTCGCCCACGAAGACGACACCGACGAAGAAAAGCAGATTCGCAAGACCGCGATCCTGATCTGCAAGCAGCCGATGGAACTGCTGGCGCGACGCGACTTCAAGCGCCTGGCCACGCTCACGCGCAGCAACGAGGAAGAAGTGCGCAGCGCGCTGCAGATGATCGCCAAGCTGGAGCCCAAGCCGGGCCGCCGCTTCGTCGACGTCGAACGCAACGTCGTGGTGCCCGACGTGATCGTCACGCGCACCGGTCGCGGTGCGACGCTCAAGTTCCGCGTGATGCTCAACCCCGACGTGATGCCGCGGCTGCGCGTGCACGACATCTACGCCGGCGCATTGAAGGCGCACAAGGGCGAGGGCAGCCAGGCGCTGTCGCAACGGCTGCAGGAGGCGCGCTGGTTCATCAAGAACATCCAGCAGCGCTTCGACACCATCCTGCGGGTGAGCAACGCCATCGTCGAGCGGCAGAAAAGCTTCTTCGTGCACGGTGAACTGGCGATGCGCCCGCTGGTGCTGCGCGAGATCGCCGACGAACTGGGCCTGCACGAGTCGACCATCAGCCGCGTGACCACCGCCAAGTACATGTCGACGCCTTACGGCACGGTCGAGCTCAAGTATTTCTTCGGCTCGGCGCTCGGCACCGAGACCGGAGGCAACGCATCGAGCACTGCGGTGCGGGCGCTCATCAGGCAATTGGTGACCGCCGAGAACATCAAGAAGCCGCTGTCGGACAGCCAGATCTCCGACATGCTGAAAGAGCAGGGCATCGAATGCGCGCGGCGCACGGTGGCCAAGTACCGCGAAGCGCTGCGCATCGC
>CAXTCC010000081.1:0-15846 GCA_964242015.1 uncultured Variovorax sp.
GGTGCACCGGTGCCGGGTGCGCGTGTCGACACGAACACCGGGAAGCCGAGCGGCGTGCTGCGCGGGTCGACCGCGATCGAGCGCCCCGCCGACAGCGGCACGCCGAAGGCACCGACCGGGCCGCCCGAAGACCCGAGCGTCTCCTTGAAGAACACATAGCTCGGGTCCTTGATGCCGGAGCCGATCACGTCACCCGACACCTTGCGGCCCGGCACCATGACCGCGCCGCTGTCGACCGGCTTGGCCAGGGTGAAGCCCCGCGTCTTGACCGCGCTCAGGTCTTCGTCGTCATCGTCGTCCGGATCGAGCTCGATCGCGCCGCCGCGTGTGCGAATCGCACTCTTGCCCTTGCTGTTGGCCGAGCCGACCAGCGTCGGGCGGAACGGCTGGCCATTCTGCTCGGCATAGGCGATGCGGATGATCTCGCCGTTGGGCATGCGAATGCGGCCCGAGCCCTGGATCTGCATCTCGTACAACGCCGTGGCGCTGCTGACGAAGGCCAGCACCTTGGCGTTGGGCGCACCGCGCGTTTCGATTTCTTCACGCGTGTAGTAAGGCATCACGCGCTTGCCGTCGATGCGCAGCCGCACCTTGCGGTCCAGCGTGTCGCGCGTGATGGTGGCGAGGTCGAGCGCATACAGACCCGGCGCGCCCATGTCGCGCGTGCTGAGCCCGGTTTGCACGATGACGTCGCGACCCTGCACGCGCACCGGCACCGTGCCGTTGCCCGCAGGCAGCTTGCGCGCGTCGACGAAAAGCATGTCTTCAGGCTGGCCGTACACCGGGTAGATGAAAGGCGGCGAATAGCTGCGGCTGCCGGCGATCTCGGGTTCGAAGTAGCCGGTGACCACGCCATCGGGCTTGCGGTCGTCGTCGCGAATCTGATAGGCGGCGAACTCGGTTTCGAAGAAGTCGCGGATCGCGGGCGAGCTCTTGTCGCTGACCTTGCGAGCGCGCTCGCACACATCCTTCCATGCGTCGCCGCGGCCGGTCAGCACCTTGCAGCTGCCGAGGAACGCGGGCCAGGTTTCAGCGAAGTCGTCGCGCCGCCAGCCGGGCACCGATTCGAAGTTGACGGCCGTGTAGGTCGCGAGTTGCGTCGAAAAGGTGCGGGCCTGGCCGGCGACGTTGCCGGCACCCGGGCTGCTGGTCGCGGGGCGCGCAGGTGCCGCGGTTTCGACAAGGGCGGGGGTCGCAGCAGGCGCCGCTGGCGTCGTGGCAGCGGTGGTCGCGGGAGCGTTGGCGCAGCCTGCCAGCGTGATGGTCAGCGCGACTGCCAGGGCGCCCGCCACGGTCGATGTGCGACTCCGGAAGAGGGTCGGGTACGTGATCGAAGTGTTGTTCATTGGCGGTCTCCTTGTCGTGAACCGGGCCTGCCCTGCCGGGCGGCCTGTTCACGAGGACGATTACTTCTCTGTGATTTTGAAAGTCCCGACGCCGTAGACGTCGTTGCATGGCGCGCCCGATGGGCACACCGGCTTGCCGACCAGCGGCGAAGGGCCGGCGCCGCGCGTCGCCTCCAGAGCCGCCAGCACCGGCACGGGAAACTGCGGAAACACGCCGTCGTTCTGAATGCCCGAGCCCGAAAAATCGCGCTCGTGTTCGCTCACCACCACCGCGAACAGGTCGACGCCGGCCGGCCCGCCCGCGTCCATCGGCCACGACGCGCGCGGCAGCGAGATCGACGTGCCCGCGGTGATCTTGTTGTACTTGTCCAGCAGGTTGGGAAAGAGCAGGAACATCTCGCCGCCGCTCGACAGCAGGTAGACGTACACATAGCCGTCACGGTTGCTCTTGACGTCGAAGGAGAGCCGGTCTTTCTTGATCACGACCTCGGCCTTGCGCGGCGTCGCCGTCACGGTGAAGCCCGGTGTGGCGCCGGTGCCGATGGCGGCCATCGATTCGGTCGGTGTGCGCGCTGCAGGGGGCGGTGCGGGCGCAGGAGCAGGCGCGGGCGCCACCGCAACGGGTGCCGGCGCGGAAGCTTCGGCCGGCTTCGTATCCGAGGGTGAGGTGACCGTCTTTCCGTCAACCGATCCCGCCGTGCTGCCGGCCAGCGTGTCGGTGCCGTTCGAACGCCCCTTGGTCCACCACCAGCCGCCACCGCCAGCCACGACGAGCACCGCAATCGCCGCGATGGCGACGACTGCCTTGCTGCTGCTGCCACCGGACGTGGCTGTAGTCGTTGGACGTGGCGCTGACGACGCCTTGCCATCGCCCTTGCCTCCCCTGGCTGCACCCGTCGCGTCACGCGCTGCTGCAGCGCCAGCCGGTGCTGCAGCCGTGGGCGCCGCACGCCGAAGTGGCACGTTGGTGCGCTCGTCATCGAGCCCGAGCGCCTCGCGCAGCGCGCCCATCGACTGCGGCCGCGCCTCCGGCCGCACGCCGAGGCCGGCATCGATGGCCGACAGCAAGCGCGCGCTGTAGCGCTGGCGCAGCAGCTCGTTGTCGATCAGCGGCACATAGCTGTCTGACAGCAGCCGGGCCACCGATGGCGGCGGCGCGCGACCGCAGATGGCGACGTGCATCACGGCAGCCAATGCATACACGTCGGTCCACGCGCCCTGCGACATGTCGGGCATCTCGGCATACTGCTCGATCGGTGCGTAGCCGGGCTTCAGAATCACCGTGATGGCTTGCGTCTTGTCGGTGATCACACGCCGCGCCGCGCCGAAGTCGAGCACCACCGGCCGGCCCGAGCCTTCGAGCAGGATGATGTTGTCGGGCGCGATGTCGCGGTGATAGCAGTTGGCCGCGTGCATCACGCCGAGCGCCTGCGTCACGCCGTCCATGATGCGCATCAGCCAGCCTTCGTCGACACCGGCGGGGATGGCAGCCAGCGCCTGGCGCAAGGTGTCGCCCCGGTAGAACGGCATCACCATGTAGGTCGTGCCGCGCTCTTGCCAGAAGCGGTAGACCTTCAGCAGCGAAGGATGGTCGAACTGGGCCAGCAGCCGTGCCTCGTTGATGAAGCTGCGCATGCCGAGGTCGAAGGTCTCGCGGTGCCGCTCCGACAACGGCACCACCGCGCCGTCGTTCTGCCGTGTCGACAACGACACCGGCAGGTATTCCTTGATGGCGACGACGCGCTCCAGCGTGTGGTCCCACGCTTCGTAGACGGCGCCGAAGCCACCCTGCCCGACCAGCGCGGTGATCTCGAACTCGCCGACCTTGCTGCCGGCCGGTAGCACACCGGCTTCGGCACCGACCTGTGAGCCGGAAGTCGGCAGGCGTGTCGGGTTGCCGCTGCTCGGAGCCATGCCGATGCTGCCTGCGCCGCCGGTCGAGATGACCGTCGCGCCATCGTCGTTCTTGGGGACGTCGGCGTCGCTCATGGCACAGCCTCGACGCGCTCGACCCATTCGTCGCCGGCAAAACCGAAGAGCGCATCAAAGCGCGCATCGGCTGGCAGACCAATGGCCGTCATGCGAAGTCCTTGTTCGGCGACAGGATCGGTCAGCCACAGCGACTGGCCCTCGACCGGCCAGACCATCGCAGCACCACGGGCCGCATCGGCGACCTCGTCCACGACATGACCGTCGGCGACATCGAAGACGTGCTGCAAGGTGCTGTCGAACCGGCCGGCATCGAGGTCGTTCTCCAGGCCCTGGAGTGCCGCATCGGCACAGGCGCGCCACCAGCGCCACACGGCACCCGACTGCGCCGGCGTGAACTCGTTCAACGGCACGTCGCACTCCGCAGCAATGATGAAAGGAAAGTAGCGCCCCACGCCATCGACCGACGGCATCAGCACGCCGAGCCAGGCGTTGGTGCCGCCCAGTCCGCTGCCCAGCGCGAAGAACCACAGCGGCCCTGCGAGATAGCGCTCGGTCCAGTCGTCGTGCGCATCGCGCAACCTTGAAAGGCCGCGCTGCAGCCAGTGATCCAGGCGTTCGCGCATCGGCTCCGGCATGCGACGGTGCGCGAAGTCGCCCATGCCCGGCAGCTTGCCGAACCAGCCCGGCAGTTCATCCGAGGCAAGGAAGGTTCGCGTCTGGCTCACAGCCCCTCCGGGCACGCGAACTCGCGCAGTTCGCGCAAGCGAATCGGATGCTGCACGCTGTTGGTCGTTACCTCGAAACGGGTGCGCCGGTTTTCGATGTTAAAGGTGATGAAGAAGCGCTCGGGCAGGTCGCCCTGTTCGAGCTGTGCCTTGTCGAGCGTGCGGAACAGTGCCCAGGGGCCATCGGTCGACAGGCCTGAATTGCCGGTGGCCGACGGCGGACTGATCTGCACCCGCACCTGGTTGCTGCCTTTCGGTCCCGGCCATTGCACCGCCATCGGCACGACCGGCCCATGCGCGTATTTCACCAGTTGCCCGTCGACATCGAGGATGAACTGGGTGATGTTCTCGTCCATCTCCACCGGTCTGAAGTCCAGCCGCAACGCCGGCCCCCGGCCGCCACCCCGAAAGAAGATGTCCTTGATGCGCGCGGCCCGCTCGAATTGCGCGAGCGATGCAGTGGTCACGGCCGCCTTCTCGGCCACCGGCTTGTAGCGCCAGGGCTTGGTGCTGGTGTCGACCAGCGCGGCGAGCTTCTTCTGGAAGAAGTCGTCCATCAAGCCGCCGGGTCCGAACATCTGGCCGAAGTCCTCGGGCAGCACATCGCGCGGGCTGTTCGCGACCATCGGATAGCGGCCGGTGATGGCGCGCGTGCAGAAGTCGGTCACCGGTCGCAAGTCCTGGCTCAGGTTGCTGCGCTCTGCGCTTTGCGCTTGCGTCGCGCCCGACTGGCTCAGGTTCTCGACCATGCTGCGCACCGGCTCGGGCAAGCGACCGGCATCGCCCTTGAGCTTGGCGGCCACGTCGCCGGGCGGCGGCGACGAGCGACTCTTCACCGCGGAATCGACCGCCGTCAGATAGACGTAGACCTCATTGAACAGCTTGAGCGCATCGTCGAGCGGGGCAGGACCACCGGGGGTGCCGGCCGTGACCATGCGGCGCAGCGGCTCGAAGCGATCGTCCACGATGCTCTCGATGCGTTTGTTGGTCGCGACCGGCTTGTTGGGGTCGCCGCCGAACAAATCTTCGAGTCCCTTGCGCGTGTTGCGCACGGTTTCGGTGGCCTTGCTCACCACGTCTTTCGCGCCTTCGGCCGGGATCAGCGTGGTCTCCTTGACGACCGCACGCAGGAAGTTGGCGAGCGGTGAACTGGCGCCCGACAGGATGCGCGCGGTCTCGATGTTCTTCTCGAGGCCGGCGCCGCGCACCAGCCGAATGTCGGCCAGCATCGCCTCCCATACCTTCACGTACTCCTCCAGGTAGAGGCGTCGCACGCGGTCCGTCATGGCACCCAGTTGCGACGCGTCCTTCAGGCGATCGGTCGCGGTGCGGTCTTGTCCGAGCACCCACGGATCTTCCTGCGCGAGCAGGCCGGTGAGCACGGTGACTTCATTCTGAAAACGCTTGTGATAGCCGTCGTAGGTGAACATGCCCGGCACGCCTTCGGTCAGCGGCTTGCCGCTGATGCGCTCGAACACCAGCGGGCCGGAAGGGCCGGCGGCAGCCGCCACGCTGAAGGCCGGCACGTCCTTGCCCAAGCGCTGGCGCTTGAGCCGGCTGAAGACACGCTGCTCCAGCGGATAGCTGGCGAGAACGCCTCGCACGCTGCGCACCAGGTTCTCGTCCATCTTCAACGGCGAGCGCGGCGGGCCTTGGGCGATGAGCACGTCGAGCTGGTCTTCGAGAAGCTTCCGCTGGTCTTCCGGGATGCCGCGGTCCATGTTGCGCGCCCAGTCGAGCGTGATCCAGGCCTTGAGCGCCTCGGCGTCGAAGTGCTCGGGCTGGTGCAGCATGAGGTAGCTCTTCAGCGCCTCGTAGCTGAACTCGAGGTTGTCCTTTTGCGCGGTGCGCAGCTGGTCTTCGAGCCGCTTGGCCAGCTGCGGCAAGAAGGCCTCGTTGAGTGCGCGCTGGTGGGCCAGCATGGCAGCCGCGTCGAGCTTGTCGCCCTGGTAGAGGCCGAGCGTCATCGACAACGGCTCATTGCCCTGACGGTTTTCCGGCGCCTTCCAGATGTCGCGCAAGCCTTGCAGCACGGGCGCCACTTCGACCAGGTTCTGCACGCGTGCCGGCAGTGCCGCCAACGTCTGTTTGGCGGGCTCGACCTTGGCTTCGACCGCCTTCAGGTAGTTCAGGTTCTGCCAGGTGCTGTAGCCCCATGCGGCGAGCAGGCCGAGCGTCACCAGCGTCATGAGCGACACGGTGGCCAGGCGCAGCCCGTGGCGACGTCGCTCCAGCTTGACGTCGGCGCCGGCCAACCGCTGCTCCGGGAACACCACGTCGCGCAACAGCGAAGTGAGAAAGTAGCTGCGGCCGCTGCTCTTTTGCGGCGCGAGCATGGCGCGCTCCAGCCCGAAGCTGCGCGCCAGGCTGCCCATCACGCGATCGATCGGGCTGCCTTCCTGCGTGCCGCTGGTGAAATACACGCCGCGCACCCAGGGCGGCTGCGTGAAGCGCGAGCCGGTGAAGACCTGGTCGAGCAAATCGGACAGCAGCGGCCCGACCGAACCCAGCTGCGCCGGGAAGCCGAAGATCGCCGCACGCCGCGTCACGTCGGTCTCGTGCTGCATGCGGTTGATGAGCCCGTCGTCGATGCGGTCGTGCAGCAAGCCGAACTCGCGACCGAACGCAGCAGACAAGCCCTTCTCGTCGACCTGCACCCCCTCTTCGGCCGGCAGCGTGAAGCCGAAGACCTGCGCACGCTGTTCCTTGCCGAGATCGGCAAAATATTCGGTGAAGCCGTAGAGCAAGTCGCTCTTGGTGACCAGCACGTAGACCGGCAAGCGTGTCGTGAGCTTGGCATCGAGCTCGAGCAGTCGCGCGCGAATCGACGAAGCCAGGGAGCTGCGTGCTTCCGCACCCTGGCTCAACAGATCGGCCACGCTCACCGTCAAAAACACGCCGTTGAGCGGCCGGCGTGGCCGTACTTTTTTCAGGAGGCCGAGGAAGCCTTCCCACGCGTTCTTGTCTTCGGTCTGGTGACTGTCTTGCGTGGTGTAGCGGCCGGCGGTGTCGATGAGCACCGCCTCGTCGGTAAACCACCAGTCGCAATTGCGCGTGCCGCCGACGCCGCGAATCGCACCGGGACCGAACTTGTCGGCCAGCGGAAACGAGAGGCCCGAGTTGACCAGCGCCGTCGTCTTGCCCGCGCCAGGTGCGCCGATGAACACGTACCAGGGCAGGTCGTAGAGATAGCTGCCGCCCGAGAGCGACAACCAGTCACGCCAACCGGGCTTGCGACCCGCGGCATGCAGGCGCATCTGCTTGAGCGTCGCGACCGCTTCGGTGAAGCGGGTGTTGAGCACCTTCTGCTCGCCTTCGTCCGCGGGCCCCGTCTTGGCGGCCGGTGCGCGCATCAGCCCTTCGGTCAGATTCTTGCTGGCCTTGCGGGTGCGCCAGCGCTTCCAGATCGCGCGCAGCACCGCGATCAGCACGATGACGCCGATCAGCACCCAGCGCGATGTTTCCGATTCGAGCGGCGCCAGCGAACCGATCTTGATGAGCGGGCCGACCCACCAGATCAACAGCGAGACGACGATCAGCGCCAGCACCATGAAGAGCAGCGGGCTGAAGAGCCAGCCGAAGAGCTTTTTCATCGCTTGACCTCCGGCGCTGCATTCAGCGTGGCCGCGGTGCGCTCCGGCTCCGACAGCAGCACGATGTCGACGCGGCGATTTCGCGCGCGATTCGCCGGCGAGTCGTTGAGCGCGACCGGCTCGGCGTCGGCCTTGCCATCGGAACGCATGCGGCCGGGCTCGACCAGGCCCACCAGTGACGCCTTGACCGCATCGGCACGCGCGGCCGACAGATGCCAGTTCGACGGATAGCGCATCGAGCGGATCGGCTGGTTGTCGGAATGGCCGGTGATGAGCACGTCGCCCTTGACCTCGGCCAGTGCCTGGCCGATGCGCTTCAACACCGGCAACGATTGCGGCATCGGCTCGGCGCTGCCGGAGCCGAAGAAACTGTCGCCACGCAGGCGCACGGTGCTGCGATCGGCTTCATCGGTGACGGTGACGAGCCCTTGCTTGACCTCCGGCTCCAGGAACTTCGCCAGCCGTGGCGCCTTCGCCATGATGGCCGGCGGCGCGATCTGCACGTTGGGCACGCGCAGGCCGGAGATCGCTGCATAGGTCGTGTCGGAGCGGTTGTTCAACGTGAGCCGCAGGCCGAACCAGGCGAGCGCGAGCAGCAACAGGAAGCCGACCGCGAAGACCCACAACGGCAGCGATTCGCGCAGCCTTGCAGAGCCCGCCGCCTGACCGCGCCAGTGCGGCGAGAGTTCAGCTTCGAGCGGTGGCCGGTCCTTGGCGATGAGGTCGGCGAGGCGTTGCCGCACGGTGTCGAGCTGCGCGCGGCCGTTGTCGATCACGCGGTAGCGGCCTTCGAAGCCGAGTGCCAGCACGCTGTACATCAGCTCCAGCAGATTGCGGTGCGTCGGCACGTCTTGCGCCAGCTTGGCGAGCAACTGAAACACCTTCTCGCCGCCCCACGATTCGTTGTGGAACTGGACCAGCAGGCTCTGCTTGCTCCAGCCGGCCTGCGCCCCCCACGGCGTGTTGGCGACCGCCTCGTCGAGCGCAGTGCAGAGGATGTAGCGCGCGGCCAGCACCGATTCGTTCGATGCGCCGGAACGCCGCGCGGCAGCGTCGAACTGGTTCACCGCATCGGCGGTCGATGCACGCAACGCCGGCACGTTGGGTGGCTGAACCATGTTGCGCAATTTGGCTGTAAGCACCAGCAACCTGCCGGCGGCCGAGACCAGCGGGTTGAGCAGGCCGAGCTCTCCGACATCGGCTGGCAACGGTTCGGGCGACGCCGTATAGGAAGCATTGCCGGGAGGCGATGCGCCGCCGCCGGCACGCGGCTTCGGCTTGATGACCGTGCGTTCGGATTCGAAGGCGGCGAAGGGGTCCGGGGTTGTCATGTCGTCTCCCGCTGTGCGCTACGAGCGGATCGCCCAGAACGCCAGATCGAGGCCGGGGAAGTCGCCGGCGATGTGCATCGCCACGCCGCCCGATGCTTCGAGCTGGCGCCAGAGGTCGCTGTTGCGCGTTTCGAGCTCGAAGTAGTTGGCGCCCGAGTGAAACGGAATCTGCCGCGGCGCGACCGGCATCGGCATCAGCGTGACGCCGGGCAATGCGAGGTTGACCAGATCGCGAATGCGCTCGACCGGACCGATCTTGACCTGCGTCGGAAAGCGCGCGCGCAGCGCCTCGCTCGGCATCTGCGCGTTGACCGCGAGCACGAAGGTCGCATTGCGCTGCAGTTCGACATCGGGGATGACGGCGACGCGCACGCCGTGCTTGCGGTCGTGCAATTCGATGCGAATGGCGGACTGCTCGAGCACCATCGACAGGCTGCGCCGCAGGTCGTCCATGACCGGTCGAAAGGTCAGCGCGAGGTCGTCGTGCACATACGGGCCGAAGCGCGCCACACGTCGTGAATCCCTGAAGCTCGCAAGGTCGCCGGCCAGCGCCAGTGCATGCTCGAAGAAGCGTTGCGGATGCAGCATCGCGCTCTTCGCCAGATGCGCGAACACCGCCTCGTTGCGGTTGACGGTTTGCAGCAGCATGAAGTCGGCGATCTCGGCGACGCCACCGGTGCCGCCTTGCGTCATGCGGCCGGCCAAGGCTTCGCCGCGCTGGCGCAGCAGGCCGAGCAGTTCGTCGAGCCAGGAGCGGATCACCGCATGGCCGGCGACATCGAGCAGCGGCGGCAGCAGGTTGCGATCGAGCTGCACCTGGTTGTCGACACGGCGCTCGACCACGCGCGCGACATTGACGGTGGTCCACGCATCGGTCGTCTCGCCGGCGCGCATCAGGCGCGTGTGCAGCTGCCCGAGTTGCAGCATGGCGGCACGTTCGCCGGCGGTGTTGGAGTCGGGCACTTCGGACTCGAGCACGCGATGCCGCACCAGATCGTCGTAGCCTTCGGCATCGGCTTCGCGGGCACCGGCGCGGCGCAACGGCAACGCAAGCACGACGGCTTCGTCGCGCATCGTCGGCGGGATGTCGACGGGGTCGGGCAACGGATCGACCGCCGGCATGTCGAACACCGTGCCATCGCCGAAAACGCCGACGGCACGCACCAGTGCCAGCTTGCCGAGCGTGAGTGCGGCCTGGTCGATCTCGATTTCAGCGAAGCCCCATGCGTAAGGCGTCGTGGTGCGCAGGAGCACGTGCCGGGCATGGTCGCCGTGGCGCTCGCTTTGCTGCAGGTGCTGAGGCTGCAGCAGCATCCCCTCGCTCCAAACCACTTTTGTTCGCCAACTCATCCGCGCTCCGTCAATGGCAGGGGTGCCAGAAAGAAACATCTAGTTTCCGGCGCAGAGGGAGAACGGCAAATCCACCTAACGGCCTAGACGGGGGCGTTGGGTCTAAGTCGAAGGGCCTAGAGGCTTGTCGATGGCGTGCGTGCGCTTCTTGGTCAGTGCACGCGGGTTGGCGGCAGGCGGCTCTCACCGCGAACGAGGTGCCGCCCTACCGCCAACTCGGCGGGATCAACGCAAGCGCGTCCGGATCGGAAAGCGCGTACTGGCGCACATAGGGCTCGCGGTCGAACAGCTTGGCCTGAACGGTCGGATCGATCCTGGGCTTGCGCAAGTCCTGCTTGCCATGGAATGCCATGACGCTTTCCATCGAGTCCCACAACGCCAGGATGACCACCTCGACCGTGCCGTCTTCCTGATCGCGAAACAGCGCCACCGACCGAAGATTTCCCGGCGTCTCGCTCAACTCCTTGAGCGTTGTCGCTTCGAGAAACTCGCGACATTCATCGCGTAGCGCGGACAGGATCCAGAAGCCATAGGTACGCAGGATCTTTTCGGTGTTGCGCTTCGTCATGTCGGCTTTTGACGCATCAGGACACGCCTTTACTTGGTTCTTGCATAAATCGCCTTCACCGCTTCTTCCCAATGCTCGCCGTCGAACTTCCGAATCGCCAGCGATGACAGATCCAGACCGTCGATGCAGCGGAGGTTGACGGCCCAACGGGTCGGGTCGAGCCGTGGCCGAGTGAACGTCGAGATGCCACAGTGCTTACACGAGTAGTGCTTGGCGGTCATCGTGCCGAACTGGTACAGGGTCAGCTCCGCTTCACCCGCAACGATGCGCAGCGCGGTGTCGAACGCACCGTGCCACAGCGCACCCTTGCGCCGACACAGCGAGCAATTGCATTCCATCGCCGACGCGATGTCGGCTTGCAGTTCGAAGCGGACTCGGCCGCAGTGACAACTGCCCAGGTAAGTCTGTCGATCGGTCATGCCGTACCTCGCTTGAGTGGCCGTGATGATGCCATCCTGAGCGACTCCCGGGCGACTTGTGGGCCGTGCCGCTGCCCGTCGTCGATCCGCTGCAGGGCACCCTTCGATGCGGCCATACTTCTGGCTCTTTCCCCCTTTCAAACCCGTCGGAGATTCAATGAAGCGATCAATCAAGCTCGTGGCTGCTGCCGCGTTGTCGGCCTTGCTGGCCGCGCCCGTTTTGGCTCAGAACGTCAAGGTGACGCCGCTCGGCGGCATCGATGGGGAGTTCTGTGCGCAAGACCGGGCGCTGATCTTCGAAGACCCGAACGGCACGCGCATCCTCTACGACCCGGGCCGCACGGTGGCGGGCGCGACCGATCCGCGGCTGGGCAAGATCGACATCCTGCTGGTCAGCCACATGCACGGCGACCACCTGGGCAACGCGCACAACAAGGCGCCCAACTCGGGCAGTTGCGCCAGCCCCGACATGTCGGTGTCGGACCTGCCCAACTCCAACGCCGTGAACATCGCGCTGGCCAAGAAGTCGAAGATCGTCACCGGCAGCGAGATGCCGCCGTTCTTCGCCGCCAAGCTCAAGGCGCTCGGCGGCGATCCGGCCAACTCGATGCTCGCGCGCTTCGGCGGCAGCACGACGGTCGGCGGCGTGCGCATCGCGACGGTGACGGCCATGCACAGCAATGGCATCGACCCCGACTATATCGGCGGTGACCTCGGCAAGGCGATGAAAGATGCAGGCATTGCCGGCGACGTGGGCCTGGCGACCGGCTACGTACTGTGGTTCAGCAACGGCTTGGTGGCGTACCTCTCCGGCGACACCGGCGTTACCGCCGACCAGGAGCGCGTGGTGCGCGATCTCTACAAGGCGAAGCTGGCTGTCATGAACATGGGCGACGGCTTCACCACCGGGCCAGCCGAAGCGGCCTTTGTCATGAATGAACTGGTAAAGCCGGCATCGGTCATTGCGTCGCACGCGAACGAGGTCGGCACTATCGGCGGCAAGGTGCGCCCCGGCAGCAAGACCGAGGCCTTCATCAAGGCAGTGAAGGTGCCGGTGTACGTGCCGCTGTCGGGCATCACGATGGAGTTCACGTCGACCGGCGCCTGCACAGCCGGATGTCCGCCGAACTGAGCGCTCGCCGAGCGCCGGCCGCAGCAGGTTGATCTTGAATTCCGCTGGTGGTCGCACCCGCATGAAGACAGCCATGCTGCCGCAACGACCACCCGACGCCCAAGGTGCATCGAGTCCGTTAAATCGATCAGCCCGCGTTCTTCAGCGACTGCTTGGCCTTGTTGGCCGAGCTCTTTGCCCGGTTCTTGTGATAGCCCGACTTGACGTTGTTGACCGCCTTGCCGACCGGGCCGCTCTTCTTCGCATCGCTGTCTGCGCGCTTCTCGTCGATCTTGTGCTTGGCCGAATCGGTCGCTTCGGAGGCGGCCTTGCCGATCTGGGCGTTGGCACCGAGGACGGCGAGGGATGCGACAAGCGCGAAAAGGATCTTCTTCATTGAATTCACTCCAGGTATTGATTTGACGATGCAGAGCGTTACACCTTCCCGCTCAGCCGATTGTCAGTCGTCGCCGCGCCGGCTTGCCGACGGTTCGCCCGTTCGGCTGTTGGGCGCAACGACCAGTTCGGCCCACCCTGTCGCCGCATCGACCTCACGCGTGAAGCGCCACGCCGGCAACAGCATCAGCAGTACCTCTGCGGTCGTGCGCACGGTGCATCCGTAACCGGCATGGCCGCCGAGCACGCGGCCTTGTGCATCCGACACGCTCATGTGCAGGTGCGAGCCGCCGGCACCGATGCTGCCCGCCAGCGTCAGCAGTTCCGTATCGACATCGATCTTCATCGCGTCGTCGACGCCCGCGAAGCGGATGACCGCAGAACGAAAGCTTCCGATACCGGACAGCACGAACGCAGCTGCCGCACTTTCGGCGGCGACGATGGCTTCGAGGGCACGCCGCAGGTCGTCCCCGGGTCGAAGCCGAACCGGCAGTGTCCGCGGCGCGGTCGTCGACAAAGTCATGCCGTGCGCGACGCTGCCTCGCGCCGCGCCTCGATCCAGCGCTTGAACTGCCGCTCGGCCTGCAGCTTGAACTCGTTGCGCGCCTGGTTGCATGCGGCGTGCGCGAGGCGCCGGTGGGTCTGCTTGCGCACGCCGCCCAGTGTCGCGTCGTTGAGGTGTTCGATCGTGGCGGACTCGGGCCGGCCGAAGGGTTCGTCGAAGTCCATCGGCAGACCGCACCAGTGGCAGTTGGGGCCGAACGACGACCGGAGCGCCTTCACGCTCAAGGCGCGCCTTCGCGCAGTGCGGCGACCTGTTCGGCGTACATGCCTTCAATACGCTGCAGCCGTGCCTGCCGCGCTTCGTCGTTGACCCATTGCGCGCTCATCGCGCTTTGTCGGGCCAGTTGGTAGGCCAGCTTGGCAGCGGGCATCAACGACGAGTTGTCTGCAGCGAGAAAGCCGGCCAGGTCGTGCAACGACTTGAGCGTGGCCCGCTCGGCATCGCTGCGCGACCCTCTGCCGCGGGCATAACTGACCAGAAAGCTTTGCACTTTGGCCTGGAAGGCAGGCGGGTAATCGCGGCGCACCACGATCTGCGCATGCGGAATCAGTTCGGACTCCCAGATGACCTGCAGCCGGTCGGCCTCGACCGGGAACTGCAGCTTGAAACGCTCGAAGTCCGCTGTGTTGTTGGTCGCGACATCGGCTTCGCCGTTGGCTACGGCCAACGCCGTCACCTGGTGCGTCCCGACCAGTTCGCTGGCGAACCGCGTTTCCATCGCGATGTTGTTCGGCAAGAAGAACTGCAGCTGGGGCACGATGAAGCCCGACACGGACCGGCTCTCGCCGCGCGCCAGACGCCAGCGTTCAGGCTCTGCCAGCAGATCCTTGAGCGACGTGCGCGCACCTGTCTTGCGCGCCAGCAGCAGCGAGCGATAGCCCGGCAAGCCGTCGTGTCGCGTGACTTGAGCCACCACCTTCATGCGGCGCTGCGTCACCGCATCGAGCGCCATCTTTCCAGACAGAAAAGCCATGTCGACCTGGTTGCGCTGAATGGCCTGCTCGAGCGCTTCGTACGAAGTCACCGACAGCATGGCCACGGGCCGTCCGATGGCACGGCTCAGGTCGGCGAGCAGTGGCTCCCAGTCGTTACGGGATTCGAAGGCGCCACCGAGCGGAAGGATTCCGAAGCGGACCGGTGCGGCATCGAGCTGTATCACGGTTTGGGCGCCCGCCAGAGAAGAGATCGACAACAAGCCGCCGACCAGCAAGGCCGACGCGAATTCAACCAGGCGCAACAAGGCGCCTGGAAAAGCAACGCGAGCAAAGCGCGCAGAAGCGGAGCGAAATACGGCGTGAGCGGCGGTGGCAGAGGCCTGCATCGACAAGGGCTGTTCAAAAGGGGACTGTGCGGAACACAATTAGATACCAACCAAGCAACAAACTCGTGACGTTTTTCTCGCGCTTGCCCCGCCTGTCCCTCGCGCAGCAGCTCGTGATGCTGGCGCTGTTGCCGGCGACGGTGGCGACGCTGGGTGCTATTGGCGTGCTGACCGGTCAGCATCTGACGAGCGTTACCGACCTGATGCGCGCCAACGCGCAAACGGTGGCACTGCAGGTCGCGACGCTCGCCCAAACGCCTCTGTCGCATCTCGACCGGCGCGCCTTGCTGCGCACCGCACAGGCCGGCACGTCTCAACCCCACGTTCAGCAAGTGCAGATCTGGTCGGAAGACGGCGAAATCGTCGCCAACTCCGAAACGGTCGACCGCAGCCGCGACGAGGGACTGCGCGCTGTCGTGCCGATCATCGGCGACGACGGCACGCACATCGGGAAGGTGATGGTCGAGATCAGCCTCGACGCGGTGCATGCGGTGCGCAAGGCGGTGTGGTTCAACGTGCTGGTGGTGCTGGCCGCCAGCCTGCTGGGCGTCGGTCTGGCCGGCTGGTGGGCGGCGCGCCGCATCAGCGCCCCGATCAAGGCATTGGGTGAGGCGGTCGACCGGCTCGGCGCCGGTGAAGATGCGAGCGTGTCGGTCGAGGGAACGACCGAAGTGCGGCGGCTGCAGCGCGGCTTCAACCAGGCCGCGAGTGCGCTGGTGCAGAGCCAGCGCCTGCTGCAAAGTCGCATCGGCGACGCCACTGCCGAGCTCGCGCGCAAGAACGAACAGCTGGAGATTGCGAGCCAGGCCAAGACGCGCCTGCTGGCTGCTGCCAGCCATGACCTGCGGCAGCCGCTGCATGCGCTGACGCTGTTTTCCGACGGCCTTGCCAACGGCGAAACCGATCCGGCGCGGCTGCAGCGCATCGAGCACATTAAGGAGTGCGTCGACTCGCTCGATCGGCTTTTTTCGGAGTTGCTCAACCTGTCGCAGCTCGACGCCGGCGTGCTGCAACCGCAGTGGATCGACTTTCCGCTGGACCGCCTTTTCGACGAGATCAGTCGCAACTTTCGCGCAGTGGCTGAACAACAAAACCTGCGGCTGGTGGCGCGCAAGACCGACCTGTGGGTGCGCTGCGACTACGTGATGCTGTCGCGCATCCTGAACAACCTGGTGTCGAACTCGCTGCG
>CAXTCC010000082.1:0-15619 GCA_964242015.1 uncultured Variovorax sp.
ATCGGCGCCTGCATCTACGCCTGCATGCAGGGCTATCCGCCCAACGACGCGCCGCAGCGCATCGAAAAAGACCGGCTCGGCCTGTCGCTGTCGCGGTTGCGCGGCATCTATTCGGACAACCTGATCGAGGTCGTCGAGTGGTGCATGTCGCTCGACCCGCTGTCGCGCCCGCAGTCGGTGTTCGCGCTGCAAAAAGAACTGAGCCGAGAGGGCGAGCGTCGCTACACCAAGCTCACCGTGGGCGAAAAGGTTCGCCTTTCCATCGACAACATGCGCTCCTTCGACAAGAAGGGGCTGCCGAAGGCGGCCGCGCCAACGACGCGACCCGCATGAAGTTCTCCGTATTCCAGGTTAGCCGCAAGGGCGGCCGTCTCAAGAACGAGGACCGCATGGGCTACTGCTACACGCGGGAGTCCGGCTTGTTTGTGCTGGCCGACGGCATGGGGGGGCATCCTGAAGGCGAGGTGGCAGCACAGCTCGCGCTGCAGACCATCGCGGCTTTGTACCAGCGCGAGGCTCGGCCGATCGTCAAGGACGTCAAGGCGTTCTTGACCTCGTCGGTGATGGCGGCGCACCAGCAGATCATGCGGTACGCCGGCACCAAGGCGATGCTCGACACGCCCCGCACGACCGTCGTCGCGGCGGTGCTGCAAGGCACGACCGCCACCTGGATTCACTGCGGCGACTCGCGCCTCTACGTGGTCCGCGACGGCACCTTGCTCATGCGCACCCGCGACCATTCCCACGCCGAGCGGCCGCGCGCGAACGCGGGCAACGAGCCGGTCAATCGCAACCTCTTGCTGACGTGTTTGGGCTCGCCCACCGCACCGCTGTTCGACATTTCGCCGCCGCTGCAGTTGCAGCGCGGCGACCGCATCATGTTGTGCTCCGACGGCGTCTGGGGCGTGCTCGACGACGCCGTCATCGTGCACACGCTGTCGTCCGGCAAGCCGGTGTCCGACGCCGCGCCCGATCTCGCCGAGATGGCATTGCGCAACGGCGGCAGCCACAGCGACAACGTGACCCTCATTGCCCTCGAGTGGGAGTTGCCAGACGCCCCGGGTTACGAGCGCGGTGTGTCGACCGACAGCGTCGGCGACGGCGTCTTCGCATCGACCATCCAGGCGGGCATGCCGTCCGACAGTGAACTCGACGACCTCGACGACGACGCCATCGAGCGTTCGATCGCGGAGATCAACGAAGCCATTCGTCGTTCCGCTTCGCGCAAGACCTGAGTCGGCGCGCGGCGTTTTGTTTCCGCCGGCTCGACGCCGGCTTTCTCGGCCTATTTTTTTTTCAGGTTTCGATATGACTGCTTTCACACGAAGCGGCGGCCGCGCCGCCGATGCCCTGCGGCCGGTGCGCATCACACGCGGTTTCACGATCCATGCCGAAGGCTCGGTGCTCATCGAATTCGGCCAGACCCGCGTGCTCTGCACGGCGTCGGTCGAAGAGCGCGTGCCGCCGCACAAAAAGGGCAGCGGCGAGGGCTGGGTCACCGCCGAGTACGGCATGCTGCCGCGGGCGACGCACACCCGCAGCAGCCGCGAAGCGGCCAAGGGAAAGCAGACCGGCCGCACGCAGGAAATCCAGCGCCTCATCGGCCGCTCGATGCGCGCGGTGTTCGATCTGGCGGCTCTCGGCGAGCGCACCATCCATCTCGACTGCGATGTGCTCCAAGCCGACGGCGGCACGCGCACCGCTGCGATCACCGGCGCCTTCGTCGCTGCGCAGGATGCGGTCGACACGCTGTTGGCGTCCGGCGCGCTGGCCGCCTCGCCGATCAAGGGCCACGTGGCCGCCATTTCGGTCGGCATCGTCGAAGGCACGCCGCTGCTCGATCTCGAGTACCTTGAAGATTCCACCTGTGACACCGACATGAACGTCGTAATGACAGGCGCCGGGCATTTCGTCGAAGTGCAAGGCACAGCCGAAGGCGCGGCGTTCTCACGTGACGAGATGAACCAGCTGCTGGCGTTGGCCGAAAAGGGCATCGGCGAGCTGATCGCCATGCAGCAGCAAGCTCTGTCGTCGAAGTAATTGTTCAACTGAGCGTCGAACTGATTCCGGCGCAGCGACGCACGTCCCCCGAAAATGAAACTCGTACTGGCTTCGAACAACGCCGGCAAGCTGGCCGAACTCCAGACGTTGCTGGCGCCGCTGAACGTCACGCTGGTGCGGCAGTCCGAGCTCGGCGTCGGTGAAGCCGAAGAACCGTTTCGCACCTTCGTCGAGAACGCGCTCGCCAAGGCGCGCCATGCGTCCGCTGCAACCGGATTGCCGGCCATTGCCGACGATGCCGGCCTCTGCGTCGAAGCCTTCGGCGGCCTGCCGGGCGTCGACACCGCTTTCTATGCCACGCAGTTCGGCTATGCCAAGGGCGACGACAACAACGTGCGCGCGCTGCTCGAGCAGATGGCTCGCATCGACGATCGCCGCGCCGCGCTGGTCAGTACGCTGGTCGCGCTGCGCAGCGCAGAAGATCCTGAGCCGCTGATCGCCATCGGGCGCGCGCCCGGCGAGATCACCCGCGCGCGCATCGGCGCCAACGGCTTCGGATTCGACCCGGTGATGTTCTTGCCGAAGCTCGGCAAGACCTTCGCGGAACTGACGGCGGAGCAGAAGAACGTGCACAGCCATCGGGGGCAGGCGGCACGGGCGATGCTTCAGCTGATGCGCGAGCGCTGGTAACGCCGGAACAGATGCCGATCATCCCCATCGAGGCCGCCGCAGCGTCTGCCAATGCGCCGCACGCCAACGACGTGCTGCACCTGATGCGCCCCGGTCCGCTTCAACTGGCCGCATTGCCGCCGCTGTCGCTCTACGTGCACTTGCCCTGGTGCCTGCGCAAGTGCCCGTACTGCGACTTCAACTCGCACGAGTGGCGAGACGGCAGCAACGAGAGCAGCGCTGGCAGCAACGCCGACATCCCCGAGCAGCGCTACCTCGATGCGCTGGTCGCCGACCTCGACGCCGCGCTGCCTCTGATCTGGGGCCGCACCGTCCACACCATCTTCATCGGCGGCGGCACGCCGAGTCTTTTTTCACCCGAAGCGATCGACCGGCTTCTGGGCGATTTACGCGCGCGCCTCAAGCTCGCGCCCGACTGCGAGATCTCGATGGAAGCCAACCCCGGCACTTTCGAGCGTGACCGCTTTCGTGCCTACCGTGCGGCCGGGGTTACGCGTCTGTCCATCGGCGTCCAGAGCTTCAACGACACGCACCTGAAGGCGCTGGGCCGGGTACACGACGGGGCGCAGGCGATCGCCGCGGTCGAAGAAGCCGCCAGCGCCTTCGACACCTTCAATCTCGACCTGATGTACGCGCTGCCGGGCCAGACGCTGGAGCAGCTCGACGCCGATCTGCAGCAGGCGCTCGACCTGGCGCCGCCGCACCTGTCCGTCTATCACCTGACGATCGAGCCCAACACCTACTTCGCGAAGTTTCCCCCGGCCATCCCGGAAGACGACGATGCCTATGCGATGCTCGACCGCATCACCGAGCGCACCGGCCAGCTCGGCCTGGCCCGCTACGAAGTTTCGGCCTACGCGCGCGAGGGCCACCGCTGTGCGCACAACCTCAACTACTGGCAGTTCGGCGACTACCTCGGCATCGGCGCCGGCGCACACAGCAAGCTGAGCTTTGCGCATCGCGTCGTGCGGCAGGTCCGGCTGCGCGAGCCGCGCCGGTACATGGACGGCGCGCTGGCCGGTGCCGCGGTCGCCCAGAGCGACGACGTCGCCATCGCCGACCTGCCATTCGAATTCATGCTCAACGCGCTGCGCCTCAAAGAGGGATTTGCACTGGCGCAGTTCGGCGAGCGCACCGGCTTGGCGACCACTGCCATTCAGCGCGGGCTGGAAGAGGCCGAGCGCAAGGGTTTGATCGCGCGTGACCTGCGCCATGTGTGGCCTACCGAACGTGGAATGGACTTTCTGAGCGATTTGCAGACAATGTTCCTCCCACCAGCCTGAGGAATGCCATGCTGCACTTCGAGTCTCTGGACGCCAAACGGCGACCCCGCGGCCGACCCAGCGCCGTGCAGGCCGCAGAGTTGCGCGAATCTTTTCTGGCCGCCGCGCTGCAGTCGTTTCTCGACAAGGGCTATGCGGCGACCAGCATCGAAGCCATCGCTCGCGACGCCGGTGTTGCCAAGATCACGATCTATCGCCAATTCGAGAACAAGCAGGCGCTGTTTCACGAGGTCGTGCATCGGGCAGTGGGCAGTGCGCGCAACACCATGCAGGCGACCGTGGTGCGTGAGGGGGCCGACGAGCGCGAATTGTTGCTCGACCTGGTCGAGCGCATGTACCTCGGCGCCACCGAGCCCGAGACGCTGGCACTGCTCCGGCTGGTGATCGCCGAGGCCGTTCGTTTCCCGGAATTGGCCAAGTCGCTCTATGCGGAGAACAGCTATGTGCTCGGCCCCGTGGTGGAGTACCTCACGGAGGCGCATCGCGCCGGCCGCCTCAATGTGCCGTCGCCCGAACTCGCGGCTGTGCAACTGTCTACGCTGGCCTTCGGCGGGGTGCGATTCTTCATCTCGAAACCCCTGGCCGGATCAACTGAACGAAGGCTCTGGGCCGAGGGCATCGTCGATCTGGTGCTGCACGGTTGGTCGCCGCAACAACTGCGAAACGGAACGACCGAAGGCACGTCCTCAATCAACGCTTAAAATCCTCGACCTGTCCGGTGCAATGCCGGACTTCTGCGGAGAGTTGGGTGAGTGGTTTAAACCAGCAGTCTTGAAAACTGCCGACGTGAAAGCGTCCGTGAGTTCGAATCTCACACTCTCCGCCACGGGTCGATGAACTCATCGGTGCGTGTCCAGTTCGGCGCTTCACCCATCTACCAACCCATCCGTTTCGAGATTTGAAACGAAGACCGAAGACCCTCTGCGGATCAGCTCGTCTTTTCCTGGAGCATCTGCAGGATGGCCTTGATGGCGGCGCGATACCCGCCAGGTCCGAGGCCGGCGATCACCGCGGTGGCCACCGCGGACATGTAGGAGTGGTGGTACATCTCCTCGCGGCGATGGATGTTGGAGATGTGGACCTCGATGATCGGACCTGGAAACATCTTGAGCGCATCCATGATGGCCATGGACGTGAACGAGTAGGCAGCAGGGTTGATGATGATCCCGCTGCCCGTGTCGATGGCGTCGTGAATCCAGTCGATCAACTGCGTCTCGCTGTTGGACTGGTGGAACTCCAACGGGATCGCCCCGGCTTCGTCGCGGCACATTGCCTCGATTTCTGCGAGCGTGGTCTTGCCGTAAATCGCAGGCTCGCGCTTGCCGAGACGGTTGAGATTCGGGCCATTCAGGATGAAAAGCGGCTTGGTCATGGGTGAATACGCTCGCAACGCAAGAGGGTGTTTTTCAGGGGCCGCCGTGGAACAGCTTCGCAGGGCCGGTGACGAGCCAGGGAAAGAAGACCATCAGGAACATGATCAAGAACTGCGCGATCATGAACGGCATCACGCCCTTGGTCACCGTGTCCATCGACATTCGACCGACGCCGGCCACCACGTTGAGTACCACGCCGACCGGCGGCGTGACCAACCCGATGGCGTTGTTCATGATGAACATGACCCCGAAGTAGACCGGGTCGATCTTGGCGGCGATGACGACCGGCATCAATACCGGCGTGAGGATAAGGATGGTCGGCGTCATGTCCATCGCGGTGCCGACGATCATGACCAGCACCATGATCGCGACCATCAACAGGATGGGACTGTCCAGGAAGGGCTGGAGCATGCCCACCACCTTGCCGGGAAGGTCAGCGACTGTGATGAGCCAGGCCGAAACCATCGCCGCGGCCACCAGGAACATCACCACCGCGGTGGTCTTGGCCGCCTTCTTGAAAATGCCGAACAGCTGCGAGAGCTTCAGGCCACGATAGATGACTGTGGCAACGAAGAGGGCGTACACCGCAGCCACCACGCCTGCTTCCGTCGGCGTGAACACGCCCATGCGCAGACCGACCAGGATGATCACCGGCAGCATCAGCGCCCAGCCACAGCGGCGCAACGTGGCGAGCAGTTCCTTCAAGGGCTTGCGCGGCGGAGGCACCACGCCTTCGTTGCGGGCGACGTAGGCCCAGGTCACCCACAGCGCCAACCCCATCAGCAGGCCGGGTGCGATACCGGCCATGAACAGCTTGGAAATCGAGACGTTGGCGGTGACGCCGAAAATGACCAGCCCGATCGACGGCGGCAGCACCGGCGCAATCACGCCGGACGCTGCGATAAGACCGGCCGCGCGATGCGGCGCGTGGCCAGCGGCCACCATCATCGGCAGCAGCATGGCGGTCAGGGCGGCAGCATCGGCAATCGCGCTGCCCGACAACGCCGAAAGCATGATCGACGCGACGATGGTCACGTAGCCCAGGCCGCCACGGATGTGGCCGACCAGTGCCATCGCGAATTCGACGATGCGCTTCGACAGTCCCCCTTCGTTCATGATCTCGCCGGCCAGCAGGAAGAACGGCACTGCCAGCAGGGGGTAGCTGTCGGCTCCGCCCAGCAGGTTCTGCGCAAGGATCTGCGCTTCGAAAAGGTCCATGTGCCACATCAACGCCACGCCGCTGACCAGCAGTGCAAACGAGATCGGTATGCCGATGGCCATCGCCAGCAGCAGGGCCCCGAGGAAGATGGTGAGTGTCATGGTCGCTCGTTGTGATCAGCGTTGTTTAGGCAGGTCGACGCCGTGCGGGAGATTGAGAGCAGCCATGTCTTCGGATTCCTGGACCATCACCAGGTCGTCATCGTTCATGTGGCCGGTGAAAAGCAGCCACAGGTCCAGCAGCAGCACGACGCATGCGCTGGCCGAGAAAGCCACGCCGGCCGCATGCAAAACGGCCATCGGCAACTGGGTGGATGGCGCCAGCACATCCATGTTGATCTTGGTCTGTTCGAGCGCTCCCCTGAAGACCAGGTAGCAGACATACAACATGGTCAGATGGCCGAGTACAAGGCAGATCTTCTTGCCGAGCGGTGGCAGGCGCGAGACCAGGGCGTCGGTGCCGAGGTGCGCGTGCTCTCGCAGCGCGACCACGCAACCCATGAAGGTGATCCACACGAACAGCCAGCGCGAAATCTCTTCTGACTGCGTGATCGACGAGTTGAAGACATAGCGCAGCACCACGTTGCTGAAGACCAGCGCCACCATGATCATGAGCGCCACGGCCATCACGTTGGTGACCCCGCGGCAGAAAGAATCGATCAGCTTCACCATGCCTGCTCCTCTGTGAGACCCTGAATCAGAACTTGGAGACGCGTTCCAGTTCGGTCTTGAAGAGCGTGATCACGGCCGGGTCGTACGCAGCAGAGAACTTGTCGTAGATCGGCTTGACCTCGGCGCGCATGCGGGCCGTCTCGGCGGGTGAAACGGCGTTGTACGTCATGCCCTTGGCCTGGAGTTCGACCAGGGCCTTGCCGGCGGCTTCGCGGCTCGCGACGCGCTGGTAGTTCTGTGCTTCCGTGGCAGCGTCCTGCAGCAGCTTGTGCTCTGCCGGCGACAGCTTGTCCCAGAAGCGCTTGCTGATCTGGATCGGGTTGGTGGCATACACGTGGTTGGTACCGCTCACGTACTTCTGGACCTCGTAGAACTTGCTCGACAGGATCACCGAATACGGGTTCTCTTCGCCGTCGACAGCCTTGCTTTCGAGGGCGTTGTACAGCTCGGCGAAGGGCATCGGCAACGGGTTGGCCTTGAAAGTCTTGAAGGTGTCCAGGAACACCGGATTCGGGATGACGCGCAGCTTCAGTCCATCCAGGTCCTCGCCTTTTGTGATGGGGCGCTTGCTGTTGGTGACGTTGCGGAAGCCCAGGTCGAAGAACCCCAGGGTGACGATGCCCTTCTCAGCCAGCTTGGCGCTGATCATCTTGCCCAGCGGGCCGTCCACCATGGCATCCGCCTGCTGGCCGTTGCTGAACAGAAACGGGAAGTCGAACAGGCCGAACTCCTTGACGACGCCGGTCAGCGAGGTGGTGGACGCCACGAGCATTTCCTGCACGCCGCCCTGCAATGCTGATTGCTGCTGCAGTTCGTTGCCGAGTTGGCTGCTGGCGAATTCCTTGACCGTGATCTTGCCGCCGCTCTTGGCGGCCACGATCTCGGCGAATTTCTTGACGCCCCAGCTGGTGGGATGGTCGGTGTTGTTCAGGTGCCCGAACCGAATGGTCCGTTCCTGGATGTCCTGGGCCTGAACGAGCGTGGCGGCGACAAGCAGTGTGAGGCTGCTTGCGAACTTCAAGAATTTCGATGCCATGGAAGTCTCCTTGTGTTGGGAATGATCGGGAAGGGTGCCCGGGGCGCGTCTTGTTACGCCGCGCTCATACGTTGCAAACGGCATCGGAATCCTATTGAATCATCGGAGCATACGCAATGCATATGATGATTAGGGTATTCTCTGATTGCCAAGACCTGGCTCGCGCCAAAGACTGTGCTGAGCCGTGATCCGTCCAGGAGCGACACTTTGCTGACCGACAACTCCCTTGATTCCCCAGACAGCGCCACGGTTGGCGAGGTCGCCTATCGCCGCATCCGCTCAGACATCGTTCTGGGCCGGCTGACGCCGGGGCGGCGTTTACCGCTCGAGCGGATGAAAGAGGCCTACGGCACCAGCGTCAGCACGCTGCGCGAACTCTTCAGCCGACTGGCCACCGAGGGTTTGCTCGTCGCGGAAGGGGCGCGCGGGTTCCAGGTCACTGCGGTCTCCTCGGCCAACCTTCGCGAAGTGGCCTCGATGCGGCTTCTCCTGGAAAGCCACGGACTCAAGGAGTCTTTTCAGCGCGGCGACCTCGAGTGGGAGGGCCGCGTGGTCGCGGCCTATCACAAGCTCGCCACGATGGAAAAGCGGATGGCGGCCGGCGACCAGGCGCCGTCGGAAACCTGGCGCCAGTACGACTGGGCCTTTCACGTCGCGCTGATCTCCGCTTGCGGGTCCGACTTGCTGCTGCAGACCTACGCATCGATCTGCGACAAGTACCTGCGCTACCAGATGATCGCCGCCATCTTCCGTGGCAAGGAGGCGGCAGACGAGCACCAGGTCCTTCTCGAATGCGCGCTCGCCAGGGACTGGCAGCGGGCGCAACAGACCCTGCTCACCCACGTCGAGGATTGCGTGACGCAGATGACATCGGTGCTGGACGCCGCCTGAACCGGATTCTTAGAGCAACCTATGACATCGTCTTCCAGGGGCCCGCTGCGTATCGGCATTCTCGGGGCCGCGCGGATCGCCCGTTCGTTCGTCGAAGCCGTGCGACCGTCGGCCAAAGTCGTGGTCACCGCCGTGGCGAGCCGCGATGGCGAGCGCGCTGCAGCCTTCGCGCGGGAGTTCGGCATTGGCCGGGTCCATGGCAGCTACGACGCACTCCTTGCCGATCCCGACATCGACGCGGTGTACGTGCCGCTGCCCAACAACCTGCACGCGGAGTGGTCGATCCGGGCTGCCGATGCCGGCAAGCATGTGCTCTGCGAGAAGCCGCTCGCCGCCAGTGCCGCGGAGGCACGGGCCATGTTCGCGGCCGCCGAGAAGAATGGCGTGTATCTGGTGGAGGCCTATCCCTATCGGGCGCAGCCGCAAACGCTCAAGGTTCGCGAACTCGTCGCGGCCGGTGCCATCGGCCGCATTGAACTCATCCAGGCATCCTTCGGCTTTCCGTTGGCCGACGCCGCCAACATCCGAATGGACCCGAGCCTCGCGGGCGGCGCGCTGATGGACGCGGGTTCGTATCCGGTGAGCTTCGTGCGCACCGTGGCTGGCACCGCGCCGTCGCGCGTGTCCGCCTTCTCGCGATGGGGCGCGACGGGTGTCGATCTGACCACGATGGCGACACTCGAGTACCCGGGCGGAGTTCTTGCGCAGATCTCGTGCAGCTTCACCACCACGCGCCACCGACACGCATTCATCGCCGGCGACGCGGGTTCCATCACCACCACCTACTTCAACGACACCGGCGCCGACTTTCCGCCACGGGTGGAGTTGCGCCGGGGCACCGGATGGGACGCGGCACGCGAAGTGATCGAAACCGAAGCGATCGCCGGATTTCTGGCCGAAGCAGAGTCGTTTCATGACCTCGTGCGCTTCGGATGGGGCGGGTGGACGGGCGCCACCCCAGCCGAATCGATCGACATTGCGATGACGCTCGATGCGATTGCGGCCAGCAGTCGCCAGGGCGCACCGGTCGACGTGGCAAACAAGCAGGGGAATTGAGAATGGCACTTTCAGGCAGTGCGGCGCTGGCGATGTGGTGGGACATGGCGCCCGAGATGAAATCCGAGTTCGAGCATTGGCATTCCCATGAGCATTTTCCTGAGCGGCTGGGCGTGCCTGGCTTCCGGCGGGCGTCGCGCTGGACGAGTGCTGCCGGGGACGAAGGCATCTTCGTCATGTACGAACTCGATTCGTACGCGATCCTTTCATCGGATGCCTATGTCAGCCATCTGAACACGCCGTCGCCGTGGTCCGTGCGGATGATGCCGCACCATCGGAACATGGTGCGCAGCCAGTGCCACGTGCTCGAGTCGTCGGGCGGCAGCGCTGCAAGGTATGCGCTGACACTGCGTGTCTCGCCGCTGCTCTCGCCATCGCAAGACCGCGCCGATGACCTGCGCGCATTCTTCCAGGCGCTCTGCACCGATCTGGTCCAGCGGCCGGGCATCGTGGGTGCGCACCTGTTGCGGCATCAGACACCCCCCGTCGCCGAAACCACTGAACAACGCATTCGCAACTCCGCCGACCGCGTGGCCGATTGGGTGTTCGTTGTCCTTGGCTACGAGGCAAATGTCATGCAGTCGCTTGTCGATGCCGATCTTTCGGCTGCAGTGTTGCAGGCATCAGGCGCGGCCGAAGGTGCGCTCAGCGGTCTCTACACGCTCTCGCATTCGGCGACGCCGGACGACGTTGCCGGCGTGAATGCATCTTGATGCTGCTCAAGGTCCTGCCGATCCGGTGAAGTGGATTGCCCGAGTCGGTCGAGCGCCGTTGCGTTCGCCAAGCACTCTCTCCGCAGTGACCGGGAAAGCCTCACAGGGCAAGCCGCTTCCAAGCGGCATCCACATCCCGGACCCAGGCTTCGATCCGCTGCTGTCGAACCCGCTGATCGCCCGCAGGTTTGTGCGTCAGCTTTGCCACGTCGCCGATGTCGAAGTGGGGCGGCACCTGGTTGTACGGAAAAGGCGGCTCCTTGAGGGAGGCATCGCGGATCGACTGAATTTTGGTGCGGAGGCTGACGGGTTCGTTCATGCCGTCAAGTATGACTGTGCGTCGAACAGAAAAAATCATTGCCGCGTCAGCACCCGCTTCAACGCGTCCGCGCTGAATCCCAACAGCAGCAGCGCTCCCAGCCCGGTGATCCAGTCGAGCGACTGCAGTTTGTCCTGCGCGGTCGCCAGCAGGCCGATGCTGACCGTGATCACGGTGATCAGCAGTGTGACCACAGCGTAGGTGGTGCTGCTTTCTCCGTATGCCTTCGGCACGTCCAATTGCACGGGTGGTGCCGTGATGATCAATGGGGTCACGCCGGCGGGACGCAGTTCAGCGCTGATCTGAAACGGCGCTGGACGCATCGGCGGTCGGCGAAATACCCAGCGCCAGAGCCGTTTCATGTGCTGTGCGAGCTCGCTGCGCGTGGCCGGAAAAGACACGCCAGGCGCCTCGAAGTACGTGCTCCATGCCCAGCCCTCGGCCTCGGGCTGAAGCCGGCCGTCCACGAACCATGCGCAAGGAATATCGTTGCGCGCCGTCGCGCTGTTCTGGCCCCGCTGCGGCATGCAGATCCTGAAAGTCACCAGCTGACGCGCCAGCGGCGCCGGCGGGTCCACTTCGATGCGAGGCGGTGTGTTCGGTGCTGCCAGCGACATCGCCAGATCGTCAGCGCCAATGCCCTCTTCGATCTGTCGCAGGATGCAATGGGCGCGTTCGGCGGACTCGTCGTTGCCCGGCAACAGCGCTGCCAGCAGATCGGCTGCGCGACGGGCGCGTCTCTCCGCGACCTTTGCATTGCCGGCTTCGGCGAGCAAGCGGTTGAAGCGAAAGACATGGTCCGCTTTCATGACCGCCGCGCTGGCGCGCACATAGTCCTGGCGGCTCAATTGCGGCGCTTGTGCAAATGCTTTCTTCAGAGAAAGAAGGAGCTCTTCGAAAGGTTGCCAAAGCGCTACCGCCGCCGGATCGTTCGTGTCGTAGACCAAGGTCTTTTGCTGGAAGTCGGTCGCACGCGCCAGCAGCGCGCCCACAGCGTCGCGACTCGGCGGCTGGCTCGCGTCGGCATGCAACCTTGCGGCGATGGCGAGTTGTGCGCCGGCGGTCTTGATGTCGTCCGTGTCGAGCGCGACCTTCTTCACCAGTTCGAGAACGAGATGGCAGCAAGCGGCGATGGCGGCGCGCTCCGATTCGGCCAGGTCCGTGGCGAGCTTGACGGCACGCAGCTGCGCGCCCGCCTTGGCCGTGAAATCGATTCGCTGCTCGAGCGAGTCGATGCGCGCCTCTACCTTCGGCAGCGCCGCTTCTGTCGCCGGCAGGATCGGACTCAGGGACTGCAACTCCGCGCGCAGCCTTCGTTTCTCTGAACGGAGCAAGCCGAGCGTGCGCGAGTCGACGACATTCGACAGCCCGATCATGCGGCCTTCCTGGTCGGCCAGCCGCTGCTTCAGCGCAATGCGCTTGCGCTGGATCGGCAGCGCGTAGTTGACGAGGAGCGACACCACGATGCCCATGAGCACTGCCGAAAAAACCCCCACCAACGTCACGAGCTTTTGCGTCGTGCCGCTCTTCCAGTAGTTCAAATCCGCCTGCACCGGCAACGACAGACTGCGAAGCGCCAGATGACGCAGGGACGGGTCGGGCTCGTACTGAAGCAGAAGCCTTCCGTTCATCGTGCCGTTGCGAATGAACCCGCTGTCGAGCAGCCCGATCGCGAGTCCGGACCGGTCGCCGGACTTGTTGTCCTTGGCTTCCCTCGTGTCGAATACAAGGTCCACTTCGCCATGGGGCGCGATCCATTCGAGGCCGCTTCGCGAGAAGGCGCCGAGTTCGAAGCGCCAGCGAAAGAGATAGCTCATGGGGTCGCCGTTGCGCACGCGGATGCGACCATCCTGGCCGTCGCGCAGGCTGACGGAAACCTTGTCGGGCGACGGTCCATCGGCCGTCAGGTGAAAGGGCACGTCTTGTCGAAGTGCCTTGACGCGCGCCAGGCTCTGGCCGTTGGCTGCGACGTCCCATGTCATCAGCCCGGCCTGGGTCAACCGGGTCGCCTTCATCGTGGCGGCAATGCATCTGCCAGGCTTCAGGGCGCCGCTGGCATCGAGCGCGTCGCCAGCGTTGGCAGTGTCTATTTCCGAAGCCATCGTCGCGCTCAGCACGGGCGTCCCCAGACAGGGACCGCCATACACGGCATCGAGCGAGAGCCCGGGCGCGATGGGACGAGAGGCATCGTTGCAAATGTTCAAAGCGCCCGATGCGGTGCCGTCAACGCCGACGAGAAGCAAGGATGGCTCCGACGCGCTGCACAGTCCACCGGTATCAGAAGGCGGACTGTGGCATTGCGCCCTGACGACCGGAAGATCGCGCATGGCCTTGCAATCGGACGGGAGCGGTGCAGCGGTGGAGGCAATGCTGGCCCACAGCGCCGCCGCGGCGATCCCCCATTGGCATGAGATCCGTCGGAGCGAACTCATGGATTCCATGATGTCTCCTCGCGCTGAACTTGCCTATGGGAAGAGCGTGCGGCCAGCGTCCACTTTCGACCCTGTCGATGAATCGATCAGATGGCGCGCTTGACGAGCCAGCGCACTCATCGCCGCGGCGCCGCTCCGATGAATCGCCTCGGCAGCGAGGGTTCGCACTTCTTCGCCAGCAAACGACACGCTGGCATACCCCGTCACGGCGCCATCGGCGTTCATTCCTTCGACGCAGATCGAAACATCGCAGCCGCGGTAGGCGAAGCGATGCACCGCCATGTTCGTCATCTTCGCTGTGCATCCCGGTAGCGCTTCATGCTCCGGAAAATAGCGCCAAGCGGCGGGTCGGCCTATACGTCTTTCGACCGACAGGGTCTCCCCTAGCCTGCCATGCGCTTCAGCTTCTTCTCAGGCGCGGTGCCTGCGCGACGCCGACGCGTCAGCGTGCGTGACGCGTGGCAATCGCCTGGACGATCAGAGCACGGTGCTGCTGCATGCCGAGCAAGCCGCTTTGCAGCGCTTTCAGCAGACGACGTGCAGTCTCCAGTTCGACGCCGGTGCTCTGCATCCTCTCGATCAACGTCTCCTGCTTCAGGATTCGAACGATGCCTTGCTCGATATGGCGGTCGGCCAAAGCGAGGTGAGACAGTTCGACGTCGTTGTTCGAGGCGTCTGGTTTCGGCATGCGCGAACCATAGTGAATGCGCGCGAGCATCGAGAAGCGGGGACGCGCCGTTGCATCGTAGGACGGCGCGACAGTCAGTTTTATGATGAAGAACCAAGCTCAAGGAGTCTCACCATGTCTGAAGTCGCCCCCTTCACCATCGCCCACACCTTTCTCGCGCCGCGTGCACTCGTCTACGCGGTGCACACCCAGCCCGACCATCTCGCGCAGTGGTTGAGCCCGGAAGGTTTTCACAGCATTCATGCCGCGATGGACCTGCGGGTCGGCGGCACCTATCACTACGGTCTCGAAGGGCCAGCCGGTATGCAGATGTGGGGCTTGCAGACCTTTCGCGAGATCGTCCCCGGTGAAAAGCTGGTCTATCTGCAATCGTTCTCGGACAAGGACGGCGGGCTGACACGGCACCCCATGGCGCCGACCTGGCCGTTGAAGATGTTGGCGACAACCACCTTCGAAGATGCCGGCCCCGGCAAGACGCGACTCGCCATCTCGTGGCATCCGTACGAATCGGACGATGCAGGCACAGCCACGTTCGAGGGCGCGCGGGCGGCAATGCAGGGCGGCTTCGCGGGCACCTTTGCAAAGCTCGAAAGCTACCTGGCACAACTGCAGTCTTGATAACTGCAGTCTTGATCCTCGACGGTCCGCGGATCGCCTTCGATTGCGCCAGAATGCCCGCATGAATCGCCCCGCATTTCCCACGTTTCTCACGTTTCCCACGTCTCTCGCTGTCGTCCTGACCATTGCGGGCTGCGGCACGCCTCCCAACGAGGTCGTTCCGCTGCGCGACGGCACCTTCCGTGCGCGCTTCTATGACCAGGCCACCGTGTACTGCCAGAACAATGGCCTGACCGCGACCATGCTTGGCAAGGCGCCCGCCGAGAACGGTGTCCTGTTCACCTGCAAGTAGCGGATGCGGTGCTCAGGCGATGCGTTGGAGCATTGCCTTCAGCTCACCGCTGTCGATCAGCACCTTTAACTCATCGGCCCCGCCGACCAGCACGCCCTTGACGAACACCATCGGAAAAGTGGGCCAGCCGGTCCACATCTTGAGCGCGTTGCGGTCGCGCCATGCGCTGAAGTAGCTGCCGTACTCGAGGTACTTGAACGCCTGCTTGGCTTCTTCCAATGCCCTGCGTGCCTTCTTCGGATATGGGTTGATCGCCATGCCGACCACGACGATGTCGTTGGCGGCGATGGCGCCCATCACCTCGCGCACGATCCCTTGTCGGCTCTCCGAAATCGCG
>CAXTCC010000083.1:0-1465 GCA_964242015.1 uncultured Variovorax sp.
TAGCTCAGGCGCTTGGGTGCCTTGAGTCCCTTGTCTTGTCCTTCGAAGTACCAGCGGATGTTCGGATGCGTCTTGAAGCGCTGGAACTCCTCGAACGGGCTCATGTACGGGTTCTGGTAATCGAGCCCGACCACGTAGCCGATGATCAGCTGGTTGTTCTCTGCGTGGTAGACGAACGAGCCGCCATAGGTGTCGGTCGGCAGTGGCCAGCCGGCGGTGTGGATCGCCAGGCCCGGCTGGTGGCGAGCCGGATCGATCTCCCACAGCTCCTTGATGCCGATGCCGTAGCTCTGCGGGTCTTTGCCGGCGTCGAGCTTGTACTTGGCGATGAGCTGGCGCCCCAGATGGCCGCGCGAGCCTTCGGCAAACACGGTGTACTTGCCATGCAGCTCCATGCCGAGCTGGAAGCTGTCGGTCGGCTCGCCGTCCTTGCCGATGCCCATGTTGCCGGTGGCGACGCCGCGCACCTTGCCGTCGTCGGTGTACAGCACTTCCGCAGCCGGGAAGCCGGGGAAGATCTCGACGCCGAGGTTCTCCGCTTGCTGTGCCAGCCACTTGGTGAAGTTGCCCAGGCTGATGATGTAGTTGCCGTGGTTCTGGAAGTTGCCCGGCAGCATGAAGTTGGGGGTACGGATGCCGCCCTTTTCGCTGAGCATCAGGAACGCGTCTTCGGTCACCGGCTGGTTCAGCGGTGCACCCATTTCGCGCCATGTGGGGAACAGTTCGTCCAGGCCGCGCGGGTCCATGATGGCGCCCGACAAAATGTGCGCGCCGGGCTCGGAGCCCTTTTCGAGCACCACCACCGAGATCTCCTTCTCCTGCTCGGCCGCGAGCTGCTTCAGCCGCACTGCCGTGGCGAGGCCAGCGGGGCCGCCACCGACGATCACCACGTCGTATTCCATGGCTTCGCGGGGGCCGAACTGGGCGAGGATTTCGTCGTGGGTCATTGGGTCGGGGGTCTCGTCGATAATGATTTTTTGAGGTGCAGGCACCGCGGGTGACGGGCATTTTATGCGGCGCATCCAGCCGTTCTTGTCATCCATCGGCGCCTCTGCATCGAGACCCCAACAGGATTCAGCTTCATGGCATACAGCATCGATCTTTCCGGCCGCGTGGCCTTCGTCACCGGCGCCTCCAGCGGGCTGGGCGCTCAGTTCGCACAAACGCTGGCGCGCGCCGGCGCTGCCGTCGTGCTCGCGAGCCGCCGCGTCGATCGGCTGAAAGACCTTCGCGCACGCATCGAAGGCGAGGGCGGCGACGCGCACGTGGTCGAGCTGGACGTGACCGACATCGGCAGCATCCAGTCGGCGGTGGCGCATGCCGAGACCGAGGTCGGCGCCATCGACATCCTGGTCAACAACTCGGGCGTCAGCACCACGCAGCGGCTGCAGGACGTGACCGAGGAAGACTACGACTTCGTCTTCGACACCAACGCCAAGGGCTCTTTTTTCGTCGCGCAAGAGGT
>CAXTCC010000083.1:1565-15518 GCA_964242015.1 uncultured Variovorax sp.
CGGGTCGGCAGGCCGGAAGACCTGGATGGGCTGATCGTGCTGCTGGCGAGCGGGCAGAGTCACTTCATCAACGGTGCCGTCATCGCGGCGGACGACGGCTTCGGCGTGTAGAAAAAACGGCAAGGAACCCCCGATGCGCATCGAAATCCCCGCAAAGAAAAAGCTCGTCTACGAGATGTCGATCCCCATCCGCTGGGGCGACATGGACGCCATGGGCCACCTGAACAACGGCACCTACTTTCGCTACCTCGAGACGGCGCGCATCGACTGGATCAACTCGCTCGGCGTTTCGACCAATGCGCCCAAGGGCGAGGGCATGGTCATCGTCAATGCCTTCTGCAATTTCTACCGCCAGCTCGAATATCCGGGGAGCGTGCTGCTCAAGATGTATGTGAGCGACCCGGGCCGCACGACCTTCGAGTCATGGGGCACGATGGCGCGGGCCGATGCGCCCGATGTCGTTTGCGCAGAAGGCGGCGCGACGACGATCTGGGTCGACTATGCGAAGCAGAAAGCGCTGACCCTGCCCGACTGGCTGCGCACGCTCGTCAGCGACTGAGCGCAGGCTCCGGCGTGCGGGTCATCGGCACCCGCGCGGAAGCGGGCTCGAGCACGATGCGCGCCTCGAAGCCGCGCAGGGCGCCAAGCGGCGGCGACGACAGCGCCAGCCTCCCTTCGTGCTTCTGCACGATGGTCCCCACGATCGACAGGCCGAGTCCGTAGCCCGCCTGATCGGCACTGTGGCGCACATGCCGCTCCTGCAATGTTTGCAGCTGCGAGGGCGTGACTCCGGGGCCGCCGTCGCGCACCACGAGTTCGCATCCCGGCGTGACTTCGATCGTCACCCGCGTACCGCCGGCGTACTGCAGCGCGTTCTCCACGAGGTTGCGCAGCGCGATGGCAAGCGCATCGAAATCGCCGAGCGTGGCGGGTGCCTCGAAATCGTCATCGTCGTCGGGCACCTTGAGCTCGATGCGATCCATCGCTTTCAGGCAGCCCTCGGTGCCATCGCCGCGGTCGTCGCGCCAGAACTCTTGCGCCACCGTGCCGGCCAGCTTGACCAGGTCGACACGGTCGAGCGACCAGGCCGCGCCCGATTCGGCGCGCGACAACTGCAACAGTTTTTCAGTGCGGTGGCCTAGGGTCTTCAATGCGGCGAGAGCGGCCTCGACGTCCTCGCGCCGCAGGTCGTGGTCCAACGCGGTTTGCAGGCGCAGGCGCGCGGCGGCGAGCGGTGTGCGCAACTCGTGCGCCGCGTTGGCAGCCAGCGCACGTTCGACATCGAGCGATTGCGACAGGCGCTCGAGCAAGCGATTGACATGGTCGCCCACCGACTGCAACTCTCTGGGCAGTCCCGGCAAACGGATGGGCCGCAGGTCGGCGCCGTTGCGCTGCTCGATTTCACCGGTCATCTCTTGCAGCACCTGCAACTCGGTGCGGGCGATGCGCCGCAGCAGCACGGCCAGCAGCGGCAGCAGGGCGACCAGCGGAAGCAGCATGCCGAAGAGGGTGCGATTGAGCGCATTGCGACGCTCGCTTTGAGGGTCCGCCACTTGCAGGAAGAGCGCGCGGGTCGGGTGCTTGACCGTGTAGATGCGCCACGCGTCGAGGTTGACGAAGCCGGGCGATGCCGGCACATCGAAGGTGTCGGGCGGCGTTTCGGCCGAGCGGAGCAGCACCTGTTCGCTGCCATCGACCACCTGGTAGATGACGGCCGCATCGCTGAAGAGCGGCGTCGGCGCGACCAGTGGCTGGCCCGGCAGTTTGTCGGCAATGCGCCGGTCGAGCTCCGCGACCGCGATGTCGAACATGCGATGCGACACCTCGACCAGCTCGTTGTCGAAGTTGAAATTGATCTCGCGGTCGACATACCAGACCACCGCCAGCACGCTCAACAGCCAGATGCCGCCGACCCAGACGATCAAGGTGCGCGCAAGCCGGCCGGCCAGCGTGTCCATCTTGATGCCGCTCACCGTCTCAGTCCTCTTCCGTCGCCGATGCCAGGCGATAACCAAGACCGCGCAGGGTCTGGATGTGGCCGTGGCCAAGCTTTCGCCGCAGCCGGCTGATGAAGACTTCCAGCGTGTTGCTGTCGGTGCCGTCGTCGAAGCCGTAGAGCGCGTCCTGCAGCAGTTCGCGCGTATGGATGCGTTCTGGCCGCGTGGCCATCACCCGCAACAGCGCCCATTCCTTTTGGGTCAGCGTGACGGGCTCGCCGTCCTTTCGAACGCTGTCGCGCGCCAGGTCGATTTCCAGCGTGCCCAGCTGCAGCACCGGCGCGCCGGCCACGCTGCGCCGGCGCTCGACCGCACGCAGACGCGCCAGCAACTCGGCCGGGTCGTAGGGCTTGACCAGGTAGTCGTCGGCGCCGGCGTCGAGACCTCGGATGCGATCGGTGACCTGATCGCGTGCAGTGAGCACGATCACGATGGGCCGGTCGCGCAGTGCGCGGATCTGCGGGAACAACGACAGGCCGTCGCCGTCGCCCAGGTGCAGGTCGAGCAGGACTGCGGCGTATTGCGCCTGCAACAGCGCGGCACGGGCATCGGCCAGGCCCGGTGCCGCATCGACCACGAACGACTTGGCCTGCAGGTAGCCCCGCAACGCATCGCTCAGCGCCATGTCGTCTTCGACCAGCAAAACGCGCACTCGTTGTCCTTTCCTGGGCTCTGTCCAGGCTCGCTTGCCCGGTAACCATCGAGTCTAGTGCGCTCTTCAGGCTCCGTTCAGGCTGACCGCCTAACCTCATGCCGCTTCCTTTGCGACCGACCCTGATCGGCCGCGACTCCCTGCATGAACCGACCGTCCCTTTTGTCTTCAGCTTCTTCTTCCGCTTATTCGCGCCCGCTCGGCACATCCAGTCTCGTCGGCATCACCCTCGCCGGACTCCTGTGCGTTTTGGCCTGGGACGCGTCCGGGCTCGATCTGGCCGCGGCCCAGGTGTTCGGCACGCCGGGCGGCTTTCCCTGGCGCTGGAGCAAACAGCTCGCGCTTTGGCTGCACGAGGTGCCCCGGATCGGCAGCTGGTTCGTGCTGGCTGCCTGCTTCGTGTCGATCCGCTGGCCGGTCGGTGTGCTGCGCCGGCTCGATCGCATCGAGCGCGCCCAACTGGCGTTCTCCGCGCTGGCTGCAGTGCTGGTCGTGTCGTCGATGAAGTCGCACAGCCGCACGAGCTGCCCATGGGATCTGCAGGTGTTCGGCGGCATGGCGCATTACGTGTCGCATTGGGCGATCGGTGTTGCCGACGGCGGGCCCGGCGGCTGCTTTCCGGCGGGTCATGCGTCGGCCGCGTTCGCCTGGTTCGGCGGGTACTTCGCCTTCAGGCGCGCATCGCCCGTGACGGCGCGCCGCTGGCTGGTCGCGGTGCTGCTGCTGGGCAGTGTTTTCGGCGTGGTTCAGCAGATGCGCGGTGCGCACTACATGAGCCACACGCTTTGGACCGCATGGATTTGCTGGACGGTTGCTTTCGCGATCGATGCGGCGGTGCGTTTCGCGCGGAGACCGGCGTTGCGCCTGGCCATCGAAGACGCCAGATAGAGCGACCAGGGGCCAAAGAATGACGACGACTTCCATCGACAACGGGCTCGCGCTCAAAGGCCCGCTGCAGGCCCCCGGGCCGGCGCCGGCGGCCAACCTGCTGACGCGGCTCGATGCATGGGTGCGCCATCCGCGGTCGGCCCGTACCTTCGTGTTCTGTCTGAGCCTGTACCTGGCGGTGGCCGCCAACTGGGCGTTATGGCTCGATCTGGCCCGCATCGGCGGTGCGCCCAGCGTGTACTTGCGCACCATCGGCGCGATGGCGTTGCTGATGATCGCAGGCACCACCGCGCTGCTCTCTTTCACCGCGTGGTCTCGCTTCATGAAGCCGCTGTGGTTCATCGTGGTGGTGGTCGCTGCAGTAGTCCAGCACTACATGCTGGCTTATCACATTGTCATGGACCCGAGCATGATGGCCAACGCGACGCAGACCGATCCGCACGAGGTGCGCGACTTGTTGAGCTGGCGCATGGCACTCAACGTGATGCTGGTGGTCGCGCTGCCGGCCTGGTGGATCTGGCGCATGCGCATCAAGTCGATGCCTTTGTGGTCGCAGGGCTGGCGCAATCTGGCGCTGGCCGCGGTGGCGCTGGCCGTCGGCCTCGGCGGCGCTTTTGCGATGAACCGCGACCTCGCTCCGTTGATGCGCAACGAGGTGCATCTGCGCTACATGATCAACCCGCTGGCGCCGCTCTATTCGGCGATGCGGGTAGCGGTCAAGCCGCTGTTCCAGCGCAGCGGCAAGCTCGTCCCGATCACCGCAGGCGCCAAGCTGGGTGCCAGCTATGCCGCGCAGACCAGGCCGCCGCTCTTCCTGGTGGTCGTGGGCGAAACGGCGCGTGCCGATCACTTCGCGCTGAACGGCTATGCGCGCAACACCAACCCGGAGCTGCAGAAGCGCGACGTCTACAGCTTTCATAACGTGCACTCGTGCGGCACCAACACGCTGGCATCGGTGCCCTGCATGTTCTCGTCGCTCGGCAAGACAGACTTCGAAGCGCGCAAGGACGAGCACGAGAACCTGCTCGACGTGCTGCAGGCCTCCGGCCTCGCGGTGTTCTGGATCGAGAACCAGTCGGGCTGCAAGGACGTGTGCGACCGCGTGCCCAACGCATCGGCAGTGAGCGGCCTTTCCGCTGCCGACAAGGCCGCGCTGTGCGATGGCGAAGAGTGCCTCGACGATGCCTTGCTCAAGGGACTCGACCAGCGGCTCGCCGCCTTGCCGCCCGAGCGCCGAAGCAAGGGCGTGGTGCTCGTCATGCACCAGATGGGCAGCCACGGCCCGGCGTACTACAAGCGCTCGACGCCCGACGTGAAGCAGTTCTTGCCCGAGTGCCGCACCAACGCGCTGGCTGAATGCGGCCACACCGAACTGGTCAACGGCTACGACAACTCGATCCTCTACACCGATCGCTTTCTCGGCCGCAGCATCGACTGGCTGAAGACGCAATCGAAGGACTACGACACCGCGCTGCTGTACCAGAGCGACCACGGTGAATCGCTCGGCGAATTCGGCCTGTTCCTGCATGGCTTGCCGTACAGCATCGCGCCTGAAGTGCAAAAGCACATTCCGCTGGTGGCCTGGTTCGGCGACGGCATGGTCAAACGGCAGAAGCTGTCGAGCGCCTGCCTGAAGGGCGAACTCGACAAGCCCTTCACGCATGACAACCTGTTCCATACCGCACTGGGCGTGATGGACGTGCAGTCTCCAACGTACAAGCCGGCGCTGGACATGTTCGCCGCGTGCCGGGCGACTGCCGGCTGACGCCTTACTTCTTGTCGCGCGGCACACGCCCCATCAAGAAGAACTCGTTGTTGGGCTGCATACCGCTGAAGCTCGCCATGCGATTGCTGAGGCCGAAGAACGAGGTGATGGCGGCGATGTCCCAGATGTCTTCGTCGTCGAAGCCATGCGCATGCAGCGTGGTGAAGTCGTCCTCGTCGATCTGGTGCGATCGATCGCAGACCTTCATCGCGAAGTCGAGCATCGCGCGTTGGCGCGGCGTGATGTCGGCCTTGCGGTAGTTGACCGCCACCTGGTCCGCGACCAGCGGCTTCTTCTCGTAGATGCGCAGCAGCGCACCATGCGCCACCACGCAGTAGAGGCACTGATTGGCCGCGCTCGTGGTCGTCACGATCATCTCGCGATCACCCTTGGTGAGCGAGCCTTCTTCCTTCAGCATCAGCGCATCGTGGTACGCGAAGAAGGCACGCCACTCGGCAGGCCGACGCGCCAAGGCGAGGAACACGTTGGGCACGAAGCCGGCTTTCTCCTGCACGGCGAGCACCGCGGTGCGGATGTCGTCGGGCAGGTCTTTCAGTTCGGCGAGCGGGTAGCGATCGGTCATGCGGGTCTCCTTTGATGTGGCTCGATGTGGCGCGGTGTGGCGACGAGTAGTCGACTGGAATGATAGGCATGGATGTCGGCCGACAGCGCGAAACGGCCGACAGGAACATGATGTCCGTACAACACAAAACGGACAGCATGGTTCTGCCCGACACCCGATGAGTGATCTGTCACACCCCGGCCGGCGCGGCTTCCTGCGCCGTTCCATCGCAATCGTCCCCGCAGCGACCGCACTCACCGCCACTGGGTTCGTTACCGCACAGAACGCCACAGCGCCCACAGCGCCGCCGCCGGGCACGCCACCCTCCGCATCCGCCAACGCGCCCTACACACCGGTGTACTTCCACGCTGACGAGTGGACCTTCATCAACGCCGCCGTCGCGCGCCTGATCCCGTCCGACGACGTCGGCCCGGGCGCCATCGAAGCCGGTGTGCCGGAGTTCATCGACAGGCAAATGGAAGGTGCGTTCGGCCAGGCCGCGACCTGGTACATGCAGGGGCCGTTCGTGCCCAGCTCGCCGTTGTTCGGTTACCAGGGAAAGATGCTGCCGCGCGAGGTGTACCGCGCCGGCATCGCCGCGACCGATGCCTGGTGCAAGGCTCAGAAGGGCGGCAAGACCTTCGCGCAACTCGACGCCGCGCAGCAAGACGAAGTACTCAAGGGGCTCGAAGGCGAGACCATCAAGTTCGACAACGTCGGTGCCAAGGACTTCTTCACCTTCCTGTTGCAGAACACCAAGGAAGGCTACTTCAGCGACCCGATCCATGGCGGCAACAAGAACGCCGCCGCCTGGAAGATGATCGGCTTCCCGGGTGCCCGCGCCGACTACCTCGACTGGGTCGACAAGCCCGGTGTTCACTACACGCTGCCGCCTGTCAGCATCAGCGGCCCGCAAGGCTGAAGGCGCGACATGGCAAACATCAAGAAACCAAGCGTCGATGCGGTGCTCGTGGGCTTCGGCTGGACCGGCGCCATCATGGGCATGGAACTCACGGCCGCCGGCCTCAAGGTGCTGGCGCTGGAGCGCGGCGAAGGTCGCGACACGGTGCCCGACTTCGCGTACCCGCGCATCACCGACGAGCTGAGCTATGGCATCCGCGGCAAGCTGTTCCAGAACCTGTCGAAAGAGACGGTGACGATCCGTCATATGCCGAGCGATACAGCGGTGCCTTACCGCCAGCACGGCTCCTTCTTGCTGGGCGATGGCGTCGGCGGTGCCGGCGTTCACTGGAACGGCCACCACTGGCGCGCGCTGCCCGCTGACTTGCGACTGCGCAGCACCTACGAAGAGCGCTACGGCAAGAAGTTCATCCCCGAGGGCATGCACCTGCAGGACTTCGGCGTGAGCTACGAAGAGCTGGAACCGCACTTCGACCAGTTCGAAAAGATCTGCGGCACCTCCGGCAAGGCCGGCAACATCCGCGGCCAGATCCAGGCCGGCGGCAACATCTTCGAAGGTGCGCGTGCGAACGAATATCCGCTGCCGCCACTGGCTTCGCCGAACAGCGCGGTGCTGTTCGAAAAGGCTGCGCGCGAGCTGGGCTTTCATCCGTTTCCGCAGGCCGCGGCCAATGCCTCGCGGGCCTATACCAACCCGCATGGCGCACAACTCGGCCCGTGCAACTTCTGCGGCTTCTGCGAGCGCTACGGCTGCTACATGTATGCCAAGGCGGCACCGCAAACGACGCTGCTGCCGACCTTGATGAAGCGGCCCAATTTCGAGTTGCGGACGCGCTCGCATGTGCTCCGCGTCAACATGTCGCCCGACGGCAAGCGCGCCACCGGTGTCACCTATGTCGATGCGCAGGGCAACGAGGTCGAGCAGCCTGCCGACATGGTGGTGCTGTGCGCCTACCAGATGCACAACGTGCGCTTGCTGCTGCTGTCGAACATCGGCAAGAAGTACGACCCCGCCACCGGCGAAGGCGTGGTCGGCCGCAACTACGCGTACCAGTTGAACGGCGGCGCGGCGCTGCACTTCGACAAGGAGCAGCCGATGAATCCGTTCGTCGGTTCGGGCGCCAGCGGCCATGCGATGGACGACTTCGACGGCGACAACTTCGACCACGGGCCGCTCGGCTTCATCGGCGGCTCCAGCATCAACTGCATCAACACCGGCGGGCGCCCGATCCAGCAGTTGAGCCTGCCGGCCGGTACGCCGGCATGGGGCGCAGGATGGAAGAAGGCCGCCAAGGAAAACTACATCTACCAGACCAGCCTCGGCGCACAGGGCTCGGTGATGTCGTACCGCGACAACTATCTCGATCTCGATCCGACCTACAAGGACCAGTTCGGCCAGCCCCTGCTGCGCATGACCTTCGACTGGAAAGACAACGACATGGCCATGACCGAGTTCATCGGCGGCAAGGTCGAGCAGATCGCCAAGGCCATGAACCCCAAGCACATCAGCATGGGCTTCAAGAAAAAGGGCCAGCATTACGACGTGCGGCCCTACCAGTCGACGCACAACACCGGCGGTGCACCGATGGGCACCGACCCCGCCACCAGCGCCATCAACCGCTATCTGCAGGTGTGGGACGTGCCCAATGTGTTCGTGATGGGCGCCAGCGCCTTTCCGCAGAACTTCGGCTACAACCCGACGGCCGTGGTCGCCGCGCTGGCCTACTGGTCGGCCAAGGCGATACGGGAGCGCTACCTGAAGAGCCCGGGAGCACTGGCATGAGCGGTGCACCCAAAGACGATTCGAAGCCGATGTCGACCACCACGTGCCTACGCATCACCGGGGTCGGCATGGTCATCGCTGCGGCTTTGACGACATGGGCCTTCGGTCAAAAAGCGGAGCCGTTGACCGGCACACGGCCGACTGCAGAGTCGAAGGCGGCGGCCGCTGTGACCGCACCCGCTGCAACTTCACCCGCTGCACTGCCGACGCCCTCTGCCGACCCGTCCGTCGAGCGCGGCCGTTATCTCGCCAAGGCCGGTGACTGCATCAGCTGCCACACCGGTCCTGGCGCCGCGCCGTTCGCCGGCGGCCTGCCGATGAAGACGCCTTTCGGCACCATCGTGTCGAGCAACATCACGCCCGACAAGAGCGCCGGCATCGGCGACTACACCGAAGCCGACTTCGCTCGTGCCTTGCGCGAAGGCGTGCGGCGCGACGGCAAGCATCTGTACCCGGCCATGCCGTACCCGTCGTTCGCCAAGCTGAACGACGCCGACATGCACGACCTGTACGCGTACTTCCGGCAGGGCGTCGCGCCATCGGCTACCAAGCCGCCGCCGACCGATCTGCCGTGGCCTTTCAGCATGCGCTTCCTGATGATCGGATGGAACCTGCTGTATCTCGACAAGGGCGTGTACCAGGCCGATTCGTCGCGCAGTGCCGAGTGGAATCGCGGCGCCTATCTGGCGCAAGGGCTCGGCCATTGCGGCGATTGCCACACGCCACGCTCGATGCTCGGCGGCGTCAAGGCCAACAGCGAACGCAAGGGCGACAGCTACCTTGCCGGCACGCTGATCGACGGCTGGCTGGCGCAGCCGCTGCGTCACATGGAGCAGCCGACTGCAGCGCAATGGTCGACCGACGACATGGTGACGTACCTGAAGACCGGCCGCACGGCGCACACCGCGGCCTTCGGCCCGATGTCGCAAGTGGTCGAGAACAGCACGCAGTACATGACGAAGGAAGACCTGGGTTCGATCGCGACGTACCTGCAATCGATCGGTGCGCCGGCCGGTACGCCGGCCGTCGCCGTGTCGCCGCAAGTCGCTGTCGTCGCGGCGGCCGAGAAGCAGCCGGCCACGCAGCAGCTGCGGTCCGGCACGGTCGCCGGTGCGGGCGCGATGGTCTACCTGAACAACTGCAACGCGTGCCATCGATCGGACGGGACCGGTGCGACCCACACGTTCCCGGCGCTGGCCGGCAACACCGTCGTCAATGCGAAAGACCCGACGTCCCTCATCCGCATCGTGCTCGAAGGCTCGGCGCGTCCGGGCACGGTGGAGTCGCCGTCGGCGCTGGCGATGCCGGGCTTCGGCTGGCGCCTCACCGATGCCAACGTGGCCGACATGCTGAGCTTCGTGCGCGCGAGTTGGGGCAATAAGGCGGAGGCGGTGACGCCAGCGCAGGTGGCGACGGTGAGAAAGGCGATGGCGCCGGCGACTGCCCAGCGCTAGCCGCGCGGGCTAAGTTAACGATCGCACTTAGGAAACATAAAGATACATTTAGGTTACGATCCTGGGGTCAGGAGTTGGTCAGCTTTCGGCCGCCGACGCTCGCAAAAACAACAGGAAAAATCGTAATGAAGTGGTTTGCTTTGGCCGCCGGTGCGGTGGTGATGGTGGGTGCGCTGGTGGGTTGCGGAGGTGGAGGTGGCGGCGGAGGAGGCGCTGGGTTCCTGCCGATCGCTCCGGTCACTCCCACGGTGCCGGCAGCGGTCATGACCGTCAGCGTTTCGATCAATGGCGCAGCCGCTGCGGCGGGCTCCAGCGGCCAGTACACCGTCAAGCCGGGCGACACCGTCGAGATCACGCCCAGCCAGTCGGCCGACTGGACGACCAGCGCTGCAACGACCAGCACCGCCGCTTTGCGCAACGCCAATGTGACGGCCGCCAAATGGTCGGCTCAGATCGTCAACACCACGACCGTTGCAACAACGTACACGGTCACGGCCAAAGCGAGCGCCAACGCGGCGCTCGTCAAGGACACGGTACTGAACATCGCTGCGGGCGACGCCCGCAACGGGGTGTACAAGGTCTTCGCCTCCAACGGCGCCAAGCCGACGCTCGCGCTCGATTTCGATGCCATGTCGTATGCCTTCACCGATGCCGACGGCGTCGTGCTGACAGACGTCTTCAGTGCCGACAGCGCATTGGCAGGCACGTATGTTTTCAAGAGTGCCCGCAATACGGCGGCAACGAACAACGCACGCTTTCGCCTTGCGACGGACTCCATCGTGGGCTCGTTTCCGTTCGAAGTCGCGCAGGTCGCTGGCTCGTACGCCGTGCAACCCTTCGTCGCGTCGCGCGCGTTGGTGACCACGCAGAGCGAGCTCGACGGCATCTACACGCGGTTCGGCCTGACCCTGACGCCGACCACGCGCAATTCGGACATTCGCAAGACCAAGATTGCCGGCGGCGGCACGGTGCTGTTGCATTGCAACGAGGTGGCGATCACCACGGTGGATGCATGCCCCACGGCATCACTGGTGACCTACAACATCACGCCAGGCGCGACCCTCGATGCGTGGCGTGTCGTGAATGCAGCCGACGCGTCGGACGTGGGAGGCTTCTCGGTCGCCAAGGTGGCAGGCCAGAACGTCTACCTCTCGGCCGGCGTCATCGCCGGCACGTCGACGGCGCCGGCAACTTCGGTGTTTCGCATCGCCTTGCCATCCACCGCCGCTTGGCCCAACACCGCTGCGGTCGGCGCCGACACCAACGGCACATGGGGCTCGATGACCTTCGACGCGACGACGTACAGCTCGACGGTGACCAAGGTCGATGGAACCACCGCGAGCGTGGGTTACGCGCTGAGCTTTACTGGACTGCCGGACGGACTCGCCGTTGTCAACCCGTCTGGACCCAACGTTTACTTCGGCATGCAGAGCGGTGCCTTGTCAGCAGTCGTCGGCGCGCGCGGCGGTCCGGTGGCGGGCTATTTGCAGATCGGATTGATCAACTGATCAACTGATCGGACGGCTGGCGGCGCAGCGCTTCAACGGGATGCCGATCAGCGTTGCGAACCCGCCAAGCCCCGTCGCTCTTCGCCTGATTCGAGCACCGCGAGATCGCTCTCGTCTTTCAACCCCACACCGGTCAGCCCGCGCCGCAACGACTCGCGCATCAGCCACGCGAGCTTGAAGGCGGCGACGCCGGAGGCCAGGCCTTCGGGACGCACGTTCGAGATGCAGTTGCGCTCGGCGTCGTGCCGCCCGCGTTTCGGCGAATGGGTCAGGTAGATGCCGAGGCTGTCGGGTGAGCTCAGACCCGGTCGCTCGCCGATGAGCATGACCGACAGCGCGGCGCCGAACACCTCGCCCGCCTCGTCGGCCAATGCCACGCGCGCTTGCGACGCGATGACCACCGGCGCGAATCGCATGTCCGGCGGCAGGTGCTTTCGCAAGGCAGCGAGCAGCGGCACGGCATGGCGTTCGATGGCCAGCGACGACAGGCCATCGCCGATGACGATGCAGACTTCGGCGCGCTGGGCTTCCGTGATTTGCGCGGCATCGGCACGCAACCTGGCCGCGTCTTCGGCATCGAGCTGACGACCCAGGTCGGGACGGCGCAGGTACTCGGTGCGATCGGTCGCGCGACTGCGCACGCGCTCGACGGTCCAGCCATCGGCCTGCAATTCGGAGTCCAGCTTGTCGAGATCGAGCGCCGCATGGATCGCGTCGCGCGCCATCGCGTGGGCCCAGCCGAAGCGCAGGGTTTCGTCGGTCGGCATGCCGGCGCCGGCACGACCGAGCGCGAGACGCGCCGGCGTGCGTGCACGCCATTCCTGCCAGGGGTTGGGCGTGACCGGCGAGGCTTGCGGCGCGGCATCGGCATCGGCGGCGTCAGCAGAGACGACAACCGGCGCGGAAACAGGCAGCTTCGCGCCGGTCATGTGCCCAGCGCCTTCAGTCCGCCCATGCCCTCGAGCAGGCGATTGGATCGGTTGGAGGAGGGCGCAGCAAGACGCCCGCCGCCGTCGGTGATCTGCATCCTCTGCAGCCAGGCCTCGAACTCCGGCGCGCGCTTCAGGCCCAGTGTCTCGCGCAAGAACAGCGCATCGTGGAACGAGGTGCTCTGGTAGTTGAGCATCACGTCGTCGGCCCCCGGCACGCCCATGATGAAGTTGATGCCCGCGGTGCCGAGGAGCACCAGCAGCGTGTCCATGTCGTCCTGGTCGGCCTCGGCATGGTTGGTGTAGCAGATGTCGCAGCCGATGGGCAGGCCCAGCAGCTTGCCGCAGAAGTGATCTTCGAGGCCGGCGCGAATGATCTGCTTGCCGTCGAACAGATACTCCGGTCCGATGAAGCCGACCACCGTGTTGATGAGAAACGGTTTGTAGCGCCGCGCCAGCGCATAGGCGCGCACCTCGCAGGTCTGCTGGTCGACGCCGAAGTTGGCATTGGCCGACAGCGCGCTGCCTTGCCCGGTCTCGAAGTACATGACGTTGTCGCCGACCGTGCCGCGCTTCAACGACAGCGCCGCCGCATACGCTTCGTCGAGCAGCTCGGGCGTGACGCCGAAAGACAGGTTGGCCTTCTCGGTTCCGGCAATCGACTGGAACACCAGATCGACCGGCGCACCGGCCTCCGCCAGCTTCAAGGTGTTGGTCACGTGGGTCAGCACGCAGCTCTGGGTCGGAATCTCGAAGCGCTGGATCACCTCGTCGAGCATGTGCAGCAGGTTGCCGAGCACCGGCATGCTGTCCGATGCCGGATTCAAGCCGATGACCGCATCGCCGGCGCCGTAGAGCAAGCCGTCGAGCGTCGAGGCCGCGACGCCGCGCAGATCGTCCGTCGGGTGATTCGGCTGCAGTCGAACCGACAGGTGACCGGGCAGGCCGACGGTGTCCCGAAACCGCGTGACGACGCTGCATTTCCTGGCGACCGACACGAGGTCCTGGTTGCGCATGAGCTTGGACACTGCGGCGACCATTTCGGGTGTGAGGCCGGGTGCGAGCGCATTGAGCGTGGCGGTGGTCGCTTGTTCCGACAGCAGCCAGTTGCGGAAGTCGCCGACCGTCAAGTGCGACACCGGCGCGAACGCAGGAGCATCGTGGCTGTCGATGATGAGGCGCGTGATGTTGTCTGTCTCGTAAGGCACCAACGCTTCGTTCAAGAACTGCTTGAGCGGTGTGTCGGCCAGGACATATCGCGCGGCCATGCGCTGTTGGGAAGTTGCCGCTCCGACGCCTGCGAGGTAGTCACCAGAACGAGCAGGGCTCGCAAACGCCATGACCTGTTTGAGGTCATCGAAGGTGAAGACTTGTCCTTCTATGGTTGTGCTGTATCGCATGTCTGCGTGCTCGTTCTAAGGGCGGAAGCGGGTGCATTTGTTGGCTCGTGCCGAGGCCACCGGGTACTTCCCTCCGCGAATGTCCCCCGCCTTC
>CAXTCC010000084.1:0-6441 GCA_964242015.1 uncultured Variovorax sp.
TCCGGCGTGTCCTCGAACATGTGGATGAAGCCGTGCAGCTCGCGCAGGATGTCGTTGGGAATGTGGCGAGCGGTCTTGGTCTCGCCGTAGATGTAGATCGGCACGTCGGCGTTCTTGCGCCGCACTTCGCCGATAAAGGTTCGCAGGTTGAGCACCGCAGGATCGAGGTCGGGCCCGACGGTGAACTCCTCGTCGTCGATCGACAGGATGAAGGCGCTGGCGCGGCTTTGCTGCTGTGCGAACTGGCTCAGGTCGCCGTAGCTCGTCACGCCCAGCACCTCGAAGCCCTCGCTCTCGAAAGCCTGGGCCAGCGCACGAATGCCGAGGCCCGACGTGTTCTCGGAACGGAAGTCCTCGTCGATGACGACGATCGGAAAACGAAATTTCATGTGCGGGGTCCGGCAGGCAAAAGAGCCGCGAAGTGTAAGGAATTCACGTGACGCCTGCCGGACCATCTATCCGACAATGCGGACTGACAACAACAAGGAAGCTTCAATGGCGAACTCAACGGTCTGGTGGCTCATCGCTGGCGCGGCCATCGTGCTCGAGTTGCTGTCGGGCACCGTCTACCTCCTGCTGCTGAGCGCGGGCTTTGCGTCAGCGGCCATCGCAGCGCATCTGGGCTTCGGACTCACCACGCAAATCATCGTCGCGGCGATCGTCGGCGTCGGTGCCGTGCTGACCTGGCATCTGATTCGCCGCGGCCGCCCTGCCCCGCTCGACAGTGCATCGAACCCCGACGTGAACATGGACATCGGCGAGAAGGTGCTGGTCGATGCATGGAACGCCGACGGCACCGCTACGGTCCGCTACCGGGGCGCGCAATGGACCGTGGTGCCGCGCGCTGGCAAGACTACCGAACCCGGCGAGCATCGCGTGACCGAAGTCATCGGCAGCCGGCTCGTCGTCGACAAGATCTGAAGAACACAAACCCAAGGAACCCAGCACATGGATTACGCCGTCCCCCTAGTCATCCTGGTCATCGCGGTGATCTTCATCAGCCAGTCGGTCAAGTTCGTGCCGCAGCAAAACGCATGGGTGCGCGAGCGCCTCGGCAAGTACCACAGCACGATGACGCCCGGCGCGAACTTCCTGATCCCCTTCATCGACAAGGTGGCCTACAAGCACAGCCTGAAAGAGATCCCGCTCGACGTGCCGAGCCAGATCTGCATCACGCGCGACAACACGCAGCTGCAGGTGGACGGCATCCTGTACTTCCAGGTGACCGACCCGATGCGTGCGAGCTACGGCTCGTCCAACTACATCATGGCCGTCACGCAGCTGGCGCAGACGTCGCTGCGCAGCGTGGTCGGCAAGCTGGAACTCGACAAGACCTTCGAGGAGCGCGACATCATCAACGCGCAAGTGGTCGCGGCCATCGACGAGGCCGCGCTCAACTGGGGCGTGAAGGTGCTGCGCTACGAGATCAAGGACCTGACGCCGCCCAAGGAAATCCTGCTGGCCATGCAGGCACAGATCACCGCCGAGCGTGGCAAGCGCGCGCTCATCGCGGCGTCAGAAGGGCGTCGGCAGGAGCAGATCAACATCGCGACCGGCGAACGCGAGGCTTTCATCGCCCGCTCCGAGGGCGAGAAGCAGGCGCAGATCAACAATGCGCAGGGCGAGGCGGCTGCCATCACCGCGGTGGCGGATGCCACGGCCTTCGCCATCGAGCGCGTCGCGGCTGCGATCTGTCAGCCAGGTGGCGAACAGGCCGTGCAGTTGAAGGTCGCCGAGCGCGCAGTCGATGCCTACAGCAAGGTCGCGGCCGATTCGAAGACGACCTTGATCGTGCCCAGCAACATGACCGAAACCTCTGCGCTCATCGCCTCCGCGATGCGCATGGTGCAAGCCGGCAAAACCGGCCCCGGCGCCGGGTAGAATCTCGGCTCTGCTGGAGCGGTGGATGAGCGGTTTAAGTCGCACGCCTGGAAAGCGTGTGAGGGTTAATACCCTCCGCGGGTTCGAATCCCGCCTGCTCCGCCAGCAAGTCAGAAGACCCGGTCATTCCAAAGACCCGGCATTTCAGAAGCCCCGCTTGTCGGGGCTTTTGTTCGTGCGGCACGCGTGTAGGCGGCATTGCCGCCCCGCCTACGGCGAACGGTCTAGCGTGGTCACGGCATTCCCGCGACCAGGCCCTTTGCCTAGAGTTGGTTCACGCGTCGATGTGGCGCGCAATCTACTCAATTCAAGGGCCCGCGCGCCATGCAGTTTCCCTCTGTTCCCATGTCCGGTAGTGCGTGGCTCGCACTCACTGGCTGGCTCTATCTGCTGACGAACGCGGTACGCGTCTTCACTTACATCCCTCAGATCGTCGTTGTCTGGCGCTGCACCGATGGCGCGCTGACCGTGTCGTTGCTGACCTGGGGTTCATGGGTCTTGTCCAACGTGACGGCGACTCTTTACGGGGTGCTGGTCGTGCAGGATGGCCTCTTCGTGACGATCTCCCTGGTCAACCTGATCGGCTGCGCGGCCGTCACGCTCATTGCAGCACGCCGTCGTATCCAGTGGCATGCCAAATGGAGAAAGCACCGGGTCTTGCCGGCCCATTCCATACGGCGGGGCGGTTAGCTCGACTCAGCCGTCAGTGGGCAGCCGTCATTGGTCAGTCGTCAGTGGTATTGCGCCATGAAGTTCGCCAACGCGCGCAACTGATCGTCCGCCAGCGGATACACGACATCGGCCATCGCGGCCACACCGCCGCCGGTCCGCTTGCCGGCCTTGAACTCGCGCAGGGCCTTGAGCAAATAGTCTTCACGCTGGTTGGCCGTCCGCGGCGTTGCCTGCGTGCCGGAATAGTCTTCCTTGTGGCATGAGGCGCAGCGATTTTGCTGCGCGAGCTTGAGGCCGACCGCGTACATCGCCTGGTCGCCCGATGCGGTGGCCCGGGGCGGTGGCGCCATGGACGCGAAGTGCTTGGACAGCACGCGAATGTCGTCGTCGGTGAGGCCCGCCGCCAGCGGCTGCATCACCGCGGACTTTCGGGTGCCGCTTCTGAAGTAGACGAGCTGCCACTGCAGAAAGCTCTCCGGCTGACCTGCGAGTGACGGCGTCTCGGGCGCCTGCGAAACACCGCTCGCACCGTGGCACGCGATGCATGTCTCTGCCTTGGCCGACGCAGCCGGCAGATCCGCGGCGCCGGCGGTGCCGCTCCACGTCGCCAAAGAGACCAGCGTTCCCGATACAGCCAGCACCGCAATGCCAAACCCCGCCCTCATGCGTGCGGCCCGCAGCCGCACCGGTGCCACTACACCCATCGCTTCACTCCAGCCATCGAGCGTGCCTTTCGTTATTTGCCGTAGCTGATGCGGTAGATCGCGCCGGCCCAGTCGTCGGCGACCAGCAGCGAGCCGTCGGCCGCGACCACCACGTCGGCCGGGCGTCCGCTGTAGGCCTGATCGCCGGTGATCCAGCCGGTCGCGAAGGTTTGCTGCTTGATCTTCTTGCCCTGCGGGTCGGTCGTGACGCGCACGATCTCGCCGCCCTTGTACTTGTGACGGTTCCAGGAGCCGTGGTTGGCGATGAAGATGTTGTTGGCGTACTCGGCAGGAAACTGTTTGCCGGTGTAGAACTTCATCCCCAAGGGCGCAACGTGCGCGCCCAGCTTCAGCGCAGGGGGCGTGAACTCGGAGCACTTGTGCCCCATCGCGTACTTGGGGTCGGGCATGTCGCCCTGGTGGCAATACGGATAGCCGTAGTGCGCGCCGATTTTCGCGACATGGTTGAGCTTGTCGCTGGGCATGTCGTCACTGACCCAGTCCCGCGCATTCTCGGTAAACCAGTAGTCACCGGTGCGCGGGTCGATGTCGCCGCCGACGCTGTTGCGCACGCCGATGGCGACCATCTCCGCCTCGCCCGTCGCCGGGTTGATGCGCCGCACCTGCGACAGGCTCGTCGGCGGCAGGCACACGTTGCACGGCGGGCCGAAGGGCACGTAGAGCCAGCCCTGCTTGTCGAAAGTCAGGTATTTCCAGCCGTGCGCCGCATAGGCCGGCATGTCGTTGTAGACGACCTTCCCTTCGGGCACCTTGTCGAGGTTGGCCTCGACGTTTTCGTACTTCAGGATCTTGTCGATGTCGACCACGTACAGCGCACCATCCCGATAGGCGACGCCAGTCGGCATCTTCAGTCCGGTGATGATCGGTTTCACGGTTTTTCCGTTGTCCGTGACGGCATACACAGTGCCCACGCCAAAGGAGCCGACGAAGAGCGTGCCCTTGTCGCCCCACGCCATCTGGCGGGCGCTGTTGACGCCGGCCGCGTACACGCTGATCTTGAAACCCTTCGGCAGCTTGACGGCCTTCAGGTTCTTCTCGAGATCGGCCATCGATGCGGGCAAGGCCGGACCGGATGGCGGCGCGAGGCCCTTCTGGGACTCGGTCTCGTCACCGAGAAACCAGTCGGCGGGCGGGTGCTCCCAGAAATCCTTCTTCGTCGAGTCGTAGCTCTTGACCGCCTGAGCTTGAGCCGCCGGCAGCATGATGAGCGCGGAGCACACGCTCGCGACACTGACCATTGCGCCGAGAACGAGCGGCCGGGCGACGACACCTGTCTTTGATTTGCGCATTTTTGTCTCCTGCTTGTTGTTTGAATGCAGGTCGATAAAAACACGCAGGATCGGTCAACGCATTTGTCGTTTTCCCTTAGGCAAGATGAGGTCGAAAGACCTCTTTTGCCAAATGAAAAAAGAGGCCCGAAGGCCTCTTTTTGTTCGCCGCGAAGGCGGATCAGCGCGAGCTTGGCTCAGCGAACGACAGCGATCTGTTCGCGCTTGCCGGCCTTGTACGTGTACAGGGTCAGTGCGCCGTTCTTGATGTCGCCCTTTTCGTCGAAGGCGATCGGGCCGGTCACGCCCTTGTAGTTGGTCTTGCCGACTTCAGCCAGGTACTTTGCCGGGTCCGACGAACCGGCGCGGACCATGGCGTCTGCCAGGATCTCGACGGCGTCATACACGTACGGTGCATAGATCTGCACTTCGACGCCGTTCTTCGCCTTGAAATCGGCCTTGAACTTTTCCAGAGGTGCCTTGAAGTCACCATCGACACCGCCGGCTTCGGCGCACACCACCATGTCTTCACCGATGGCATCGCCGGCCAGCTTGGCCAGTTCGCCGGTGCACAGGCCGTCGCCGCCCATGAACTTGACGGTCATGCCGAGTTGCTTGACCTGCTTGAGCATCGGGCCGGCAACCGCGTCCATGCCGCCGAAGAACAGCACGTCGGGCTTGGTGCCCTTGAGCTTGGTCAGGATGGCGTTGAAGTCGGTCGACTTGTCGGTCGTGAATTCATGACCGACGATGGTGCCGCCGGCCGCCTTGGCTGCCTTCTCGAACTCTTCGGCAACGCCCTGGCCGTAGGCGGTGCGGTCGTCGATCACGGCGATGTTCTTGCCCTTGAGCGTTTCGACTGCGTACTTGCCCAGCGTGCCGCCGAGTTGCGTGTCGTCGGCCACCACGCGGAACGTGGTCTTGAAGCCTTGGCGCGTGTACTTGGGGTTGGTTGCCGATGGCGAGATCTGCGGAATGCCAGCGTCGCTGTACAGCTTGGAAGCGGGAATGGTGGTGCCCGAATTCAAGTGACCGACGATGCCGTTGACCTTGGCGTCGACCAGCTTTTGCGCGACAGCGGTGCCTTGCTTCGGATCGCCAGCGTCGTCTTCTGCGAGCAGTTCGAACTTGGCAACCTTGTCGCCGATCTTCAGGTTGCGCGAGTTCAGGTCTTCGATGGCCATCTTGGCGCCGAACTCATTGTCCTTGCCGAGGTGGGCGATCGGGCCGCTGGTCGGGCCGACGTGGCCGATCTTGACGACCAGTGCGTCGGCAGGAGGCGCTGCAGCAGGTGCTGCGGCGGTGGTGGTTGCAGGCGCAGCAGCAGGAGCGGCAGCTTCTTCTTTTTTGCCGCAAGCCACGAGCGTCAGTGCAGCCATAGCGACCGCAGTCGCAGTCCATTTCAATTGCATGGGAAACCTCCAGAACATTGATGAAGAATTAAGTAAAAACCGGTCTTTCGATCCGGGCGGGAAATCCCGACAAATTTATTCAGCAAGTTTCGCGCCGCGGACCGGGGACGCCCCTGCGCCAGCCGACCCGGCGCGCAGTTTAGCCGACGGAATGTGGGCCGGAGGCTGGCACAGACCCTGTGTTGTCGGAAAGCTCTTTCGACAGCGCCTCGACCACCAACGACCGCAATACGCCTTCGATTTCGCTGCGCAAACGCGGCACCATCGCATCCAGTTGTTGTTGCACCGCAGCCGACACGGCGTCGCTCAAGCGCTCCTCGAGCGACAGGTCGATGCGCTGCAGCACGCGATGCATCAACTGCTCTTCGAGACCGAACGCATCGGCATCGGACAAGGCATGGACATCGATGGCGATGCGGTTTTCCGGTGGCATGCCGGCGGCTGCATCCGAAGCGATGGGCGCGGGCGGCTCGGCGGGTTTGC
>CAXTCC010000084.1:6541-15405 GCA_964242015.1 uncultured Variovorax sp.
GGCGCGTGCTGTGCCTCTTCTTCCGACATCAGCGGCAGCGGAAGCGGCGACTGCAGTGCGTGCGGCTCGGCCGGCATGTCCAGCACCGTCGTCAACGTCGGCACGAAGCGCGGCGGCGTGCGCTGGTTGCTGGCCATCAGGCGGTCGCCTCCCCGAAGTCGTGCCGCTTGATCGCATAGCCGCGGTCGGCATAGTGCCGCCAGCGCGCACGTGCGAGTTGCCGGTCGTCGGCATCGCTGCTGACGATGTCGATCAGCCGGTCGAAGCGTTCGAAGCCCAGCGGCAACGCGTTGCCCAGATTGACCAGCACCTGCCGATGGGGCGGCGTCCCCATGTCGGCGCCCATGAGCACCACAGGCGAGCGTGCCACCACATGCGGTGCACTGTCGGCCCGGCAATGCGGCACGAAATCGACCGCCGAAAAGTCCCACAACGCCGAATCGATCGCGTCGAGCGTTGCGGCATCGGCCACCACCACCAGCCGCGCGTCGTGCTTGCCGACCGCCTTGCGCAGCAATCGGCACGCATGGTGCACCTTGTCGGGCGCATTGAAATGAAAGTCGATCTCCGTCACGGCGCCCTCGCAAAAAGATCGGCCGCGAAGTCAGGCGCCGGCGCGCGCTTTGCGGCCTGACTTGCGCGGCGCCGCAGCCGGCGTTACCGCGGTCGCCATGCCGACGCGGCCGACCAGATAAGAAACGAGCAAGCCGACCGGCCGGCCGGTCGAACCCTTGGCCGCGCCGCTTTTCCATGCGGAGCCTGCGATGTCCAGATGCGCCCAAGGAAAGCCATCGACGAAGCGTTGCAGGAACTTGGCCGCCGTCACGGCACCGCCGGCGCGACCGCCGATGTTGGCGACGTCTGCGAAATGGGTCTTGAGCCCTTCTGCATATTCATCGTCGAGCGGCATGCGCCAGCAGCGGTCGAGCGACTGCTCGCCCGCCGTCTCGAGCGCTTTGGCCAGCACGTCGTCCGGCGAAAACAAGCCGCTGCGCACACCACCCAGCGCGACCACGCAGGCGCCCGTCAACGTCGCGATGTCGATGACGGCAGCCGGCTTGAAGCGCTTGGCATAAGTCAACGCGTCGCACAGGATGAGGCGACCTTCGGCATCGGTGTTCAACACCTCGATGGTCTGACCACTCATGCTGGTGACGACATCGCCGGGCTTGAGCGCCTTGCCGTCGTTCATGTTTTCGCACGACGGAATCAGTCCCACGACGTTGATGGCAGGCTTGAGTTCGCCGAGCGTGCGGAACACGCCGAGCACGCTCGCAGCGCCGCACATGTCGAACTTCATCTCGTCCATGTCTGCCGCCGGCTTGAGCGAGACACCGCCGGTGTCGAAGGTGATGCCCTTGCCGACCAGCACCACAGGCGCTTCGTCCTTCGGGCCGCCGTGGTACTGCAGCACGATGAAGCGCAGCGGCTCCGCCGAGCCTTGCGCCACCGCCGCGAAAGAACCCATGCCGAGCTTGGCGACTTCTTTAGGCCCCAGCACCTCGCACTTGATACGCGGCAGATCGGCCAGCTCCCTGGCCGCGTCGGCCAGCATCGTCGGCGTGCAGTAGTTGGCCGGGCGGTTGCCCCATTCCTTGGCCAGCTCGATGCCCGACACCGTCGCGGCCGCCTCGGCAAAAGCGCCGGCCAGCGATGCGGCGTCAGGCACGCCGAGCGTCACATGGCGCAGCGTGCGCGGCTCGGACTTCGATTTGGTGGTCGTGTAGACGTAGCTGGCATCGGCAGCCGCCAGCATCGCACTGTGCAGCGCACCGGTTTCAGGCGCACTGGCGAAGACCATGGCGAGGCGTTTGGTGCCCGAACCTTTGGCAGCGTTGATGGCAGCGATCACCGCGCTCCGCACCTGCGCGGGCTGGCCGTTGCCGATCGATGCGAGCACGACGCGCGGCGCCGCGATGCCGGCGGGGCGATAGAGGTTCAGCAGCTTGCCGGCCTTGTCGGAGAAGTCGCCGGCAAGTCGCGCAGCGGCCGCGATGGCCGACAGCGGATCGTTGTCTGCAACGGCACCCTCGGGCACGAGGAAGACAAGCGCATCGGCTTTTTCGGAGGCAGCCATGCTGCTGGTGAGGGTCTTGAGTTGGAAGTCCATAATCCTTTTTTTCCCTCGACGATGTTATTCCATTCCTCCCTCCGCAGAGAGCTGTCGCGCAGCTTCGGCGCGACACTGGTCGTGCTGGTCACCATCGTGATGACCATGATGCTGATCCGCACGCTCGGCCTGGCCGCCAAAGGCAGTGTCAACCCGTCCGAGGTGTTCCTCGTGATGAGCTACACCGTGCTCGGCTATCTGCCGACGATCCTGAGCCTCAGCCTTTTCGTGTCGATCGTCGGCACCCTGTCGCGCATGTACCGCGACAGCGAAATGGTGATCTGGTTTTCAAGCGGCCGCGGCCTGGCGGACTTCGTGAAGCCGATCTTCAGCTTCGCCTGGCCGGTGCTGCTGCTCATCCTTGCGCTGGCGCTCATCGGCTGGCCCTGGGCCAACTCGCAGACGCAAGGCATGCGAGCCCAGTACGAGCGCCGCAGTGACATCGAGCGGGTTTCGCCGGGCGAGTTCGTCGAGTCGTCGGGCCGCATGCGGGTGTTCTTCATCGACAAGGACACGCCCAACGCAGACACCGCGTCCAACGTGTTCATTTCGTCGGTCGAGCGCAACCGGCAGATCGTCACGTCGGCGCGTCGCGGCCACATGGAAGACATCGACAAGTCGCGTTTCCTGTTGCTGGAGAACGGACAACGCGTCGAGCGGCCACTCGACAAGTCGGGCCTGAAGATCAGCGAGTTCAAGACCTACGGCGCCAAGACGGGCTTGAATGTCTCCGACTCGGCCGACGATGCTCCGGCACGTGCACGTCCCACGCTCATGCTGCTGGCGCGACCCACCCCTGAGAACATGGGCGAACTCGGCTGGCGCATCGGCATGCTGCTGGCGGGCATCAACTTCGTGCTGTTGGCGCTGACCCTTTCCAGTGTGAATCCTCGGGTCGGCCGGAGCGGCAATCTGCTCTTCGCGCTCTTTGCATTCGTCGTGTACTACAACCTCATCAACCTCGGTCAGGGCTGGGTGTCTTCCGGGCGCTACAGCTTCATCGGTTTCATGGTGGCGCTGCACGGCGGTGTGCTCATCATCAGCCTCGTCTGGCTGTCGGCGCGGCACCAGAACTGGAGTCTGCGAGGGCTGTTCCGGCCGTCTCCCGCTCTCCCCCCATCGTCTACGTGAAAACAATTCGTCGCCTGATCTATGCCGAGGTGCTGAAAGCGGTCGCCTTCGTCACCCTCGGCTTCCTGAGCCTCTTCTTCTTTTTCGACTTCGTCGACGAGTTGTCGGGCCTTGGCAAAACGGGTCTCGGCTACGGCCTGCCGCAGGCGCTGCTTTTCGTGGCGTTGCAAATCCCTGGACATTTGTACGAGCTGCTGCCCATCTCGGTGCTGATCGGCACGATCTTCGTGATGGCCCGGCTCGCGCAAAGCTCCGAGTACACGATCCTGCGAACCAGCGGACTCGGCCCCTGGCGCGCCTTGCGCACGCTGCTCGTACTGGGCCTCGGGTTCGTGGTGCTGACCTTCGCCGTCGGCGACTATGTCGCTCCCATGACGGGCAGCACGGCGCAGCTCTTGAAGGCGCGCTATCAAGGCTACATCGCCACCGCCGGCATCACCGGAGCCTGGCTGAAAGAAAAGCGCGACGACAAGTCGTACGCCGTGAACGTGGCTTCGATACGGCGCGACGGCACCCTGACCAATCCCCGCATTTTCGAGTTCGATGCGGACGGGTTCATCGCCAAGCAGATATCGGCCGCCTCCGCCCGCGTCGTCGGTAAGGAGTGGATCCTGACCAACGTCGAGCAGCAGGACTACGACACCCGCAACACCGTCGACAAGGGCCGCATCGGCACCGTGCAAATGCCCGAGCTGCGCTGGCCGACGACGCTCACCAACGAGATGGTGTCGGTGGCGTTGCTCAAGCCCGAGCGCATGGCTACCATCGATCTCTTCGAATACATCAGGCATCTCGATGCCAATGGGCAGACCGCGCAACGCTATGAAATCGAATTCTGGCGCAAGGTGTTCTATCCGTTGTCCTGCCTGGTGATGGTGGTGCTCGCGCTGCCGTTCGCCTACCTGCACTTTCGGCAAGCCGGCATCACCAGCTACGTCTTCGGCGGCGTGATGATCGGCATCAGCTTCTTCATGTTGAACAACGTCTTCGGCTACCTTGGCAACCTGAGCAACTGGTGGCCGTGGTTCACGGCGGCGGCACCGGGGCTCATCTATTCGGTGATGTCGCTGGCGGCATTCACCTGGCTGGTGTTGAGGCGGTAGCGATGAACGAAGTTGCAGGCATTGCCACCCCTACCGGCATCGTGCTGTTCGCCCACGGTTCGCGGGACGCGCGCTGGCGCGAGCCGGTCGAAGCCGTCGCGCGCCGCATGACTGAACTGTCGCCGAACGCGCCAGTCGTTTGCGCGTACCTGGAGCTGATGGCACCGGACCTGCCCGCGGCCGCTGCCGGTCTGGTGGCGCAAGGGGTTCACGCCGTGCGCATCGTTCCGCTGTTCCTGGGCATCGGAAAGCATGTGCGCGAGGACTTGCCGGGGCTGATCGACGGGCTGCGCACTGCGCATCCTGGTGTCGAATTTTCGTTGCAGACGGCGGTTGGAGAAGACGCCCGGGTGATCGAGCTGCTGGCGCAAATCGCCTTGCAAGGCTGACCTTGCGCCGCAATCCATAGATTGCAGAAGGCATAATAAATCCGACAATAAGACGGAATTTGTTATGAATCTCCACCAGTTCAAGTTCGTGCAGGAAGCCGTGCGGCGCAACCTGAACCTGACCGAGGCCGCCAAGGCGTTGCACACCTCGCAGCCCGGCGTTTCCAAAGCCATCATCGAGCTCGAGGAAGAGCTCGGCGTCGAGATCTTTGCGCGCCACGGCAAGCGGCTCAAGCGAGTGACCGAGCCCGGCCAGCATGTGCTGGCCAGCATCGAACTGATCATGCGCGAGGTCGGCAATCTGAAGCGCATCGGTGAGCAGTTCAGCGCCGAAGACAGCGGCACGCTGTCGATCGCGACCACGCACACCCAGGCGCGATACGTGTTGCCGGTGCCGGTCGCCAAGCTGCGTGAGGCCTATCCCAAAGTGAACGTGAGCCTGCATCAAGGCTCGCCCGATCAGGTCGCGCGCATGGTGATCGACGAGATCGCAGAGATCGGCATCGCCACCGAATCGCTTTCGGATTACGCCGAGCTCGTGACCCTGCCGTGCTACGAGTGGCAGCACGTGCTGGTGTTGCCGAAGGACCATCCGCTGGCATCAAAGGAGCGGGTGTCGCTCGAAGATCTGGCGACGGAGCCGATCATCACGTACCACCCGTCGTTCACCGGCCGCACACGCATCGACGCCGCTTTCGCGCAGAAGAAGCTGACGCCGCGCATCGCGCTCGAAGCTATCGACTCCGACGTGATCAAGACCTACGTGCGGCTCGGCCTGGGCATCGGCATCGTGGCAGAGATGGCGGTGCGCGACGACACCAATGCAGACCTGGTCGTCAAGCCGATGGGCCACATCTTCGGCACCAACATCGCGCGCGTGGCCTTCAAGCGCAGCGCCTACATGCGCAATTTCGTTTTCAAATTTGCCGAGTTGCTGAGCGACCGGCTCGACCGCAATCTCATCGCCAAGGCCCTGTCGGGCCACCAGCAAGACTACGAACTATGAGCACTGTTCTTTCTTTCCCCACCGTGGTGCGCACCCCTGAAGTGGGCACCAAGCTGCCGGCCGTCGGCACCACGATCTTCACCGTCATGTCGGCACTCGCTGCCGAAAAGGGTGCGGTCAACCTCGGTCAGGGCTTTCCGGATTTCAACTGCGATCCCAAGCTGATCGAAGACGTGACCGCAGCCATGGCAGCCGGCCACAACCAGTATCCGCCGATGCCCGGCATCGCCGCGCTGCGCGAAGCCATCGCTGCCAAGGTCACCGCGTTGTATGGCCACAGCTACAGCGCCGCGAGTGAGATCACGGTCACCGCCGGTGCCACCCAGGCCATCATCACCGCCGTGCTGGCCGTCGTGCGGCCGGGCGACGAGGTCATCGTGCTCGAGCCCTGCTACGACAGCTACGTGCCCAACATCGAACTGGCCGGCGGTACGGTCGTGCGCGTGCCTCTCACGCCGGGTACCTTCAGACCCGACTTCGAGAAGATCGGCGCTGCGATGACTTCGCGCACCCGCGCGATCATCGTCAACTCGCCGCACAACCCCAGCGCCACCGTGTGGACCGAGGCCGAGATGCGACAGCTCGATGCGCTGCTTGCACCGACCGACGTATTTCTCATCAGCGACGAGGTCTACGAACACATGGTCTACGACGGCGCGCTGCACCAGAGCGCCGCGCGTTTTCCCGGTCTCGCAGCGCGCGCCTTCATCGTCAGCAGCTTCGGCAAGACCTACCACGTGACCGGCTGGAAGGTCGGCTACGTCGCGGCGCCCGCCGCACTGACGACCGAGTTCCGCAAGGTACATCAGTTCAACGTGTTCACCGTCAACACGCCGATGCAGCATGCACTGGCGAACTTCATGGCCGATGCAGCACCCTACCTCGAACTGCCGGCGTTCTATCAGCACAAGCGCGACCTGTTCGCGGCCGGACTGGCAAAGACGCGCTTCAAGCTGCTGCCCAGCGCCGGCACCTACTTTCAATGCGTGGACATCGGTGACGTCAGCGACCTGGGCGAAGCCGACTTCTGCCAGTGGCTGACGAGCGAGATCGGTGTCGCGGCCATTCCGTTGTCGGCTTTCTATGGCGACGGCTTCGACCAGCGCGTGGTGCGCTTCTGCTTTGCCAAGAAAGACGAAACGCTGCAGAACGCGCTCGACCGGCTCGCCAAGCTCTGACACGTTTCGTAGGTGTCCCCTGACTGCCGAAGGGGCTGCATTCCCTAGGCCGATGCGACTTGCAGACAGACGATAGGGCCTCTTTTCAATGCCCTCTGGAGAACTCCATGTCTGTCTCGCTCATCGTGCTGGTTATCGTCATCCTGTTGCTGGTTGGCGCCCTTCCCACCTGGGGCCACAGCCGCAATTGGGGCTATGGCCCGAGCGGCGGCCTGGGTCTGGTGCTGATCATCGTGATCGTGCTGCTGCTGATGGGCCGCATATGACGACTGCTCGCTGAGCTTTAAAAAAGCCCGCCTTCGGCGGGCTTTTTTGTGCGCGCTCGGGTCGCTGGGGATTCAGGTGTGCAGCTGCGTCCACGCCTTGTCCAGCCGCTTGATGCTGACCGGCTGCGGCGTGCGCAATTCCTGCGCGAAGAAGCTGACGCGCAACTCCTCCAGCAACCATCGGAACTCGCTCATGCGCTCGTCCGTCACGCCCTTGCGCTCGGCGAAGAGGCGCCAATACCGCTGCTCCTGCGGCCGCAGTTCGGCCAGCTTGGCAGCGTCGCGGGCCGGGTCCGCGCGCAGTTTGTCGAGCCGCAAGGTGATGGCCTTCAGGTAACGCGCGAAGTGCTGCAATTGCGGCCACGGCGTGTCGGCCAGAAAGCGCTTGCCAACGAGGCGTTGCAACTGCTGCGAAGCATCACCAACTGCATCTGGCTGCACCTTGGTGTCTTTTATCTTGCGCACTGCCGCGGCGTAGTCGACCAGGATCACGCCCGTCAACCGCGCGACTTCGTTGGCGATGAGCGTCAGGCGGCCACGGCCCTCCTCGATGCGCCGCTTGAAAGCGAATTCGTCGGTCGGCAACGGCTCCTGCAAGAAGGCACGATCGAGAGCGACGTCGATGATCTGCGCACGCAACTCGTCGGACGTGCCGAGCGGCATGTACGCGACCGCCATCTTCTGCAAATCGGGGATGTTCTTTTCGAGATACTTGAGCGCGTCTTTCAACTGCAGCGCAACGAGGCGCCGCAGGCCGGCGCGGTGTTTCGCGGCCGCGACGGCAGGTTCGTCGAAGACCTCGATGGTCACCGCGTCGCCCGCGTCGAGCAACGCCGGAAAGCCGATGAGCGACTGCGAGCCTCGGCGCACTTCCATCAACTCCGGCAGTTCGCCGAAGGTCCAGGTCGTGTAGCGCTGGCCGGCCGGCAGCGACGGCGTCGGTGTCGCATTGCCGCGCACGCCGGAGCCACCTTTGTCTCCTTTTTCTTCTTTGCCCGCTGGCTTCTCGCCGCGACCGGCCTGCCCATCCGCACCGTCCAGCGCCGTCGTGACCTTCACGTTGAGCCCCGCCAGTGCCTGGAACGCACCGCGCGCTTGCGCACCCAGCTCGGCCTTGAGCGCGCCGAGGTTGCGCCCCATGCCCAGCTGCCGACCGTGCTCGTCGACGACCCGAAGGTTCATGAACAGATGCGGCGGCAGCATGTCGAGCTTGAAGTCGGCGCGCATCACGTCGATGCTGGTCATGTCGCGCACGCGCTTCAGCAGCACGTCGGTCAGCGAGCCGGCGCCGAACACCTCCGGCACCGACAGCGCTTCGAGCAGCTTCTCGGCGGTGGCCGGCAGTGGCACCAGGCGCGAACGCGGGCGCTGCGGCAAGCTCTTCAGCAGGGCCTGGATCTTGTCCTTCAGCATGCCGGTGACCAGCCACTCGCAGCGCTCTTCGCTGACCTGATTCAGCACGAACAGCGGGACGCTGACAGTCAGTCCGTCCTTGGCATCCCCGGGTTCATGCAGATAGGTGGCAGCGCAGTCGACCCCGCCGAGTCGCACCGTCGGCGGGAACGACTGCGTCGTGATGCCGGCGGCCGTGTGCCGCATCAGCTCGTCTCGTGTCAGGTACAGCAGTCGCGGTTGATCGTGCGAAGCCTGCCGGTACCAGTTCTCGAACGTGATGCCGCTC
>CAXTCC010000085.1:0-15389 GCA_964242015.1 uncultured Variovorax sp.
ACAACGACGTACAACGCGGCAGTGAGCGAGCCGAGCCGGGCAAGCAGACCGATCACCGGCGGCCCGGCCATGAATCCCAGATAGGCAGCGGCCGATACGGCTGCGATGCCTCGCGCAGGTTCGACGCCAGGCACGCGTGCCGAAGCGGAGAACAGGATCGGCACCACGTTGGCGAACCCCACGCCCACACCCGCAAAACCGATCAGAGCGAGCCACGGCAGTTCGGTGATCAAGACAAGCGCCATCGATGCCGCCGCCAGCAGGGCGCTCCAGCGCAACAACACGGCGGGCGCAAAACGCGCGCGCATCGCATCGCCCCCGAAGCGCGCAGCCGCCATGGCGCCTGAGAAGCTGGCATACGCCAGCGCGGCCTGCTGCTGCGGGCTGCCGAGTTCCTGCTGCAGATAGAGCACGCTCCAATCGTAGATGGCGCCTTCGGCAATCAAGCCGAGGGCAGCAAGTACCCCGAGGACCACCAGCGCGCCATGAGGCAGGCGAAAACCCGATCCCGGGAGTGCGTTCGTCGTCTGCGTGCTTGCCGACATCCAGATTGCAGACAAACCCACGCCCAAGGCCATCGCGATGGCCACCCCGATCAAGTGCCACTGAGGCGCCAGGCCCGCGGCGAGTGCGGCACTGCCGCTGACGGCGCCCGCCATCCCGCCGAGGCTGAACATACCGTGCATGCCGCTCATCAGCGGTGCGCCGCTGCGCAATTCGAGTTGCGCGGCTTCGGTATTGATGGCGACGTCGAACACGCTCGTCACGAGGCCGAAGCCTGCCAGCAACACCAGCAGCGATACGTATCCGGGCATCGCCAGCAGGCCGGCGAGCAGCAGCGCATAGATGCATCCGCAAAGCGCGCCGACGCTCCGCGTGCCGTAACGGCCTATCAGCCGGCCGGCTTGCGACAGGCCGGCCAACGCGCCGAAACCGGCAGCGAGCATCGCAAACCCGAGTTGCGCTTCGTCGATGCCGTAGTGCGCCTTGACGGTCGGCACATGGACGCCCCACGTCGCAAAGATGAACCCCGAGAAAAAAAACTGCGATCGGGTCGCCCAGCGGCTGCTGGCCGCGATGTCGCCGATGGTCGGATCGATGGTCGACGCGGCACCCAAGTCAGCGTCCGATCGCAAAGACCGCGGGCAGACGTTCATCCACCGCGATCGCTTTGGCGCGCCAGGCTTTCACCGTGTCGCTCCGCACACTCGCTGTCGGCAGCGTCAAGCCACGGGCCACCGCCAGCCTGGTGTGGTGCTGCAGCGTTTGCATCAGCGCCTGAAGCATCGCTGCGTTGCGATACGGTGTCTCGATGAACAATTGCGTTTGCCCGGTGCGCAGGGCCGTCGTTTCAAGCTCCCGAAGGCGTTGGTTGCGGGCATCCGCGTCCTGCGGGAGATACCCGACGAAGGCGAAGTTCTGGCCGTTCAGTCCGCTGGCCGCCAGCGCCAGCAGCAGCGATACCGGACCTGTCAGCGGCACGACGGTGATCCCCAATTCGTGCGCGGCGCGTGCAACCGACGAGCCGGGATCTGCCACGGCGGGCATGCCGGCTTCGCTCAGCAGGCCGATGTCATGGCCCTCCAATGCAGCCGTCAACAGCGGCCTGGCATCGAACTGGCCGGCGTGGTCGCCCTTCTTATGAACTTCGCGCGGGAGTTCCTGGATCTGCTGCGCCTGTAATGGCGCGGCCAAGGGCACGACGGCGTCGATGCGCTTGAGGTAAGCCCGGGCGGACTTGGCGTTCTCGCAGACCCAGTGAGTGATGCCCGCAGCCGTTTGCAGCGTGCCGAGCGGAAGTGCGTCTTGCAACGGCGCCTGCACGTCGCAACCGAAGTCGAGCGGCGCCGGCACCAGATAGAGCTTGCCGGGCGTCAAAGCAGTTCAATCCCGGCTGCGCGCAACATACGGCAGGTGCGAATCAACGGCAGGCCGACGAGGGCCGTCGGGTCGTCGCTGTCGATGGCGTCGAGCAAAGCAATACCGAGACCTTCGCTCTTGGCGCTCCCGGCGCAGTCGTAAGGTTGCTCTGCTTGCAGATAGCTTTCGATGGCGTCGTCGGAGAGGTTGCGGAAGACGACGCGCACGGGAGCAACATCGCGTTGTGCGAAGCCCGTCGCGTGGCACACCACGGCCACGGCCGTCTGAAAAATCAACGTCTGGCCGCGCATGCGCTGCAGTTGCGCCGTGGCGCGCGCATGGTCGCCGGGCTTGCCCAGCGCTTCACCCGCCAGGTCGGCGACCTGATCCGAGCCGATCACGACGGCGTCCGGAAAGCGGGCTGCCACGACATCGGCCTTTTCGAGCGCGAGCCGCTCGGCCAGTGCACGCGGCGTCTCTTGCGGACGCGGTGTTTCGTCAACGTCGGGCGCGTGAATTTCGAATGGCAGTCGCAAACGGTCGAGCAATTCGCGGCGGTATCGGGACGTGGAGGCCAGGATGAGGGTACGTTGCATTAACCTTGATTGTGAGGGAGCGCTAGACTGGTGCAAATGAACAGAGAATTCGCCCCCACGAGGCTCGATGTGGCCGGCTTTGCTGCCGATGAAGGCACGCTCACTGCGGTCGACAGGATTGAAACGTATCCCCGGCTGGTTTCCGAACTCGCCGATGCGGCCGACGACATTGCCGTACGCTGGGAGGCCCATGGTGCGCAGCGCCCTGGCGCGACCGGTGGCTCTGTTCCTTGGCTTCACTTGGTTGCAAACACTGCAGTGCCACTGGTTTGCCAGCGTTGCCTGACTCCGGTCGATACCGAACTGGAGGTCGACCGCTGGTTCCGCTTCGTGGCAGACGAAGCGACAGCGGAAGCCGAGGACGACGTTTCCGAGGAAGACCTTCTGGTGACGAGCCGTGATTTCAATCTGCTGGAGCTTGTCGAGGATGAGTTGTTGATGGAAATCCCTGTCACGCCGGTTCACGAGATCTGTCCAGTTCCAGTCAAGCTTTCGGTAGCGGACGCCGATTTTGAGGAGGCAGAGGCTGCCAAGCCCAATCCGTTCGCCGTGCTGGACGCGTTGCGCCCACGCAAGGTGGATTAGCCGATTGGCGAAACGTCGCTGCCTGGGCTATAATCATGGGCTTCGCGTGCGCCGCTTTCGGTCTCGGGGCCTGCTGCCCTCAAGCGCATCCACTCACCCATTCATCAGCCCAGGAGCCATCATGGCCGTCCAGCAAAACAAAAAGTCGCCTTCAAAGCGCGGCATGCATCGTTCGCATAACGCACTCGTGGTTCCCGGCATCGCTGTCGAGCCGACCACTGGCGAAACGCACTTGCGTCACCACATCAGCCCCAATGGTTTCTACCGTGGTCGTCAGGTGCTCAAGAACAAGTCCGAAGCCTGACTTCGCACGCCAAGGCCAAGGCCCGAAGCTACTTTTTCCGTAGCATCGGGCCTTTGTTTTGATGGCTACGCCTTTTGCATCGTCTGCTGTGCCGCCTGTGATTACGCTTTCCGTGGATTGCATGGGCGGCGACCATGGTCCCAGCGTTACGCTGGCCGCTTGTCGTGCCTTTCTTGACCGGCATGCCGAGGCTGCTCTTATTTTGGTAGGGGCGCCAGCCGCATTGGCTGGTTTTTCGCACCCTCGCGCCACGCTGATTCCGGCAAGTGAAGTGGTGGCGATGGACGACCCCATTGAAGTCGCATTGCGCCGGAAGAAGGACTCTTCCATGCGGGTTGCCATCCAGCAGGTAAAAGATGGTTCCGCGCAAGCGGCGATTTCAGCGGGCAACACGGGCGCATTGATGGCGATCGCGCGTTATCTGCTTAAAACCATGGATGGCATCGACAGGCCTGCCATCGCCCCGCAGCTTCCCAATATCAAAGGTGGCGCGACCACGGTGCTGGATTTGGGCGCCAACATCGATTGCGATGCTGAGGATCTACTTCAGTTTGCGGTACTCGGCTCTGCGTTGGTGTCTGCGCTTACCGGCAATGAATCGCCGACAGTGGGCTTGTTGAATGTCGGTGAAGAAGCGATTAAAGGCAGTGAAACGATCAAAAAAGCCAGCCAACTGTTGAAAACGGCTGCCAACTCGCAGGATTTGAATTTTTACGGAAACGTCGAAGGCAACGATATCTTCAAGGGGACGACCGATATCGTCGTATGCGATGGCTTTGTCGGCAATGTGGCCCTCAAAGCCAGTGAAGGCGTAGCGTCGATGATCGGCGAGTTCATTCGAATCGAGTTTTCGCGCAATATCTTCACCAAAGCTGCAGCTGTTGTGGCATATCCGGTTCTAAAAGCGTTTAAGACTCGGTTGGACCACCGTAGGTACAACGGCGCAGCGCTTCTTGGGTTGCGTGGTCTGGTGTTCAAAAGTCATGGCTCGGCCGACGCGGTGGCTTTTGGGCACGCCCTTGATCGCGCTTATGATGCCGCTCGCAACAACTTGCTAGATCGCGTGCGATCACGCATCGCCCACGCCGCGCCACTGCTCGCACGGCACGATTCGGCGGCGCCGGTCGCTCCCGCGGCGCTTCACGCTTGATGATTCCTTTTTCACGTATTACCGGTACCGGAAGCTTTTTGCCACCGCGTCGGGTGACCAACGACGAACTCGCCGCCGATCTGGCGCAGCGCGGCATCGAAACCTCCGATCAGTGGATCATCGATCGAACCGGTATTCACGCCCGTCACTTTGCCGAGCCGGACATCGGCGCCAGTGATCTGGCGCTCGAAGCGGCGAAGCACGCGCTGGAGTCGGCTGGCCGCAAGGCAAGCGACATCGACCTGATCATCGTCGCGACATCGACGCCGGACATGGTGTTTCCGTCTTCCGCCGCGATCCTGCAACACAAATTGGGCATCGCAGGCTGCCCGGTCTTCGATGTGCAAGCGGTTTGCAGCGGTTTCGTCTATGCGCTGACGGTAGCCGACGCATTGATCAAGACCGGCACCGCGAAGTGCGCTCTGGTCGTCGGCGCCGAGGTGTTTTCGCGCATTCTGGATTTCAACGATCGAACCACCTGCGTCCTGTTCGGAGATGGTGCCGGAGCGGTCGTGCTCGAGGCGAGCGATGAGCCCGGCATTCTTTCGAGCGATCTTCATGCCGACGGCAAGCATGTCGGCATCCTCTGCGTTCCGGGGCACGTTTCCGGCGGCAAGGTGCTCGGCACACCGCTCTTGCACATGGACGGCCAAGCCGTTTTCAAGTTGGCAGTCCGTGTACTGGAAGACGCGGCGCGGGCCACTCTGGCCAAGGCGGGCAAAACCGAGGCCGACATCGACTGGCTGATCCCGCATCAGGCCAATATCCGGATCATGGAAGGCACGGCGAGAAAGCTCAAGTTGCCGCTCGAAAAGCTGATCGTCACCGTACATGAGCATGGCAACACGTCGGCCGCTTCGATTCCGCTGGCGCTCGACGAAGCAGTGCGCTCCGGCAAGGTGAAAAAGAACGACCTAGTATTGCTCGAAGGTGTCGGCGGCGGCTTCACCTGGGGCGCGGTGCTCTTGAATTTGTAGCCCTGCGACCTTGTAGGAGACATAAAAATATGACATCTTTTGCTTTCGTCTTTCCAGGTCAAGGCTCCCAAGCCGTGGCCATGCTCGACGGTTGGGGCGACCATCCGGCAGTCATTGCAACCTTGCGCGAAGCATCCGATGCGCTCGACGAAGACATCGGCCTGCTGATCAAGAACGGTCCCAGGGAAGCGCTCGCGCTGACCACCAACACCCAACCGGTAATGCTCGTGGCAGGCGTGGCGGCCTGGCGTGCCTGGCAAGCAGAAGGCGGCGCCGTGCCCGCCATGGTGGCAGGTCATTCGCTGGGCGAATATTCCGCGCTGGTGGCTGCCGGCGTCTTGACCCTTGCGCAAGCAGCACCGCTGGTGCGCTTTCGTGCCGACGCGATGCAGAAGGCAGTGCCGGTCGGCACCGGTGCGATGGCGGCGGTCCTCGGCATGGAAAGCGACAAAGTTATCGCGGGGTGTGCCGAAGCGACGGCCACATTCGGTGCGAACAGCGCTGAAATCGTCGAAGCCGTGAACTTCAATGATCCGATGCAGACGGTGATCGCCGGCAGCAAAGCGGCAGTCGACAAAGCTTGCGAATTGCTCAAAGCGAACGGCGCCAAACGTGCACTGCTATTGCCGGTATCGGCCCCTTTTCATTCCAGCCTGATGAAGCCGGCGGCTGAAGCGCTCCGCGCCAAACTCGCGACGGTGTCATTGGCAGCGCCTCAAATTCCGGTGCTGAACAATATCGATGTCAATGTCGAAACCGATGCCGATCGCATTCGTGACGCACTGGTGCGGCAGGCGGCCGGACCGGTACGCTGGGTCGAGACGGTGCAGGCCTTGAAAGCACGTGGCGTCGGCGCCATCATCGAGTGCGGGCCGGGCAGGGTGCTTGCCGGCATGGCGAAGCGCATCGCGCCCGATTTGATCGCGGGGGCGGTGTACGACCCGGCGACGCTCGCCGAAACCAAGCACTCGCTAGCCGGCTGACAAGCCCGAACAGCCGACAGCCCGCAGCAATTCCTCCTTATATGAGCATTCCCAAATTCGAAGGCCAGGTCGCCTTGGTCACAGGCGCGTCGCGCGGCATCGGCGCGGCCATCGCGCTCGAACTCGCTCAGCGCGGACTCAAGGTCATCGGCACGGCGACCACCGAGGACGGCGCGGCCAAGATCACTTCGACGCTAAATGCCTTCGATGGCCGCGGCCGCGCGCTCGACGTCAATGACGCCCCGGCGGTCGAGGCGCTGATCGACGAGATCGTGAAAGCCTTCGGCGCGATCCACGTCCTTGTGAACAACGCTGGCGTTACGCGAGACAACCTGGCGATGCGCATGAAGGACGACGACTGGGATGCGGTCATCGACACCAACCTGAAAGCCGTGTTCCGCCTGTCGCGCGCAGTCATCCGCCCGATGATGAAGCAGCGCTACGGCCGCATCATCAGCATTACCAGCGTGGTGGGCGCTTCCGGCAACGCAGGCCAGGCCAACTACGCAGCCTCGAAGGCCGGCGTCGCGGGGATGACACGCGCACTGGCGCGCGAACTCGGTAGCCGCAACATCACAGTCAATTGCGTCGCTCCCGGCTTCATCGAAACCGACATGACTGCCGGCCTGCCGCCGGCGCAACAGCAAGCGCTGCTGTCGCAAATTCCGTTGGGTCATTTGGGCAAGCCGGCCGACATCGCACATGCGGTCGCCTACCTCGCATCGCCCCAAGCAGCTTATGTGACGGGGCAAGAATTGCACGTCAACGGCGGCATGCACATGTAGCCACCCGGCGCAATCTTTTCCCGTAAAGGCGATGCGGCAAATGCCACAATCCGCCCGGCTAAAATCCACCGATTACTTACAACCCCCAGAGGGAACCAAATGAGCGATATCGAAGCACGTGTCAAAAAAATCATTGCCGAACAACTCGGCGTGGAAGAGTCCCAGGTCACCAACGAAAAATCTTTCGTGGCCGACCTCGGTGCCGACTCGCTCGACACGGTCGAACTCGTGATGGCACTCGAAGACGAATTCGGCATCGAGATCCCTGACGAAGACGCAGAAAAAATCACGACGGTTCAAAACGCCGTCGATTACGCATCCAAGAATCAAAAGGCCTGAACGGCCGGTTGGGCCACGGGCTTGCTCCCGGCCCGACGCTCCCAGAAAGGTTTGCCGGCATGACCAAACGCCGCGTCGTCGTGACCGGGCTCGGTTGCATCGCTCCTGTCGGTAACACGGTGGCCGAATCCTGGACCAACTTGTTGGCCGGCAATTCGGGCATCGACACCATCACCTCTTTCGACGCCAGTCCCTTTGCCTGCAAGTTTGCGGGCGAAGTGAAGGGCTTCGACATCACGAAGTACATCTCCGAAAAAGAAGCGCGTCACATGGACCGCTTCATTCACCTGGGGATGGCGGCCGCCATGCAGGCGGTGCAAGACAGCGGCCTCAAAACCGGCGACGCGTTGGAGCCTGAAGAGGCCACTCGCATCGGCTGCAACATCGGCTCGGGCATTGGCGGTCTGCCGATGATCGAGGCGACGCACGCTGAGTTGGTGAATCGCGGCCCGCGCCGTGTGTCGCCTTTCTTCGTGCCCGCGTCGATCATCAACATGATCTCTGGTCATGTATCGATCAAGTATGGTTTTCAGGGTCCGAATATCGCTGTCGTCACGGCTTGCACCACGGGCCTTCACGCGATCGGTCTTTCGGCCCGGATGATCGAGTACGGCGACGCCGATGTCATGGTCGCCGGTGGTTCCGAGGCGACTGTGTCGCCACTCGGCATCGGTGGCTTCGCCGCTGCACGCGCGCTTTCGACGCGCAACGAAGATCCGAAAACGGCATCGCGTCCGTGGGACAAGGACCGCGATGGCTTCGTCCTGGGCGAGGGCGCCGGCGTGATGGTGCTTGAAGAATACGAGCATGCCAAGGCGCGCGGCGCCAAGATCTATGCCGAGATTTCAGGCTTCGGAATGAGCGCGGATGCGTATCACATGACTGCGCCGAGCGTCGACGGCCCCCGCCGTTCGATGAACATGGCGCTGGCCAATGCCGGTGTGAATGCTGACGAAGTGCAGTACCTGAACGCCCATGGGACCTCGACGCAGATCGGCGATGTCAATGAAACCAATGCCATCAAGAACGCCTTTGGTGCGCACGCGAAAAAGCTGGTGGTCAATTCGACCAAGTCGATGACCGGCCATTTGCTGGGCGGCGCCGGCGGGATCGAGTCTGTCTTCACCGTGCTTGCGCTGCACCATCAGAAAAGCCCACCGACCATCAACATCTTCAGCCAGGATCCGGAGTGCGACCTGGACTACTGCGCCAACGAAGCGCGCGATATGAAGATCGACGTCGCCGTCAAAAATAACTTCGGCTTCGGCGGCACCAACGGCACGCTGGTGTTCAAGCGCGCTTGATCACCATTCTCCGATGCACAGCGCCCCGTCGGTGAGCTATCCGGTGGGGCGTTCGCGCAACGCAATGCGCGTTTTGGGCGGTCTCTGGGCGATTGGTGCTTGCTGTGCCGGAGCGGCGCTGTTGCAATTCGACCATTGGGGTTGGCGGCAGGCGCTGCTGGTGGCGAGCGTCGTCTTGTCAGCGGTGGCTGCGCAGCGCACGTTGGGCTACGGGACGATCGTCGATCTGGTTTTCGATGGTCAGGAATGGTCGCTTTCGGGACTTGATGCACGCAAGGCCGCCAAAATTGTGGTTTTGCTGGACCTGCAAGTTCTGATGTTGGTTCGGCTTGACGAACCAAAACAGCGCGCTCGCTGGCTGTGGCTCGAGCGTCGCGCCCGCTCCGAGCGCTGGCAAGACCTGCGCAGGGCGATATTCGCGCGCGCATTGTCATCGAGCGAGTCCTCGAGGACGGCAAAGGTCGCGCCATGAGCAAAGCGAACCCTCCCGTTCCTCCTGCGCCGCCCGATCCTTACTTGTCTGCGGCGCCAGCCGTCACCGAGGATGCAACGGTCGACGAGGCACTGGCGGCGCCCAAACCCGGCGAAGTCGACTTTCAACTCGTTCAGCGCACCGTCGCCGGTGACCAGAAAGCTTTCGAGCTGCTGGTGATCAAGTACCAACGACGTATCGAACGGCTGATCGGACGCATGGTGCGCGATGTCGACCTGGTCGAAGACATCGCACAAGAAACCTTTATTCGGGCGTATCGCGCGCTGCACCAGTTTCGGGGCGACGCGCAGTTCTATACCTGGCTCTACCGGATCGCCGTCAACACCGCCAAAAAGGCGTTGGTCGACATGAAGCGCGATCCGACCATCTCAGAAAGCGCGTTGCGTCCTGGTTCCGACGACGATGATGAAACTTACCGGCCTGGAAATGAACCAATCAGCGACGAGACCCCCGAAACGGTATTGGCCGCCGCTGAAATTGCCAGAGCCGTCGAGGCCGCAATGGAGGCATTGCCGGCCGAGTTGCGTCAGGCCGTGACGCTGCGCGAGATCGAGGGCATGAGCTACGAAGAGATTGCCGAGGTCATGGATTGCCCTATCGGCACGGTGCGTTCGCGGATTTTTCGCGCGCGGGAGGCCATATCGGCCCGGGTCAAGCCCATGCTGGACAACCAGTCCGGCAAGCGTTGGTAAGCAGGTGAATCAAATGAACCAGTCAAAGACAGTCCTCGAACAAATTTCTGCTCTTGCCGATGGCGAGTTGCACGGCGATGAGTTCACCGCCGTCGTGGCCCGGCTCGCGGTGGAAGAAGATTTGCGCGCAACGTGGCAGAGCTATCACCTGTTGGGTGATGCCCTCCGAACCGGAGCGCATTCGCCCTGCAGTGACAGCACGATGTTTCTGGCTCGCTTCCAGCAGCGGCTGTCCGAAGACCCGATCATCGTGGCAGAGTCTGTTCAAGCACCGCTTGCCGTAACGATGTCGGCACCGATTCAAACTCAAGCGCATGTGCCGAATCGGATCGAGGCTGCCAACGAACCGGTGTTTCGCTGGAAGCTCGTGGCAGGCGCTGCATCGCTGGCTGCCGCCGCCGCGATCGGATGGAGTTGGGTTGGGACGAACAGCACGCCAGCCGGTCCCCAGTTGGCACAGCAGCAAATTCAGACTGCGCCGGTCGTGGCCGTAGCCAGTACGACGCCGACGCCGACGCCGACACAGCCGTTGGCAGCGGCGAGCCCGGCCGCTCTCTCGGCAACACGCGTGATGGTCGGTAACGGCAATCCTCAGGTGATGCTGCGCGACCCCCGGCTGGACGAGTTGCTCGAAGCGCATCGCCAGGCCGGCGGTGCATCGCAAATGCCATCGGGGTTCCTCCGCAACGCGACGTTCGAAGCCCCTTCGCGCTGACAGCGGAAGCCGATCCGAACCGATGAAAGTTTCGTTGCCGATTCCTGCGCGCAGGTTGACCGTCGTGTTTGCGGCGCTGTGCGTGACGCAGTTCGCAGTGGCGCAATTGCGCGGCGATCCGGCTTCTAAAAAGCCGGTCGTGCGAGCGCCTGTCGGTGAAGCGCCGAAGCTCGAGAATTTGGGCATTGTCGAATGGCTTCAGCGAATGCACGCTGCGTCGCGGGATCGCAGCTATGTCGGCACCTTCGTCGTATCGGCGGCGGCGGGCAACCTGTCGAGCGCTCGCATTTGGCATGCGCGTGAAGGCGATCTTCAGCTCGAGCGCGTCGAGGCGCTGACCGGGCCCGTGCGGTCTACCTTTCGGCGCAACGACCATGTCATGACTTTTCTTGCCGACACCAAAGTCGTGAAGAGCGAAAAGCGCGAGAACCTGGAGCTGTTTCCGAACTTGCTCGGCGCGCCTGATTCTTCGATCGCAGACTTTTACGGCGTGCGCATGCTGGGACATGATCGTGTCGCGGGGTTCGACACCGACGTCGTCAGCCTCGTGCCGCAGGACAGCTTGCGCTTCGGCTATCGAATCTGGAGCGAGCATCGGTCTGGCCTCGTTGTCAAATTGCAGACCATCGACGGCGACGGAAAAATCGTCGAGCAGTCGGCGTTCTCGGAGTTGCAACTCGACGCCCCGGTCAAGGTGCATGCGCTGGCGCAAATGATGCAGAGCACGGCGGGCTATCGCGTCGAAAAGTCGGAGCTTGAACGCACCACGCCCTTGGCAGAGGGCTGGCAGCTCAAGATGCCAGTGGCAGGGTTCAAGTCGACAAGCTGCTATCGGCGCGCCATGGGTGGTGCCGGCACCCGGGAACGCACGGTGCAGTGGACTTTTTCCGACGGTCTTGCCTCCGTCTCGCTCTTTATCGAGCCGTACGACGCACAGCGCCAGCCACAAGAGGTTCTGTTGATGCTCGGCGCCACCTACACGATGACCCGTCGTCTTGTCGACAGTGGCGGCGACTGGTGGCTGACAGCGGTCGGCGAAGTGCCGCCGCAAACGCTCGCTGCGTTTGCGCAGAGCCTTGCCCGTACACGTTGAGTCACACCGGCAAGTCCCATACGGAGCCGTCTGCTTCCGCCACTCGACCATGCTGAATCAAACTGGTAGCGTTCGATTCATAGCGTCGCCAAGCTGTCTTCTATTGAAAGAAATTCGATGATGATGTTTTACGCCAAGGATAAAAAACTCCGCACTTGTCTGCTGGCTTTCGCTATGGCCGTTGCTGGCGCTACCGGATCGTTTTTGCCTGTTGCTGCGGTCCAGGCGCAGACGCGGACATTGCCGGACTTCACCGACCTCGTTGATCAGGTCGGACCATCGGTCGTCAACATCCGCACCATCGAAAAAGTCGCTCAGCGCGGCGGCAATGGCGAGATGGACGAAGAGATGCAAGAGTTCTTTCGCCGCTTCTTCGGACAGCCGCTTCCGGGTGCTCCCGGCGGCACGCCGGGGACGCCGCGGGGCGCGCCGAAACCCAATCGACCACAGCAACCGGTGCCTGAAGAAGAGCGGCCCCGTGGCGTCGGCTCTGGTTTCATCCTCACCGCCGACGGCTACGTAATGACCAACGCGCATGTGGTCGAAGATGCGTCCGAGGTCATGGTCACATTGCCTGACAAACGCGAGTTCAAAGCCAAGCTCATCGGCGCCGACAAACGCTCAGATGTGGCGGTGGTCAAGATCGAAGCGACCGGCCTGCCGGCCGTCAAGGTCGGGGACATCTCCAAGCTTCGGGTTGGCGAATGGGTGATGGCGATCGGCTCTCCTTTCGGTCTCGAAAACACCGTGACCGCTGGCATCGTCAGCGCCAAGCAGCGTGATACCGGCGACTACCTGCCTTTCATCCAGACCGATGTGGCGATCAATCCCGGCAATTCGGGCGGCCCGCTCATCAACATGCGCGGCGAAGTCGTAGGTATCAACAGCCAGATCTATTCTCGCTCGGGCGGCTTCATGGGTATCTCCTTTTCGATTCCCATCGACGAGGCGATCAGGGTGAGCGATGCGCTCCGTACGTCGGGTCGCGTTTCGCGCGGACGCATCGGCGTGCAGATCGATCAGGTCAGCAAGGATGTGGCCGAGTCGATCGGGCTGGGCAAGGCGCAGGGCGCGCTTGTGCGCAGCGTCGAAGCAGGTTCGCCGGGAGAGAAGGCTGGCGTGGAGCCGGGCGACATCATTACCAAGTTCGACGGCAAAGCCATCGAGAAGCCGAGCGACCTGCCGCGTCTGGTGGGCAACACAAAGCCTGGCACAAAGAGCACGCTGACCGTGTTCCGTCGCGGCAGCGCCAAGGACCTGACGGTGACGATCGCCGAAATCGAGCCAGACAAGCCGATGAAACGCGCGTCCGACAAGGAAGAGCCTGCACCCAAAGTCGCCCCGACATCCGCAGCTGCCAAGTCACTCGGCCTTGCGGTGAGCGAGCTTGGCGATGCGCAGAAAAAGGAACTGAAGCTCAAGGGTGGCGTAAAGATCGATGCTGCTACCGAGGGCGCGGCGCGCGCTGGGTTGAAAGAGGGCGACGTCATTCTGGCAGTGGGTAACGCGGAGGTGGCCAACGTCCATGAATTTGAGAACGCCATCGGCAAGGCCGACAAAGCCAAGCCGGTGACGGTGTTGGTACGTCGCGGCGAATGGGCTCAATACGCCTTGATTCGACCCTCACGTTAGGACCTTCATGGCAGCCCGTTCCGATGACGTGTGATACGAGCAGGGCGTCAAGTGGCCCCACCAAATAGTCGGGTTCTTGGCAGTTTTGAGGCTTGGTTGAAACGAAAACAGAGCCGGTAACAAAAATTTTTCCACGCCTCGCCGGACTGCATTTTGTTAGCGTCAACTAACTTGAAGTGCGTGTTAAGAACCGGTTTGGTAGAATGAAGGCTCGGGAGGCGGTCGTTGACGCATAAGCGGTGCCGTCGTCTTCACGATGCGGTATTCCATGCAACAGTCCACCGGCGGTCCACAGATCGCCCACAACTTGTTCAGTGAACGATCCACCGTTGTTGTTGATAAGCTGTTTATAACTTTCTTGTTGCTGACCTGCAACGACCTTTTCCGACCAGTTCCTGGATGTGCGTACCTCCCTTTTTGCCTACAATGAAGTTCCAACTACTGCAGTTGCCATTGCTTGTTGGTTCAGGGCGCGTCTCCGTAAGACGCGCCCTTTTTTCTTGCCTGTCGCCTTCTGCGCACGAGCCAATTCAAGTACTTAAGCGTCCCCGTTGATGAATCACATCAGAAATTTCTCGATCATTGCTCATATCGACCATGGCAAGTCGACGCTCGCAGACCGCTTGATTCAGCGTTGCGGCGGTCTCGCAGAGCGAGAGATGCAAGCGCAGGTATTGGACTCGATGGACATCGAGAAAGAGCGTGGGATAACCATCAAGGCGCAGACCGCTGCGCTGCATTACAAGGCCCTCGATGGACAGGTCTACAACCTGAATTTGATCGACACGCCGGGCCATGTCGACTTCTCATATGAAGTGAGTCGCTCGCTCTCCGCCTGCGAGGGAGCTCTGCTGGTTGTCGATGCATCGCAGGGCGTCGAGGCGCAGACCGTTGCCAATTGCTATACCGCGCTCGACCTCGGCGTCGAGGTCGTGCCCGTGCTCAACAAGATGGACTTGCCGAACGCGGACCCTGACAACGCGCGCACTGAAATCGAAGACGTGATCGGTATCGATGCGACCGATGCGATTCCATGTTCGGCGAAAACCGGCATGGGCATCGATGAAATTCTCGAAGCAGTCGTGAAGCGCATGCCGCCGCCGCGCGGCAATCCCGATGGACCACTGCGAGCGATGATCGTCGACAGTTGGTTCGATGCTTACGTCGGTGTGGTGATGCTGGTGCGCGTGGTGGACGGTCGACTCGTCAAGGGCGAGCGCATCAAGATGATGGCATCGGGTGCCAGCTACAACGCCGACAGCCTCGGCGTTTTCACGCCGGCGACCGAAGTCCGGCAGTCGCTCGAAGCAGGCGAAGTGGGTTTCATCATCGCGGGCATCAAGGAGTTGCAGGCCGCCAAGGTCGGCGACACCGTCACGCTCATCAAGACTGGCACCGGGGGCGCCGCTGCCACTGCCACCGAGGCGTTGCCAGGTTTCAAGGAAATACAGCCGCAGGTGTTCGCGGGCTTGTATCCGACCGAAGCGAGCGAGTACGAATCGCTGCGTGATGCGCTCGAAAAATTGAAGCTCAACGATTCGTCGCTGCGTTACGAGCCTGAAGTAAGCCAGGCGCTCGGCTTCGGATTTCGTTGCGGCTTTCTCGGCTTGCTGCACATGGAAATCGTGCAGGAGCGCCTCGAGCGCGAGTTCGATCAGGACATGATCACGACTGCGCCGAGCGTGGTCTACCAGGTGGTGCGCAGCGACGGCGAAGTCATCATGGTCGAGAACCCGTCGAAGATGCCCGACGTCGGCCGCATGTCGGAAATCCGCGAGCCGATCGTGACGGTGCACCTCTACATGCCGCAGGAGTATGTCGGTGCTGTGATGACGCTCGCCAACCAGAAGCGCGGCGTGCAGATGAACATGGCGTATCACG
>CAXTCC010000086.1:0-15368 GCA_964242015.1 uncultured Variovorax sp.
TTTCTCGGCGCCACGGTGTTCGGCATGGTGGCGGGTCAGTGGCTCGGCGCGGTGGTCGCAGATTCGCTCGGCTGGAAGGCGGCTTTCGCGATGCTGGCCGCCGTGTTCCTTGTCAGTGGCACGCTGCTTCTTATGCGACGCGAGCCGCTGCCATCGCACGGCGATGCGGCACCCGGCACAACGCTGCGCCGCTTCGCGGAAGTGCTGTCCGGCAAATGGGCGAGGTCGGTGCTCGCCATCACCTTCGTCGAAGGCGCGCTGGCTTTCAGCGCGCTCGCATTCATTCCGAGTCATCTGCACCACCGCTTCGGCTTGTCGCTGAGCATCGCGGGTGCCGTCGCATCGCTCTACGGCATCGGCGGCCTGGTCTACAGCCGGTGCGCACGTCGACTCGTGCAACGACTGGGCGAGGGCGGGTTGGCGCAGTTGGGCGGCGCCTGTCTGGCATGCGCGTTCACGACGCTGGCACTGGCGACGACCTGGCAATGGGCCTTGCCCGCCTGCCTGCTCGCGGGCTTCGGCTTCTACGCCTTGCACAACACACTGCAGACGCAGGCCACGCAGATGACGCCGACGGTGCGCGGCACCGCCGTCTCGCTTTTTGCCAGTGCACTTTTTCTGGGGCAATCGGTCGGCTTGTCGTTGGCGACACGGCTGGTCGATCGCTTCTCGGCCGCGGCGGTGTTCGCAGTCGCCGCCATCGGCCTGCTGGTGCTGCCCTTCGTGTTCACCGCGCTCATGGGCCGGCACCGCAACGTTCTCGAACCACTGGAGCGCGTCCCATGAATGCGACCCCGAACCTGCTCTTCAGCCCGCTGCAGATCCGTGAACTGACCTTGCGCAACCGTATCGTCATTTCGCCCATGTGCCAGCACGCCGCGGACAAAGGGCACGCCACGCCATGGCACATGGTCCACCTCGGCAAGTTCGTGCTCGGCGGTGCCGGCCTGATCCTGACCGAGAGCACGGCGGTCGACCCGCGCGGGCGCATCGGTACCGCGGACCTCGGACTGTGGAAGGACAGCCAGATCGCGCCCCTGCGCGACATCGTCGATTTCGTGCATGCCAACGGTGGCGCGATCGGCGTGCAGCTGGCGCATGCGGGCCGAAAGTCGGGCAGCCAGCCGCTGTGGGAAGGCGGCGCGGCGTTGAACGAATCGCAGCTCGCTGCGGACGACGAACCCTGGGAGCGGCTGGGCCCGAGTGCATTGCCGGCCGGACCGGGCTGGTCGGCACCGGCGGCACTGGACGAAGCCGGCATCGAAGCGGTCGTCGCCCGCTTCGTCGATGCGACAGTGCGTGCCGACCAGGCGGGATTCGACGTCATCGAGCTGCATTTCGGGCACGGCTATCTGGTCGCCAGCTTCCTGTCGCCCAACGCGAACCACCGGACGGACGAGTGGGGCGGCGACATTGCCGGTCGCATGCGTCTGGCGCTGCTGATCGCGTCGCGGGTGCGAGCCGCGTGGCCGGCAGCCAAGCCGCTGTTCTGTCGCTTGTCTGCCGTCGACGGCAGCGTCGATGGCTGGAACCTCGACGACTCCGTGGTGCTGGCGCGCGAGCTCAAGCGCTGCGGCGTCGACGTGATCGACTGCTCCTCGGGCGGCCTCACCGAAGAAACACGCGCACTGCCGGTGCCGCGCGGCCTCGGCTTCCAGGTGCCGTTCTCCGACCGTATCCGGCACGAGGCGGAGGTCTTGACGCAGGCGGTCGGCATGATCGTCGACCCGCTGCAGGCGGAGCGGGTGCTGGCCGATGGGCAAGCCGATCTCATCGCCCTCGGGCGCGAAGCTTTGTTCGATCCGTACTGGCCGCACCACGCGGCCGCGGCGCTCGGCATCGATCCAGGTTACGAGCGATGGCCGCTGCGCCATGGCGTGTGGCTGGCCAAGCGCGCGCCGGGCCTCGCGAAAGCAAGGGCGGCGGCGAGCCAGCCTGAAGACACAACGACACGGAGTACCGACCGATGAACATCCGAATGGGCTTGATCAAGAAGAAGCCGGAGTGGACCGACGAGGCTTTTCAAAGTTACTGGAAAGACACGCACGGCCCGCTGGCAGCCAGGGCGCCGCGGTTGCGCGAATATTGGCAGAACGCAGTCACGGATCGACTGCAACGCGGCATCGACTTCGCGCGCGGTCCGTGGGACTTCGATGGTTTTTCGCAGTTGAGCTTCGACGATGCCGAGCAGGCGGGCCAGGCTTTCAGCGACGGTGCGCTGGCCGCAGATCTCATCGCCGACGAGAAGCATTTTCTGGGCGACCTGAGCATCGTCACGGCCGAGCGCACCGTGGTGGTCGACCTGCCGCCGCCACCGGAACGCGGGCAGTTGCTGAAACGCATCTCGACGCTCAAGCGGCGGCCCGACCTGACCGAAGCGGCGTTCCGCCACGAGTGGCGGGTCCATGCCGATCACGTGCGCCGCATGCCCGGTATCGGCGGCTACCGGCAGAACGTGGTGGTCGAGCGCGAGCGCGTCAAGGGCCAACGTTGCGACTATGCCGAGTTGCCGATCGACGGCATCGTCGAGCTGTGGTTCGCCGATGCAGAGACGCTGGACGCCGCCTTCGCATCGCCGGCAGGCCAAGTCACGATGGCACACGCCAAGACGTTTCTGTCGGAGATCACAGCGTTTCTGGTGACCGAGCGGCGCATCGTGTAAGCGCAAAGTTCGCACTCTGGTGTGTTGCGGTTGCCGCCGATCGAAGCGTGCCTTGCAACGTGAAGTCGATCACGACGCCCCTCGGCCCGAACGTCGTCCTGAACTACACCGGTGCGCCGGCTGTGGCTGTACCGTGCTTCAAAGAAGTTGCAGAACTGTGTGACTTCACGAGCAATGGTTACCCCAGGAGTACGCCCCATGTTGTCCGACAGCGAAACCAGAGAAGCCAGCCGGCTGGCAGCGCTCGAGGGCCTGCACGTGCTCGATTCGACCGCCGAAAAGGACTACGACGACCTTACGCGCATCGCGGCCCGGATCTGCGGTACCCCAGCGGCGGCCATTGCGCTCATCGATGTCGAACGTCAGTGGTTCAAGTCGAAGGTCGGCATCGAAGCGAGCGAAACGCCCCGGGAGTTTTCGTTCTGCGCCCATGCGATCCAAAAGCCCGAAGAAGTGCTGGTCGTGAGCGACGCGACCAAGGACGAGCGATTCATGGACAACCCGTTCGTGACCGCATCCAACGGCGTTCGGTTCTACGCGGGCGCGCCGTTGGTGACGACATCGGGTCACGCGGTCGGTGCACTGTGCGTGACCGACTGGCGACCGGGCGCCATCGATGCTGCTCAGATCGACATGCTGCAGTTTCTGGCAAGGCAGGTGGTGTGCCAGCTCGAGATACGCGCAGAGGCGTTGCACGGCTCGCTGTCGAACCACTGACGCCAACAAGCCAGCAGGCCAGCGGGCAGCAGAAAGTCAGTTCAGCCGACGGCAGCGGCCCGCGATGCTCGCTGTCGGATCGCAGCATCCAGTGCGCGCTTGCCGCTTGCCAGCGCCACCTCATACGAATCGCTGACATCCTCCGCGCGACGGAGTACCAACGGGTGCGTTCCCTCTGCGTCGGTTTCCAACAGGGTCCAGATGAACGAGCCTGGTGTCGGCTCGGTCACGGTGAGTTTGATGGGTGTGTTCATTCAGTCATGGTGAGCACGACGGGTCGGCGTTGCTGTAGGAGAAGGACGACTCAACCCAGCGATTCATCTCGATTCAATCGAAACGCAAAATCACCTTCGTCGCCTGCGAGCGGTCTGCCGCCAGCGAGAAACCGCGCGCCGAGTCCCGATAAGAAAGCGTCGTGGAGATCAGGCTTGACCAAGGCCGCATCGCTTTCCGCGCAACGCTCCGCCAATTGGACCTGGGCTGGACTTAGCCGTCTGCGCGATGCAGATAGCTCGGCAGCGTTCTGGCCGCACTTTGCAGCAGCGCGAACTCGTCTTTTGCGAGCGGGTGCTTCGACACGTCGAAGTGGCACAGCGTCCCGAGCAAGCTGCCATCGTCGCCGGCGATGGGCACGCCGTGGTAGCTCACCATCACGCCCTGGTAAGGGTGCCCGTCGAGCCGCCGATCGGCCGCCGAATCGTTCGTCGTGAAAACGCCGTCGCGCAGGACGAACTGGCAGAAACTGATTTCGAACGGGACGACCGCAAGAAACTCCGGCGTGATCTCGCCCTGCTTGTCATGGAGGAAAAGGTTCTCGAACTTTTCGTCGGCCAGGCGATAGATCGCGCTGTAACGGTGGGGCACACCTTGGTTCAGGTAGGCCAGCGCCGCGGGTGCCCCGCTGGACATCAAGACGCTGGAGAACTGTTTGATGTCGCGAGGGAGTGCCATGGCCGATCGTAGCCGCTCGCCCGGCTGCGTGCGGATGCAAATCAGGCCAGCTCTTGGCGCTTCGACCGCTCCGAGCTCTCCTGGACCGGCGTTACGATCCCCGTAGCAGTCCATTTTTTCGATGAAATCAGGCGCCATGACGCGCGCCCATCACGCACCATGCCCTCGACCACCGCCATCTCCGACTTCCTTACCGCGGAATTCCCGCAGACGAAGTGCAAGGTGGTGGCCGCGGGCAACATGGGCGCGACGATCAGGCACGAGGTAGGCGACGCCGAATTGCGGCCCGGGGGCACGGTCTCCGGCCCGGTGCTGATGACCGTGGCGGATGTGGCGCTCTACGTGGCGCTCATGGGCGAGATCGGCATCGTCCCGCTGATGGTCACGACAAACCTCAGCATCAACTTCTTGCGCAAGCCGCCCGCCGACCGAGCCATCGTCGGCGTCTGCAAGCTCATGAAGGTCGGCCGTACGCTGGCGACGGGTGAAGTCGCTCTGTATTCAGAAGGGCTGGACGAACCAGTGGCGCATGTCGTGGGGACGTATGCATTGCCGAGGCGGGACGTTGGCCGTCTTCCCCAGGCGGATGAGCGGCCCACCGAAAGCGTCGCGCAGAAGAATTCAAGATGACGCGCGACGAGAAGGGCACGCCGCTGGCAGACCAGAAGTTCTGCCTGCGGCCCTGACAAGACGCGACACGCTGCGTCTTATCATCGGGCAACCGAACAAGACGCAGCGCAGTGAGCGAAGGTTTCGAACACGACAACCGCACGGAGTACGAGCGCCGGATTCATCGCGTGATGGCCTATATCGACAGCCATCTGGATGAACCGCTGAGTCTCGAGACGTTGGCCGCTGTCGCCAATTTCTCTGCCTTTCATTTCCATCGGGTATTCCTGGCTTTCACGGGCGAGACCCTGGGCGATTTCCTGCGTCGGCGCCGCGTGGAAACCGGCGCGCTGCGCCTGATGACCCAGCCGCGCCTGACCGTGCTGCAAGCAGCACTTGCGGTGGGCTTCGGTTCGGGGGAAGCGTTCGCGCGTGCGTTCAAATTGCGATTCGACCAGTCTCCCAGCGCGTGGCGCAGAACCCAGCGCAACCGCAATTCGGGTCTGGTCAAAAGCAATTCCGATCAGGACGCGCTGCTCGCCCGGCTCGACCATGAGGTTCCTGCAACTTCACGGAGCGACCTCATGGCCAAACCCGACGTCTTCATGATCGACATGCCTGCGACACCCGTTGCCTACTACCGGTACACCGGGCCGTACGGACCACCCGTTTCGCGTTTCTGGATGGAGCAAGTCGCGCCGTGGATGGCCGAGAACGATCTGTTCGGCCAGGTGCGGTTCGGCATCGCGCACGACGACCCCACCATCACGGAGCCGGCGCGCTGCCGCTATGACGCGTGCGTTGCGATCGAGCCGGCACGCACGGTGTCCGGTCAACCCTTGCGCACCACGTTGCCAGGCGGCCGGTACGCCTGCACGCCGTTCGAAGGCACCGTCGAAGACATCGACGCTGCGTGGAATCGGTTGTTGAGCCACTGGATGCCCGACAGCGGCCTGCAGCTCGACGCGAGACCGTTGCTCGAGCACTACCCGGTCGATGCGACCTTCGATGCGAAGACCGGAATCTTCAGCTGCAATCTTTGCGTGCCGGTGATGCCTCTGCGCTGACCCGACGCACGGCCGGGCGCTGCGCGACGCACGGCCGGGCGCTGCGCGACTTGTTCAAGGCGAAGCGTGCAGTGCGGGATGTCCTGAAGGTTCGTCGATAAAAAAGGCCTCGAATCCGTCGAAGGGCTGGAACCGGCCGTCGCGCAACACCAGCCTCGACACACCGGGGAACGCGCGCTCGCGGTCGCCGTGCGCCACGTCGCCCGGGTAGCAAAAAACGCGCTCTCCATCGACGTCGATGTGCACCGGATGAATAAGCCGCGGCAGCGTGGTGCGCGCGGCTTCGAAGGCGGCGTCGGTATTGGCATAACGCGAGAGGTGGGCGAGGGTGATGATTTGCGGCGGTGCGAGTTCGATCTCGCGTTGCCAGTACCTCTCGAGCGCTTCGCGGGCGCCCAGCCAGCAGCCAATGGTCGATTCGTGGTCGGCGACATCGGCGGTCTGGCCGTCGGGCATGCGGGCCACGAAGAACCGCGTGTCGAAACGACGCCGCGGCATGTTCGGGATGACCGGCGTGATCCAGCGCGACCATGGCGCGATGAGGCTGCTCGCCAGATTCAGGCCGAGCGCGTCGAGCATGCTTTCGAAGGGCACATCGCGCGGGAGCGGCTGGACGGACGGTGGGCCAGACGCTTGCCATGGCCCGTCAGGACCGACAGCCAGCAGCACGCCGGCTTCTTCGAAAAGTTCGCGGAGTGCAGCCACATGGATGGCCGCGGCCGTTGGCGCGGGCAGCTCCGGCTCCGCGAGTGCCGCGTGCAGATCGTCGTCGCTGCGATCGAGCCGATGCACCGACAGCGCGTCCGCCGGATCGAGCTTGCCGCCGGGAAACACATGCACGCCGCCCAGCACGCTGGCTTCGAGCGCGCGGCGCATCAGGAAAGTTTCAAGACCCCGTGGGCCATCCCGCAGCAAGACCACGGTGGCTGCGACTTCGAGATGTTCGCCGAGGAGTTTGGCGGACGAGGCGCTGGCTTGGAGAATCATGGGTGCAAGTGTGCGGCAACTGATAAAACTCGGCCTCGATACGGGGCGCGGTCGCGGTCCCGGGCGTTGACGATGGGCCCCACAAAAGGAAGACACGATGAAACCACTGGTATGCCGATGCCGCGCGTTGCTCTCGATGAGCGCCATCGCCCTGGGCTGCGCCTGCACGACTTTGCAAGCCCAGACGGCCGGCGAGTGGGCGCCAAATCCACCCAACCCCAAAGCGCCGTATCCGGCCGAGTCGAAAACTTTCGGCGAGCAGGGGACCGTGTTGCTGCGTGTGCGGACCACGCCCGATGGCAAGCCCATGACGGTCGAGGTCAAGCAGTCGAGCGGTTACGTGCGCCTCGATCGCTCGGCCACGGAGACGGTCTCGAAGTGGCAATTCAAGCCGACACCGGACGACGGTACTGTGGTCTGGCGAGAGGTGCCGATCAGCTTTTTCATCGTGTCTCAGCCGCCATCTTCGACGCTCAACTGACCACGGGTACGGCCCAAACGGTTGTCGTACGACGGCAACAAGCAGAGCGTTTTACGTACCTTGCGTAAAGGAAATGTAAAAACCCAGTTGAGATTCATTATCATTCCGGCTGTTTCGCGGCGCGTGCCGCGAGCCAGCTCACCCAGCCAATCCCGCCAGCGCCCACCACGGCTGCTCGCACGGGACCCGCCAGTCGAGTTCTCATTTCCTGCCTTTCCGGAGAACCCTCATGGCCTACATCAAGAGCCGCAAGCACGCCGTCGCTCGCCCATCCCCCCAACTTACCGGCGTCGCTGCCGCTGCGCTGATGGCGTTCGCCTTGCCTGCCGCCGCGCAAACCGCCAGCACACTGCAAGAAATTCGTGTGCAGGATTCCGCTGGTGCCAGCGACTACAAGGCCGACACCTCGGCCAACCCGAAGTTCACCGCACCGCTGGTCGACACGCCGCAGACCATCCAGGTCCTGAAGGAACAGATCCTGCGCGAGCAGGGCGCCACGACCCTGACCGAAGCCCTGCGCAACACGCCCGGCGCCGGCGCTTTCTACCTGGGTGAAAACGGCAACACCAGCACCGGCGACGCCATCTACCTGCGCGGCTTCGACACCTCCAGCAGCATCTTCGTCGACGGCATCCGCGACACCGGTTCGATCTCGCGCGACACCTTCAATATCGAGCAGATCGAGGTCGTGAAGGGCCCGGCCGGCAGCGACACCGGCCGCACGGCGCCCACCGGCTACATCAACCTGATCACCAAGAAGCCGACGATGACGGACAGCTTCTTCGGCTCGGTCGGTTTCGGTAGCGACAGCTTCAAGCGCGGCACCATCGACTGGAACAAGGCACTGAGCGGCCCCGGCGGCTCCGGCGCGGCATTCCGCCTCAATGCATTCAGCGAAGACGCCGACGTGTCGGGCCGTGATGTCGTGAAGAACAAGCGCTCGGGCATCGCACCGTCGCTGGCTCTCGGCCTCGGCACGCCGACGCGGCTCTACTTCGACCTGGTCCACATCCAGCAGAACAACGTGCCGGATGGCGGTGTCTCCACCATCGGGCTGCCGGGTTATTCGACGCCCGACGCAACCACGGTGCGCGGTCGCCGCACTTACCTCAATTTTGCGCAGCCGGTCGATTCGAGCAACTTCTACGGCACCTCGTCTGACTTCGACCATGTGACGCAGAACATGTTCACCGCCCGTGTCGAGCACGACCTCACGCCCGACATCACCTTGCGCAACACCTTCCGCTACGGCAAGACCGAGCAGGACTACCAGCTGACGTCGTTCATGGCGACGACTGCCAATCTCGTCACGCCGAGCGCGACCAACCCGCTGGGCTGGACCGTGGCCCGCAGCAACCCGACCAACAAGAACCAGGACAACGAGATCCTGACGAACCAGACCAACGTGAGCGCCAAGTTCGACACGGGCGGCGTCGGCCACACGCTGAACGCCGGCGTCGAGTTGATCCGCGAAGAGCAGGATTCGCTCGGCTACTACGGCCAGAACGCGACGGTCTTCGGCTACCCCGGCATCCGCAACAGCGGCGCCTGGCCTGCGGCCAACCTGTACAACCCCAACCCGAACGTGCTGGGTTATCTGCGGCTGCAGAACGGCGCCAACAGCGAAGGCAAGACCACCACCGTCGGCGCTTATGTCTTCGACACGGCCAAGCTGAGCGAACGCTGGAGCATCACCGGCGGCTTGCGCTTTGATCACTACTCGACCGACTACGCAGCGAGTGCACTGAACGCCACCACCGGCGTGCTCACGCCGAGCCAGTTCTCCACCTCGGGCAAGTTGTGGACCGGCAAGCTGGGCGTCGTCTACAAGCCGACCGACAACAGCAGCATCTACGCGGCCTACGGTACGGGCGCTCAGCCACCGGGCGGCAACAACTTCGCGCTGGCTGCCAGCGGCACCGGCAACAGCGCGAGCCGCACCGACTTCTTGCCACAGAAGACCAAGACCTACGAGCTGGGCACCAAGTGGGACGTGCTCAACAAGAAGCTCGCGCTGACGGCCGCCGTCTACCGGACCGACGTGAGCAACGACGTCGTGCAAGACGCCGTCAGCGGCTTGTACTACCAGACCGGCAAGAAGCGCGTGCAGGGCATCGAGCTCGGCGCGGCCGGCGCGATCACCGACAACTGGGGCGTGAGCACCGGTTTCACGACGCAAGACACGAAGATTCTGAGCGGCCCCTCGGTGCTGGCCGATGGCGGCTCCGTGCTGGCGTACACGCCCAAGAATTCGTTCAGCGCATGGACGACCTACAAGTTCCCGATCGGCCTGACGGTCGGAGCGGGTGCGCGCTTCAACGGCAAGCTTTCGCGCGGTACCGATGGTGCGGTGGGAACGCCGGCCTTCGTCGAGTCGTACTGGGTGTTCGATGCGATGGCCTCGTATCGCATCAACAAGAACATCGACCTGCAGTTCAACGTCTACAACCTGGCCGACAAGGACTATGTGGCCGCGATCAACAAGAGCGGCTATCGCTACACGCCGGGCGCACCGCGCACCTACCGCGTGACGGCGAACTTCGCTTTCTGATCGACGTCGACCGGTCGCGCCGGCAGCGGTGCGACACTCGAGCCCCCACCTCACGGTCGGGGCTTTTTTCTTGTGAGGCTCTCCCAAAATGATGCTGCACGTACCCGATGTGCTGACGCCCGATCAAGTGCGCGAACTTCGATCGGCCCTGGACCACGCGGACTGGAGCGACGGTCGAGAAACGGTGGGCGAGCAGGGCGCCAGGGTCAAGCGCAATCGCCAGTTGCCGGAGCACTCTGTCGTGGGTCGCGAACTCGCGAAGACGGTGCTGATCGCACTGGCGCGCAGCCCGCTTTTCCATTCGGCGGCATTGCCGTTTCGTTTCGTGCCGCCGCTCTTCAATCGCTACGAAGGCGGCGAACACTACGGCCTGCACGTCGACGGCTCGGTCCGCTCGATTCCTGGCAGCGGCGAGCAACTGCGCACCGACCTGTCGTGCACGCTGTTCCTGAGCGACCCGGACGACTACGACGGCGGTGAACTCGAGGTCGTCGACAACTACGGCACGCATGAAGTCAAGCTGCCTGCCGGCGACCTCGTGCTGTACCCGTCGAGCAGCCTGCACCAGGTACACCCTGTGACGCGAGGCGCCCGGGTGTGTTCTTTTTTCTGGGTGCAGAGCATGGTGCGCGACAACCATCAACGCGAGATGCTTTTCGGGCTGGACCAGAGCATCCAGTCCCTTCGTACACGACTCGGTGAGTCGGCTGAAACGGTTGCGCTGACGGGCCACTATCACAACCTGCTGCGGCTCTGGGCCGAGGTCTAGACACGTCGATCCGGGCTGGAGACGCATGATTGACACATGAATCAATGAAAAGTAATGTATTGACTTCATCGACGTCAGCCTTGTCACAGTCCGAACATGAAAATCGCAATTCTCGGTGGAGGTCATGGCGCCTACGCGGCCGCCGCAGACCTGTCTGAAGCCGGCCATGAAGTCCGGCTGTGGCGTCGCGACGCTGCGGCGCTGGCACATGTCATTCATGCAGGCGCGATCACGTTGAAGGATGCGGCCGGCGCGCGTGAGGTGCCGCTGGCGCTTGCGACCGCCGACATTGCCGCAGCGCTCGCCGGCGCAAAGCTCATCGTCGTGCCGACCCCGGCCATCGCGCAGCACGACATCGCGCTCGCCATGGCGCCGCATCTCGTGGACGGGCAGGTCGTGTTCCTGCCGCCGGGCACCTTCGGCAGCTACGTCATGGCGAGGCTGGTGAAGCAGGCCGGCCATCACGCCGACGTGGCCTGGGCGGAGACCGGCACCTTGCCTTACCTCGCGCGCAAGCATGGCGAGCGCGAAGTGAACGTCACCGTGCGCGCCATCCGCTTGCCGACCGGTGTCTACCCGGCGCGCAAGTCGGCCGAGGCGATCGCGGTGATCCGCGAAGCCTTCCCGTCCGTGCATGCCTGCGGCGATGCGCTCTCCGGTGCGCTCATGAATGCAGGCCCCGTCATCCATCCGCCGCTGATGGTGATGAACGCCGCGCCGCTGCAGCACTTCGAGCGCTGGGACATTCACAACGAAGGCACCCAGCCGGCCGTGCGCGCCGTAACCGACCAGCTGGACCGCGAACGCATCGCAGTGCGCGAAGCCTTCGGCCAGGGCGCGCCGCACTATCCGCTGGCCGACCACTACGACAACGACCGCTGGATGTATGGCGACGCGCACAAGCAGCTCGTGAAGTCCGGCGATTGGCGCGAGACCATCGACCTGCATTCGCATCGCTACGTCACTGAGGACACGGAGCTCGGGCTCGCGTTTCTCGCTTCGGCCGCGCGCTACGCGGGCGTCGATGCGCCCATCGCGCATGGGTTGCTGGCCATCGTCGGCGGCTTCCTTGGGCGCGACCTGCGTCAAGGCCTGCGTACGTTCGAGAGCCTGGGACTGGCCGGGCTGAGCAAGGCCGAGTTGGCGCAGAGGTTGCACGATGGCGAATGAGTCACAGGTTCCGGCGGCACCGTTGCCACGTTTTGCCGCGGTCGGTGCCGGTCGAATGGGCCGCGGCATCGCCATCGCGTTCGCCTATGCCGGTCACCGGATTTCGCTGATCGACCTGCGCCAGCGCAGCGACGAGGCCTGGCAGCGCTTGCGCGATGAAGCGAGTGCGGAGATCGCGGGCGCGCTCTCAGGGCTCGCGCAACTCGGCGTGATCGACACGGCGCAGATCGCGGCCATCGCTGCCCGCGTGGACTACGTCGACGCCGCCGAAGCACCGCGGGCCTTGTCGGCCGCCGAGCTGGTCTTCGAAGGCGTGCCCGAGACGATGGAAGCCAAGCGCGAGGCTTTCGAGCAGCTCAACCTGCATTGCCGTGACGATGCGATCCTGACGTCGACCACCAGCAGCATCCTCGTCACGCAGCTCGCCGCGCTGGTGCGCTTGCCTGGACGCTTTCTCAACATGCACTGGCTCAATCCGGCCTACGTGATCCCGGTCGTGGAGCTCAGTTGCCATCCCGGTACCGATGCCGCCGTGCTGGCGCGCACCAAGGCGCTGATGGAAGAAATCGGCAAGCTGCCCGTCGTGTGCGGCGCATCGCCGGGCTACATCGTGCCGCGGCTGCAGGCGCTGGTGATGAACGAGGCGGCGCGCATGATCGAGGAGGGCGCCGCCACTGCCGAAGAGATCGACAAGGCGACGCGCTACGGCCTGGGCCTGCGCTTCGCGGCGATCGGCGTGGTCGAGTTCATCGACTTCGGCGGCTGCGACATCCTTCATCACGCGAGCCGAGAGATGTCGGCATCGCTCAGCAAGGAGCGCTACACCGCGCCGGCCATCGTCGATCGCATGGTCGAAGAAGGACGCCTGGGTTTGAAGAGCGGCAGCGGCTTCTACGACTACGAAGGTCGCGACGTGGCGGCCTACCGGCGCGACGTGCTGTCTCGCACGCTCGGTGAACTGCGGCATGCTGGCCTCTGGCGTGCTGCGGCTGAAGAGACGCGCTCATGAAGGCCGTTCGCATCCATGGGTTCGACGCGGTGCCGGTGCTGGAAGAGGTGGCTGATCCGGTGCCGCGACCCGGCCGCAGCATCGTGCGCATGCAGGCGGCCACGGTCGGCCATATCGACCGCACCGTGTGGCGCGGGAGCTTTTTGCGGCATCCGCCGTTGCCGTACACGCCCGGCGTGGAGGCCGCCGGCATCGTCGTCGCGAGCGAGCGCTATGCGGCGGGGCAGCGCGTCTGGCTGCGCGGCAGCGGCCTCGGCACGCTGTTCGACGGGACCTGGTGCGAACTGATCGACGCACCCGACGAAGCGCTCGGCCCGCTTCCCGATGCGATACCGATGGCGCTCGGCTCGGCCTTCTTTTCGCCGACGACATCGGCATGGGTGGCACTGCACGAGGTCGGCAAGTTGCAGCCCGGCGAGCAGGTGTTGGTGACCGGCGCGAGCGGTGCCGTGGGCTCTCTCGTCATGCAGCTGGCGCGCGATGCGGGTTGCGTGGCGACCGCAGTCGACCCGCGTGCCGATGCGCCGCCGCCCGCGAGCGCCGATCTGTTGGTCGACACCGTCGGTGGAGAGGTTCTTTCGTCGGTGTTGCCCAGCGTGCGCCCCGGTGGCCGCGCCGTGCTGGTCGGCTACACCGCAGGGCCGATGCTGAACCTGGACATCGCGCACTTCCTGCAGCGCGACGTGGCGTTGTTGCCGCTCAACATGTTCAGGCGCGAAGCGGCAGGTCGCGCCATGGTGCCCGAGTTGCTGGCGCGATTGGCCGACGGGCGTCTCGAGCTCGACGTGCAGACCTTTGCGCTGGCCGATGCCGCGTCGGCGCTCGACTGGATCGCGCAGCGTGGCCATCGCGGACGCGCGGTGCTGGTTCCTTAGTCCTCTTCCGGCGGCTCGACCGGCACATGCACATGCTGGTCGATCATCTGCCGCAAGGTGTGCTTCAGTTCTTCTGCGCGGCGCAGCCCGAAAGGTTCGAGCACGCGCCGCTCATGGTCGCGCGCCAGTTCCATCAGGTGCTCGACCGCCTTCAACCCCTTCTTCGTGATGCGCACCAGCGTGATGCGGCGATCACTCTCATGGGGCAACCGCTCGACCTGTCCGCGTGATTCCATGCGGTCGAGCAGGCGCGTCACCGTCGGCTGTTTGGTGACGGTCACCTGCGCGAGCTGGCCAATGCTGATCGGTTCGCTGCCGGCGAGCGATGCCATCACCCGCCACTCCGAAATCGAGAAACCCTGCTGCCGCGCCACTTCATGGAACTCCGACGAGATGAGCTGGCTGGCCTGCGCGAGCAGCGCGGGCAGGTAGTCGTCGACGAAGCGATGCGGCTCGGTGGCGTCGGCCGCGACCTTAGCCATGAAGGCGCTCCACAGCCGCTGCACTCACCATAGGCACGCTGCTTGCATGCACAGGGTTATTCATGATTGTGGATACATTCATTTGTCAACATTATAGAAAGTGTGATGTGGCAAGCGAGCGCATCCTCCCACGACTGACAGGAAGAAAGCACCACGATGGCTGAGCGTTCGTTCGTCGAAGAAGTCAAGAAGCTGAGGTTGTCCGGCGGAGAAGTATTCCGCGGTGAAGGCATTCTGGCGGTCACCAAGGCGCTGCTCGAATCCGGGGTCTCTTATGTGGCCGGCTACCAGGGCGCGCCCATTTCGCACCTCATGGACGTGCTCGCCGATGCGCAAGACATCCTCGCCGAGCACGGCATCCGCTTCGAGAACAGCGCGAGCGAGGCCACGGCCGCCGCCACGCTGGCCGCGTCGGTCAACTATCCGTTGCGGGGCGCGGTCACCTTCAAGGCCACCGTCGGCACCAACGTGGCCTCCGATGCATTGGCCAATCTCGCTTCCGGTGGCGTTACCGGCGGCGCGCTGATCATCGTGGGCGAGGATTACGGCGAAGGCTCGTCGATCATGCAGGAGCGCAGCCACGCCTTCGCGATGAAGTCGCAGATGTGGCTGCTCGATCCGCGGCCCAACTTGCCGAGCATCGTCGACGCGGTGAAGCAGGGCTTCGATTTGTCGGAAGCCAGCAGCACGCCGGTGATGCTGCAGTTGCGCATCCGTGCCTGCCATGTGCACGGTCACTTCATCGCAGGCGACAACAAGCGCGCCAAGTTCACGCTGAAAGAGGCATTGGAGAACCCGCAGCGCGACGTCAGCCGCATCGTGCTGCCGCCCGCCAGCTTCGTGCACGAGCAGGAGAAGGTCAAAGACCGCTGGCCCGCTGCGGTGCGCTTCATCGAGGAGCGCGAGCTCAACGAGTTCTTCTCCGAGGACGCCGACGACATCGGCATCATCGTGCAGGGCGGCAGTTACAACACCTTGCTGCGTGCGCTGGAGCGACTCGGCCTTGCGGACGTCTATGGCAGCACGAAGGTGCCGCTC
>CAXTCC010000087.1:0-15290 GCA_964242015.1 uncultured Variovorax sp.
GCGGCACAGCTCGAGTTGCACCCCAATGTCGTCACCAAGCTGGTTCAGGCGCTGGAGCGGCACCTTCGCGTGAAGCTGCTGAACCGAACCACCCGCAGGGTCACGCTCACGCAGGAGGGCAGCGTCTACTACGAGCGCATGAGCAGGGTGCTGGACCAATGGCTCGAAGTCGAGTCGGAAATGGCAGTCTCGCGTTCCAGCCCGCGCGGCAAGATCCGGGTCGACATGGGCTCATCGATCGCTTCGCTGCTCGTCATACCGGCGCTGCCTGCGTTCCATGCCCGCTACCCGCAGGTCCACGTCGACATCGGTGCCAGCGACCGCACGGCGGATCTGGCGAGCGAAAGCATCGATTGCGTGATTCGCGCGGGTCAACTGCAGGACTCGTCTCTGATCGCCCGACCTTTGGGCCAATTGCCCTTCTTAACCTGCGCAACGCCGGCCTACCTGGCGGCACGAGAAAAGCTCGCCCACCCTTCGCAGCTGCAAGACGGCCACACGCTCGTCGGCTACTTCTTTCCCAGCTCGGGCCGCCCAATCAAAACGGAGTTCAAACGAGGCGACGAGGTGATTGCCATCCAGGGAAATCACGTGGTGGCCGTGAACGACAGCAATGCGTATCTCGCTGCCGGGCTGGCCGGCCTGGGCGTGATCCATACGCTGCAATTCATGGTGCAGCCCCACATCGATTCCGGTGCGCTGGTGTCGGTCCTGGAGGACTGGTCGGCGGAGCCCAATTCCTTCTCCGTGCTGTACATGCCGAACCGGCATCTCAGCGTTCGAGTGCGTGCATTCGTCGATTGGCTTGTCGAGCATTTCGCCGCACATCCGCATGTGCGTACTTGACCTCGAAGCCGCACTTGGCGACCTTCTGATGCCTACGCGACCTGCAAAAGATCGTCAGCTGCCATCACGCTTTGTCGTGTCGCCGGTGACTTGAACCGGGCGATGTCGCGTGCCGGCGGCAGCCCGAAGAGGCGAGCGTATTCACGGTTGAATTGCGAGGCACTCTCATAGCCGACAGCGAAGGCAATCGTGGCCGCATCGCGCGGCTCGAACAGCAACAGCCAGCGCGCCCTGAGCAGCCGCAGCCGCTTCTGGTACTGGATCGGCGTCATCGCGGTGATCGCCTTGAAGTGGCGATAGAAAGCCGCCACGCTCATGTCGGTCATGGCGGCGAGCTGCTCCACTAAAAAGGGTTCGGTGTAGTGCTCGCGAATCCAGTGAATGGCGCGCCGGATGTGAGAAAGCCGGCCATCCGGTCGCGCGATCTCGCACAGATAGTGTCCAAGCGGCCCCTGCAACGCGCGGAAAAGAATCTCCCGCTCGATCATCGGTGCCAGCGTCGCGATGTCGCGCGGCCGGTCGATGAGTCGCAGCATCCGCAGCCAGGCATCCGTCATCTCCGAAGGTGCCGCGACGCCGGAGAAACACGCGCTGCTCGGATGCTCGGCACCCTTGACATCGCCGAGCAGCAATGCACTTATGACGGCCGGCTCCAGCGTCAGGCTGAGGGCGAGGTAAGGCAGCCCCGGCCCGCCGGCGCGGATCTGACCGGTCGCAGGCACGTCCACGGGAACGAGGAAATAGCTGCCCGCTTCATAGGTCATCACGCGGTCGCCGATGCTGAGTGTCTTGGACCCCTGCAGCACGAAGTGCAGCATCGGTTGATACACCTGGTCGGCGCATGCTTCCGCGCAGACCATCGCCACGCGCGGTATGCCGATGTCGGTCCACTTCGTTTCCGCGCGCATCACGATGCGGCGCAGCTCATCCATTGCATTGCTCATGCGACCCATCATGGTCCGCGCCTGCAGGCGACGCAAGCGAATGAGAAGAATAGGCAAGGATGGGAGAAGAACCGGCACCCGCGAGATGCCTGTGAGTTGAACACTTGAAAGCAGCGGCACCCCACGTCGAGCATCGATTGCTTCACGTCGTCTCTGTGCAAGAACCAACCCAACTGAAACAGGAAAAATCATGAAGCTTCAAGGAAAAATCGCCGTCGTCACCGGCGCATCGAGCGGCATCGGCGCAGGCATTGCCAAGGCATTGGCCGCTGAAGGCGCCACCGTCGTCGTCAACTACGTCAGCAGCAAGAAGGGCGCCGATGCGGTCGTCGCGTCGATCGAGGCGTCGGGTGGAAAAGCGGTCGCGATGCAAGCGGACATGAGCCGGTCGGCCGACGTGGTCCGCCTGTTCGACACGGTCGAAGCCGATCACGGCAAGCTGGATGTGCTGGTGAACAACGCCGGCCTGGCAGTGTTCGAGATGGTGGCCGACATGACCGAAGAAGCCTTTCACAAGCAGTTCAACGTCAACGTGCTGGGCTACTTCCTGGCGATCCGCGAAGCGTTGAAGCACTTCAGCGATGAGGGCGGCAGCATCGTCAACATCAGCTCGATCCTGAGCACCGATCCGTATCTGGCCTCCAGCGTGTATGCGGCGACCAAGGGCGCGGTCGACACGATGACCTTCGCGTTGGCGCGTGAACTCGGACCGCGCAAGATCCGGGTGAATTCGATCCTGCCGGGCCACACCAACACGCCGGCCACCGATGGCAACTTCGCGGGTGAGTTCGGCGAAAAGCTGATTGCCGGAACGCCACTGGGGCGCTTTGGCGAGCCGGAGGACATCGCGCCTGTCGCGGTCTTCCTGGCGTCGCACGACTCGCATTGGGTCACGGGCGAATCGCTGCGTGCCGCAGGCGGCGTGCGCGGCGTCGGGTACTGAGCAACACCATGACGGCTTCCATCCTCGGGAGGATCGCTCCCAATGCGGGGCGGCGCTCGCTCGCTTTGTTTATCGTGCTTGCAGCGCAATGCATGTTCGCGATGGACCTGCTGATCGTCGTCGTCGCATTGCCGCGAATCCAGCAGGATCTCGGGTTCGACGCGGCGGCGCTGACCTGGGTGCTCAACGCCTTCGGCCTGGCGTTCGGCGGCCTGCTCCTGTTGGGCGGCAGGCTGGGCGACATGATCGGCCAGGTTCGCGCTTTCAGAACAGGTCTGGTCTTGTTCGTGCTGGCCTCGCTGCTGGGCGGCTTGGCGCAAACGCCGGGCATGCTGGTGGCCGCACGGGTGCTGCAAGGCATCGGCGCGGCGCTGGCGGGCCCCAGCGTGCTCGCCCTGGTGATGGTGATGGCGCGCGATGCGACGGAGCAGGCGCGCGGCATGTCGCTCTTCATCGCGGTGTCTTCCGTGGGCGCCTCCGCCGGGTTGATATTGGGCGGGGTGCTGACCGAGTTCCTTTCGTGGCGCTGGTCGTTGCTGATCAACGTGCCGGTCGGCACGCTGGTCGTGCTGGCGGTAGGACGGCTGGTCACTGAAACCCATCCGAAGCCAGCACGTCTCGACGTCGTCGGCGCCTCGACCGCCACGCTCGGTTCCGTCGCGCTCGTCTACGGCTTCATCAGCGCTGCAGAGCGCGGCTGGGCCCACGCCGGCACCATGTTGTCCTTCGCTGCGGCCGCAATCCTGTTCGTCGTGTTCGTGCGAACGGAACGAGGCCATCGGGAGCCGCTGCTCGACTTGCGCTTGTTGCAAGACCGGTCGCGACTCGGGGGGCTGGTCGTGATGGCCCTGGTCGTCGGCATGCACTTCTCGGTGCTGTTCATCCTCGTGCAATACCTGCAAAGAATCCTCGGCTACACGCCGCTGGTCGCCGGCTTGGCCTATCTGCCGCTGACCGCGACCGTGTTCGCGATCAGCCATTTCGTGCCGCGGCTCATCCGCCGTATAGGTACGCGTGGTTTGCTCGCGACGGGAAGCCTGCTGGTCGCCGTCAGTCTGCTGGGCTTTGCGCTGCTCGGTGAGGACGACGGCTACTTTCCGGCGCTGCTGATCCCGTTGCTCATTCACGCGGTGGGCATCGCTCTGGTCTTCGCGCCCGGCACGGTGGCGATCATGCGCGGCGTGCCGGAAGAACATGCCGGCGCTGCATCGGGACTGCTGCAGATGGATCAACAGATCGGCGGCGCGCTCGGCATCGCGGTGATCACCTCGATCTACACACTCGCCGCCGAACCAGGGGTGTATGTGTCAGGCCTGCCTGCAGCCTTCGGAGGCGGCGCCGTGATCGCCCTCGTGGCCGCTGTCGTCGCATGGATGGCAATCAAAGAGGGAACGAATCCGCCGGTGATTCGGTCTCGAACGGTGTGAGCACGACTCCGTGGCACGTGGCGCTCACGTCGCCGAGGCCTTTTCAGGCAACAAGGCGTCCAGCACGAAACGAGTCGGCCCGCTGGCGCCCTGGTCGCTGACCGCGAGACCGAGCTGCCGCCACAGCGCCGGGCTGAGCGGGCGAACGGCAATGCGCTCATCGCGCGTTTGCCCGTGCGATTCCTCCGGCAGCAGCGCGGCGCCGTAGCCCGCGGCGACGAGCGTCCTGATCGCATCGTTGTAGTTCAGCTCGATGCGCGGGCGGCAATGAACGCCCGCCGCAGAGAACCATTCCGCGGTCAGCCGGTAGAGACGGGTGGAGGCGTCGTTCATGATCAGCGGTCGCTCGGCCAGCCAGTGCGGTGTCAGCCGCTTGGGTGCTTTCCATGTCGCCGGCAAGAAGGCAATGACAGCTTCGCGCCGCAGGGGCGTGACATGGACGCCCCGCACCGGCACCTGGGGCAGCGCGACGACCGCCAGGTCCAGGCTGCCGGCAGCGAGCCGGGCCATGCTTTCGTTGGACGTCAGCACCTGCACGTTCACGTCGAGGCCGGGATGCTTGCGAGCAAGGCGTTCGAGTGCCGGCGGCAGCAGGTGCGCGATGGCGCCCGTCGAGGCGCCCACTCGCACGCGGCCCGTCTGGCCGGCGAGCTGACGTCGAACGTCTTCCACGGCGTCGTCCGCGTCCGCCAGCAGCCTGCGGGCACGCGCGATGAAACTCTCTCCCAAAGCGGTCGCTTGCGCCGGCCCCCGCCCCCGAACGAGCAACTGGCCACCGAGGCGCGACTCCAGTTCCGCGATCTGAACGGTGACGGTGGGAGCCGACAGGTGAAGAGCGCGCGCAGCATTGACCAGGGAGCCGAGGTCGGCGATCGCCACCAGGGTACGCAGATGGTCGAGGCTGAGTTCACGCATGGCGTCAATTTACCTTTTCTTAATTCGAGCTTCCAGTTATTTAGCTGGAGCTATCGAGGTCGCATCTCTACGATCCCACGCCATGGACCTCAAAATCTTCATCGATGGCGATCAGGGCACCACCGGCCTCGACCTGCAGAACCGACTCCGGGGCAGTGAATTCCGCATTCACACTTTGCCGGCGGACGTGCGCAAGGACGCCACTGCTCGACGGATCGCTCTGAACGCGTGCGACATCGCGATTCTTTGCCTGCCCGATGCCGCGGCGCGCGACGCGGTGGCGATGATCGACAACCCTGCCGTGCGCGTCATCGACGCCAGTTCGGCGCACCGCACAAGTCCCGGCTGGGTCTACGGGCTGCCGGAGCTCGATACGTTGCAAAGCGAACGCATCGCCGTGGCGACGCGGGTCACCAATCCGGGCTGCTACCCCACCGCCGCGGTCGCGTTGCTGCGACCGCTGACGGACGCCGGCCTCTTGCCCGCCGACTGTCCACTCGTCATTCATGCCGTCTCAGGGTATTCGGGTCAGGGCAGGGCGGGTGCGGAGGCGCACGAGGCGGCTACAGGGACGGGCGTGCATTCGTTCAAGGTCTATGGCCTTGCGCTCGAACACAAGCACGTGCCGGAAATCGAGACTTACGCCGGCTTGACGGAGCGACCCATCTTCGTGCCGGCCTATGGCAGCTACCGGCAGGGCATCGTGCTCACCATCGGGCTGCACGCGCGAATGCTTCCCTCCGGTGCTTCAGGCGTGCGCATCCACGAATGTCTGGCAGACCGCTACCGCGATGCGGCGCAGGTGCACGTACTGCCCATGTCTTCTTCGGTGTCCTCGACCGAACGGGACCCGCAAATTCACAACGGCTCGAACGACATGAGTCTGGCCGTTGCGTGCAATGACCGTACCGGTCAGATCGTCCTGAGCGCAGTGTTGGACAACCTCGGCAAAGGGGCAGCCGGCGCGGCCGTGCAGAACCTGCGGCTGATGGCAAGCGCCTTGCGTTCGATGTCGTGAGTCAGTGCCCGGGCGCCGGCTCCAGCCCCGCCTTTTTGATTGTCGGCACCGCATCGGCCGACGTGTAGTAACGGATCAATGCCTTTGCCGATTCGACGTCGTGCGCCGAGGTCGATATGCCGGCCGAAAAGACCGTGACGCGTTGCAGCGGTGCAGGGAGCACGCCGACAAAATCGGTTCCTTCGATCGGCAGCAATTCGCTCACTTGCTGCATGCCCAGTGCGGCCTCGCCACGCGCGACGATCGTGCCCACCCGCTCGCTCAAGATCCGCTTGCTCTTCGGCTTCACCTGTTCTTCGATGCCGAGCAACTTGAGCATCTCGGTTTCGTAGTAGGTGCCGCTGGCACTGGCCGAATAAGCGATCGACGGTGCGGCCAACAAGGTGCGCCTGACCGCATCGGGCGTGCTGATGTCCGGCTTGGGCGCACCCTTCTTCACGGAAAAGCCGATCAACGAATGGACCAGGTCGACCTGGCTGCCGGGCACCACTTTGCCCTTCGCCACGAGTTCATCGAGTGAAGTGCGCGCCAGGATGACCACGTCGAACGGTTCGTTGCGCGCCAGGCGGCTGGGGATCGAATCTGCCGCGCCGCCCATCGACGAGCCGTACACCGTCTTGACGGCGATGCCCGTGCTCCGCTCGAAGCCGGGCTTGAGATTGTCCGAGGCTGCAGCGAAGCCGCCCGAGGTCATCATCACGACCTCCTTGCCCGTGGGCTTGACCGGCAGTCCGCTGCACGCGGCCAGCACGAGCGCGCCGAGCAACAAGGTGGCGCGACGCGTGAGCATCGAGGTTCTCATAGATGTTCTCCTCCGGGTCAACGGCCCGTCACAAAATGGTAGGCGATGGTCCTGTCATTTCGCTTTCCGCGGCGTCGGGGCTATTGCCGACCCGCCGGCCCCATCGCCTCATAGACACCATCGCGCCGCACGAGCTTGTGGAACAGCCCCGCAGCGAGATGAAGCAGGATCAGCGCGAAGAAGGCGAATGCCAGGAACTGGTGCGTCTTCCACAACACGCTGTGCAGTCCCGGATTGGGTGACACGATCGCCGGCAGATGCAGGCCGCCGACGACCACCGGATAGTCGGCTGCCGACAGCATTGCCCAGCCGATCAGCGGCATCGCGATCATCAGCACGTAGAAGGCGACATGCGAGAGCTTTGCCGCGAGCTTCATCGGCTCGGGCATGTCGACCGGCAGCGGCGGCGCGCCATCGCGCCATCGAACGATCAGCCGGACGACCGCGAGCAAAAGGATGGCGATGCCCAGCGGCTTGTGGATCGACACCAGCGTGAGGTAGTTCGGCCTGATCGTCGACACCATGCCGACGCCGATAAAAAGCATCGCGAGGATGCAGATCGCCATGAGCCAGTGCAGCGCACGCTGCAGCGGTGTGAAGCGTTGCTTGATCGGGTTCACGTCGGCGCTCATTGCTTGGCTCCCGAGGCGGTGCGCGGATAGCTGCTTTCTTCGGCGGTACGGCGGTTGTACGACACCGAATAAGCGGCCGATCGTGCCGCCGGGAACGGGTCGTCGGATGTGCGCATGCCTGCGGGCAGCACCACGGGGTCGAAGTTGATGTCGCGGCAGGGGCCGTCTGCTTCGGGCTCGATCTTGCGGACCACGAGCGCGCCGACGTCGATCTTGCGACGGTCTTCGGGCCAGGCCTTGCTCGGGTCGGCGGTCGGGTCGCCCGGGTTGGCCGCAGTGACCATCAATGTCCAGCGTTGCGGTGACTGCGCGACACGGTCGGTGATGTCCGTGGCCAGGAAATCGGGGCCGCGCTTCTTGAGTTCGTCCGCCGGCACCGTCACCGGCGTTGCCGCAGGAACGAAGGACCATCGCACCGCCTGATCCTGGCCCTGCGCGTTGGTGAAAACGAAGCTGTTCAGGCTGTTGTACGCCTCCTCTGCATAGGAGCCGGTGAAGGGTGCGCTGCCCGCCCATTTGCCGAAAGCGGCCAGCTCGGGATGCGTGCCGACGAAGTTCTTCATCGCGTCCGGAGCCTTCGATTGCTGTGCCAGTTGCAGGTCGTAGAAAGCCTGCGGACTCGCGACTGGGAAGAACGGTGCGTCGATCATGGCGGAGCGCCACTCCTGCCCGTCGGGCGATTGAATGCGCAGGCTCAGCCCTCGCACGCGTGAGCTCGCGTCTTCGGTCTTGGGATCGGCGACCGCCAGGTTGAAGCGGCCGGTCACCGCATAGCTGCCGGTCGAAAGGATCTGTGCCTTCGACAAGGCAGCGCCGGCACCGTTGGCTTCGAAGGTGCCGGTGAAGCAGATGCCCTTCGAATGGTTGCGGCGGAATCCCAACGCCGCGCCGCCGGGAGGCGCGAGGTTGTCGACGATCTTCGTCTGGGTCACGCGGGCGGGTGTCAACCAGCCCGCGGTGTAGGCGAAGGCGGCAGCGATCAACGCAACGATCGCGGCGATCAACGCCAAGCGGAGGGGGATCGACCCTGCAGGTCTTTCGGATGGGAATGTTGGTTTGTTCATCGTGTCTTGTTGTTGTGTGGAGAAGCACTCACGCGGAAACTTTAATGGCTAATGGCACAGCGCGCGTCGGGTTGGCGCTGCTGTCGGCCGGGAGTCGTCGACAAGGTTGCCTCGAGCAGCGAAGCGAACAGGAATAACGGCTCTGCATGTCAGGCGTTCGGCCTACGGGGTGCAGACTTTTCATGATTAACGTCTTGTAACCTTGCCGTGAGCATTTTCCTGCGGAGGTTGTTTCGATCCAGGCTGCATGAAGATCAAGTCCTTGTTGGTGGCGCTCGTCGCGGGTATATCGCTGCCCTTGCTTGGCCTCGCCGCCTTCCTCACGGTTCAGGATTGGAAGCATCAACGAGTTGCGTACCAGCAGCAGTACCTCGAACGTGCGAACGCGGTCGCACTTGCCATCGATACCGAGCTCTCGACGATGTTGCGCACTCTCCGCGCCAGCGGAGATGCCACCGAGATACCGCCGCCCGATGCCGAGGTGGTTTTGCTCAGACGGTTCAGGCGCCTGCTGGACAACTATCCCCACTGGACAGAGGTTGTTCTGACGGATTCGCAAGGGCAGATCATCATGTCGGAGCACCGTCCCGGAACAGCGCGGGTGCCACGGCTGGACCCACGCACGGCCATGGCGACACTGGAGTCGAATACATCGTTCGTTTCCGACGTGACGACGACGGCGGACGGCCGGCATGTCGTGATCGTTGCAACCGCCGTAGCTGCGGCATCCGCCCTGTCTGCCGAGAACCGAAAACAGGGCGTGATCTACGCGGTCATCGACCACAGTCACTGGCTGGACCTGCTGCGCGCCTATCCGGTCGGCGAACGGGGTGTGCTGACGCTCATCGACAAAGATTCCACCATCATCGCGCGAACCCTCGATGACGAGAGATGGTCGGCTGTCAGATCACCTGCCGATTTCTGGAAGCGGACGGTCGACCGTAAGAACGGCGCCTTCGAGGTGACGGGCGTCGACGGCACGCCGCTGTACGCAGCCTTCAGCCGTGCCAAGGTCAGCGGTTGGCTCTTGGCGACCGGCGTGCCGACGCACGAGGTCGTGCAAGCGCTCTATTGGCAGACGCTCGCGGTCTTCGCCCTTGGACTGGTCGCGATCGCGGGCGCCATGATCGCCGCATGGCGTCTCAGCCGGGGCATCAACGTTGCGTTCGCCGGGTTGATGGCGTCGGCGAAGACTCTGGCCCTGGACACGCCCGCGCCAGGCCCGGTGCTGCCGATCCGGGAAGCTCGAACGGTGCAGCAGGCCTTGGAAAATGCGCACCGTGAACTGTTGACCCGCCAGGCGTCGCTCACCGAGTCGCTGGAGCGCGAAGGCGCTGCCCGGCAGCAGGCCGAAAGCAGTGGCAGGTCGAAGGACAGGTTTCTGGCGATGATGGGCCACGAGCTCAGAAATCCGCTCAGCGCCATCAGCTCTGCAGCCGAACTGATCCCCTCGGACGGCACGATACCGAGCGTTGGCAAGAGCAGGGACATCATCAGGCGTCAGGCCAGACACTTGACCGCGATGGTCAGCGACCTGATGGATGTCGCTCAATTGAATGCAGGCACCATCGTCCTGCGCCGCACGCTGCTGGATCTCGCAAGCGTTGCGACCAAGGTGCTGCTCCGTTTCGAAGAAACCGGGCGCTGCGCCCATCTCAAAATCCGCATCGAGCATGCACCCGCGTTCATCGATGCCGACGAGGCCCGCGTCGAGCTGCTCATCACTTGTCTTCTGGACAACGCCTGCAAGTACACGCCGCCCGGCGGCGACGTGCTGCTCGAGGTGACGAGGACCGCCGACTCGAGCGTGCTGACGGTTCGCGACACCGGCGCGGGCATCGCGCCGGAGCTTGCCTCCAACATGTTCGATGCCTTCACGCAAAGCGAACGCGGCATCGACCGATCAGAGGGCGGCCTCGGCCTGGGTCTGGCCCTCGCCCGAGAGCTGGTCGAACTCCATGGAGGTGAGATCGTCGCGACCAGCGAGGGACCGGGGCAGGGCTCCGCATTCACCGTCAGCTTTCCGACCGCCGCGGACCCGCCGAAGGAGGCGAGCCTGCTCACCGCCACGGCCTCCCGCGAAGTGCTTCTGACGGTCGTGGAAGACATCGCCGACAACCGCCAATTGCTCATGGAACTGCTCGAAGGCGCGGGCCGTCGCGTCAACGGCGCGGCCGATGGACCCTCTGGGGTGGAGGTCATCCTCGGCGGGCCGAGCGACATCGCGGTGGTCGACATCGGGCTGCCAGGATTCAGTGGGCTGGAAGTGGCCCGCCGGGTGCGCGAGCAAACGCAGGGCCATGGCGTCTACCTGATCGCGCTCACCGGCTACGGCACGGAGAGCGATCGAACCCGAGCGCTGGCCGCCGGATTCGACGAGTTCCTCGTGAAGCCTTTCGACCCCGATCTGTTCGACCAGGCGATCGGCAGAGCGATGGCCCGGTAAGCCACTCGGCCGGCAAGCCATCGCGCTGGATTGCGCCACCCGTCCCGTCAAACCAGGTGCCCGCTCGCCAGCGCCGCAGCCGCCGATCGCGTTTCCACCCCCAGCTTCTCGAAGATGTGCTCCAGGTGCTTGTTCACCGTGCGCGGACTCATGCCCAGGATCTCGCCGATGTCGCGATTCGTCTTGCCCTTGGCGAGCCACGAGAGCACCTCGGTCTCGCGTGGCGTCAATGCGGCTTCGGTCAATCTTGCCAATGCGGCCGGGCCTTCCTTGTGCAGCGCCAGCAGCAGCATCGTCTCGCCCAGCGTCGCCGCGCCCAGGTTGCGTACCGACAGCCGCGTGCCGCCGGCAGTGGTGACGACGCGCGTGCTGCCGTCGACCAATGAGTCCTCCAGCGCGGCTGGCAGATGACCAGGCTCGGCCGGCTCGCCGAGCGCGTGCAGCCAGAGCGCAGCTTGCGGCGACCGCCATGCCAGCCGGCCGCGCGTGTCGACGAACACCACGCCCATGCCGGCGACATCGACCGCGTCGCGCGCCATCCGCGTGATGCGCGCATTGCGTGCGTGGGTGTGCAGCCGCGCCAGCACCTCCTGCGCGCGAATCGGCTTCACGACGTAGTCGACACCGCCGCAGGCGAAGCCTTCGACCACGTCGTGCGTCTCCGACATGCCGGTCATGAAGAGCACCGGGATGTGCGCCAGCGCCGGGTTGGCCTTGATGCGCCGACAGGTCTCGAAGCCGGAGAGGCCCGGCATCATGCCGTCGAGCAGGATGGCATCGGGCACCACGAGTTCGAGTCGCTGCAATGCCGACTCGCCATCGGCCGCGACCAGCACCGTGTAGCCGCTGGCCTCCAGCGTGTCGCACAACATGCCGAGGCTGCTCGGCGCATCGTCGACGACCAGCACCACCGGGCGCTCGGCTTCAGGGATTGGGGGCATGGGCCTCCTCGGCGAGTGCGTTCTTGAAACTGTCGAGATCGAAGCGCGCCACCATGCCGCGCAAGTGCGTGCAGGTGGCGGCCAGCTCGGGGTGCGCGGCAGCGAGTCGGTCGAGCGCCTGCTGCAGCCCGCGCACATGGCCGACCTGCACCAGTCGCATGAGTTCGTGGCGCGCTTCTTCAGGCAAGGTGAGCAGTTCGGGCGTGGCCTCGACGGATGTCTGGCCGCTGGCCGGGACAAGACCCTGTTGCAACCATTGCAGACCGAGGTGACGCTCCAGCGTCGTGATGAGTTCCGACTCGATCACCGGCTTGCCGACGAAGGCCTGGCAATCGTGGACGCGCAGTCGGTCCGACTGATTCTCGAAGACGTTGGCCGACACGATGACGATCGGCACCGCGAAGCCGGCGGCACGCACCCGGCCCGCCGTTTCCCAACCGTCCATGTCGTCCATGCTGAGGTCGAGCAGGATGGCCGAAGGCACGTGCTGGCGCAGGCTGTCGAGGCATTCGGTGCCGCTGGCGGCTTCGCGCACGTCGAAGCCCAGCGGGGCCAACATGCCGGCCAGCATCTGCCGTTGCACCGGCTGATCGTCGACCACCAGCAAGGTGCGGCGTGGCCCGAAGTAGCCGGAGATGACGCGTTGCGGCACGACCTGCGGCCCGGGGTCGGGCACTTCGCGCAGGTACACGCGCACGCTGAACACGCTGCCCTTCGACGACGTGCTGGCGAGCTGCAAGTCGCCGCCCATCAGCGAGGTCAGCAGCCCGGTGATGGTGAGCCCGAGGCCGGTGCCTGGCTCGCCGCCATGACGGCGGCCGGCCGCGCCGCGCTCGAACGGCAGGAAGATGCGCTGATGGTCTTGCGGCGCCACGCCGATGCCGGTGTCGACGACATCGAAGCGCAGCACCTGGCGGCGCGCGTCGACATGCAGCGTCACGCTGCCGGCATCGGTGAAGCGCACCGCGTTGCTCAGCAGGTTGATGAGGATCTGGCGCAGCCGCTTGGCGTCGGCCTGGACCCACGGTGGCACGCGCCCGCTCTGCGTGTAGACGAAGGCCAGGCCTTTGCCCTCGGCTTGCGGCCGCACCATGCGCACGACCTCTTCAAGAAAGTCGGGCAAGGCGAGCGGCATCGACTCCAGCTGCAGCCGGCCGGCCTCGATGCGCGCCAGGTCGAGCAGCCCGTCGATCAGGCTCAGCATGTGCTCGCCGCTGCGATGGATGGTCTGCACAGCCTCGCGCGGCGGGCGTGCAGCGTCGTCGCTTTTCAGCAGGATCTGCGAGTAGCCCAGGATGCTGTTGAGCGGTGTGCGCAGCTCGTGCGTCATGCCGGCGACGTAGCGCGTCTTGGCCTGGTTGGCTGCTTCGGCGGCTTCCTTGGCACTCTGCAGCGCGGCCCCGGTGCGGCCGTGCGCCTCGATCTCCAGCGTCAACAAATGGTTGTGACGGTTCGATTCTTCCTGGGCCATCTTGCGGCTCTCGCTGCCCAGCACGATCCACCAGGCGGCCACGGCCGCGACCATCGACAGCAGCGCGAAGACCTTGAGAAAGGGTGTCTGCAAGAACACACCGGCCGCATCGGCGTTGAGCAGGCCTTCCTGCGCATAGACGATGCCCATCACCGTCGCCAGCAGCGCGATCAGCGACGTGGTGACGAGGATGTAGTGCACCACCCGAAAGTTGAGGCGCAGCGCGACCGCGGGCGGCAGCAGCGCCTTGAGCCAGACGCTGATCTGCTCCGATGCGCGCGAGTCCTTCTTGCAGGCGTCGTGGCAACGCGATTCGAGCGTGCAGCACAACGAGCAGATCGGCGCGCTGTAGGCCGGGCAGTGCGCCATGTCTTCGGATTCGAAGCTGTTGTCGCAGACCGAGCAACGCACGATCTGCCCGGGCGTCCAGTGCTGCAGGTCGGTGCGCGCCAGGTAGTAGCGGCCCTTGGTCTTCCACGCCAGCAGCGGCGACACCAGCAGCGCGGTCAGCAGCGCGATGAAGGGTGAGAACGACTCGGCCCAGCGCCCGAGCAGGCCGGCGTACGCCACCATCGCAATGGTGGCGGCGACAAGCATCGACACCAGCCCGACCGGGTTGATGTCGTACAAATGCGCGCGCTTGAACTCGATCGACTTCGGACTCCACCCCAGCGGCTTGTTGATGACCAGGTCGGCCACCAGCGCGCCGACCCACGCGATCGCGATGTTGCTGTAGAGGCCCAGCACCTTCTCCAGCGCCGCGAACACGCCGAGCGTCATCAGCAATATCGCGATGAGCACGTTGAACACCAGCCACACCACGCGGCCCGGATGGCTGTGCGTGAGCCGCGCGAAAAAGTTGGACCATGCCAGAGAGCCGGCATAGGCATTGGTCAGGTTGATCTTCATCTGCGACACCACGACGAACAGCGTCGTGATGCCGAGCACCCAGGCCGGATCGTGGAACACGTAGGCGAAGCCGGCCAGGTACATGTGGGTCGGCTCGACCGCGTGCTCGGGCTTGATTTCGTGCTGCAGCGCGAGGAAGGCGAGGAAGGCGCCGCCCATCATCTTCAGCATGCCGGGCACGATCCAGCCCGGCCCGGCGACCAGCACGGCGGCCCACCAGCGGCGCTTGTTGGCCGCGGTCTTCTCGGGCAGGAAGCGCAGGTAGTCGACCTGCTCGCCGATCTGCACGACCAGGGAGAACGCCACCGTGGCACCGGCGCCGAACATCAGGGGGTCGAAGCTGTTGTTGCCTGAGATGCGTCCGGCCAGGCCGGTGAAGTCGGCAAAGGCCTGCGGGTTCTTGATCGCCACCGCGATGAAAGGGCAGAAGAACAGCACCAGCCAGATCGGCTGCGTCCACAGCTGCAACTTGGAGATCATGGTGATGCCGCGCATCACCAGCGGGATGATGACGATCGACGAGACCAGGTAGCAGGCCGCCAGCGGCCAGTCGAAATACATCTGCAGCGCCAGCGCCAGGATGGCTGCTTCCAGCGCGAAGAAGATGAAGGTGAAGCTCGCGTAGATGAGCGAGGTCAATGTCGAGCCAAGGTAGCCGAAGCCGGCGCCGCGCGTCAGCAGGTCCATGTCGACGCCGTACTTGGCGGCGTAGTAGCAGATCGGCAGGCCGGTCAGGAACGTGATGATGCCGACCACCAATATCGCCCACAGCGCGTTCGAAAAACCGTAGCTCAGCGCGATGGCGCCGCCGATGGCTTCCAGTGCCAGAAACGAGGTCGCGCCGAAAGCCGTGTTCGCGACGCCGAACTCCGACCACTTGCGAAAGCTGCGCGGCGTGTAGCGCAGTGCGTAGTCCTCCAGCGTTTCGTTGG
>CAXTCC010000088.1:0-5077 GCA_964242015.1 uncultured Variovorax sp.
AACCCGCAAGACGACTGCGCCAACGAAATCGCGCGGGCCATCGGTGTCGACAACCTCGGCACCTTCGATGCCGATGCCTTCGCGGTCGCGCTGATGGGCGACAGCCTGTACGCCAACCCGATGCTGCTCGGCTTCGCCTGGCAGCGCGGCTGGTTGCCGCTCGAATACGAATCGCTGATGCGCGCGATCGACCTCAACAACGTCGCGATCGAGAACAACAAGACGGCATTCGAATGGGGCCGCCGTGCGGCGCACGACCTGGCGTCGGTGCAAAAGCTGGTGTCGCCGGGTCAGGTCATCGAGTTCAAGAAGCGCGAGACGGTCGAAGGCCTGGTCAAGCGTCGCGTCGAGTTCCTGACGGCGTACCAGAACGCGGCGTATGCCGAGCAGTACAAGGGCTTCGTCGCCAAGGTGCAGCAGTCCGAAACATCACTGGTCGGCAAGACCAGCCTGACCGAAGCCGTTGCGCGCTACCTGTTCAAGTTGATGGCGTACAAGGACGAGTACGAAGTGGCGCGGCTGCACACCGACCACTCGTTCCTCGACCGCGTCAACGGCATGTTCGAAGGCGACTTCAAGCTCAACTACCACCTGGCGCCGCCGATCATCGCCAAGAAGAACGCCAAGGGCGAATTGCAGAAGCAGAAGTTCGGCCCGGCGATGCTGACCGGATTCCGCTTCCTGGCGAAGTTGAAGGGCCTGCGCGGCACGGCGTTCGACATCTTCGGCCGCACCGAGGAACGCAAGACCGAGCGCGCCTTGATCGGCGAATACCGTGCTGCCATCGATGAGGTGCTGGCCGGCCTGAACGCCGGCAATCACGCGACCGCGCTGGAAATCGCGGCGCTGCCCGAGCAGATTCGGGGCTACGGCCATGTGAAGGATCGCAACCTGGCGGCGGCGCGCACGCGCTGGGCCGCGTTGCTGGACCAATGGCGCAATCCGCAAAAAGCCCGCGCAGCGGCCTGATCTGCAGACGGACTGCCCGCCGGTTCACTGCCTGATCCGACGCGCTGAAAGCCCCGTTCGGCGCGCCGGGTAAGCCCGACGCCGGGGCCGGGTCCGACGAATACAATGCCCGGTGCTGCGCGCAGCCTCGGGCTGTGTCATGCGGCCCATCGGGCCGCCTGCCAGCGACCGGGAGCTTCATTCCGGATCGCATTCCCGTTTTTTCGGTCTTGTCCGTCTAGTTCTTATCAGTTGGAGACTCCCCTTGTTCATTTCTTCTGCTTTCGCCCAGACCGCACCCGCTGCTGCCGGTGCTGGCGACATGTTTTCCTCGCTGGGCAGCATGCTGCCGCTGGTGCTCATGTTCGTGGTGCTGTATTTCGTCATGATCCGCCCGCAAATGAAGCGCCAGAAAGAAGCGCGCGCCATGATCGAAGCCCTTGCCAAGGGCGATGAAGTCGCGACCTCGGGCGGCTTGCTCGGCAAGATCACCAAGATCGGCGATACGTACCTGAGCGTCGAGATCGCCGCTGGCGTCGAAGTGCAAGTGCAGCGCAGCGCCGTCGTTCAGGTTCTGCCCAAGGGCGCAATCAAGTAAGCAAGCGCCAGTAGGCAAAGCTCGAATAAGCGAAGCTCAAGTAACCAAGCAGGTGATAACGCGGGTGCGTCGCGCCGCGCGTCTCGAAGGTTGAATCGATGAACCGTTATCCGGTCTGGAAGTACGCGATCATCGTGATCGTGCTGCTCGTGGGGCTCATTTACGCCCTGCCCAATTTCTTCGGCGAAGCGCCTGCGGTGCAGGTGTCTGCTGCCAAGTCGACCATCAAGGTCGACAGCAGCACGCAGGCACGCATCGACGAAGCGCTCAAAGCGGCGAACCTGGTGCCGGACATGCAAACGCTCGACGCGACTTCGTTGCGCGTGCGTTTCCTGACGCCGGATGAGCAATTGAAGGCGCGCGACGTCATTCAGCATGCTTTGGTGCCCGATGCGAACGATCCGCCCTACACGGTGGCGCTCAATCTCGTGCCCCGGTCGCCGGCCTGGCTTGCCGCACTGCACGCCTACCCGATGTACCTCGGCCTGGACTTGCGCGGCGGCGTCGACTTCATGCTGCAGGTCGACCTGAAAGGCGCTCTCGACAAGCGCGCCGAAACGTTTGCGAGCGACGTTCGGAGCGCACTGCGCGACAAGAACATCCGCGGCAGCGCGGTCAGCCGCAACGGCCAGACCCTCGAGGTGACGTTCCGCGACGCGGCCAGCCTCGAAGCCGCGCGCGGCCTGGTGCAAGACCAGTTCCCCGATCTCACCGGCACTGCGACGCAGGACGGCGACAACTTCAAGCTGACAGCCGTCATCAAGCCCGAGGCCGCGCGCCGACTGCAGGATGCCGCGCTCAAGCAGAACATCACCACGTTGCACAACCGGATCAACGAGCTCGGCGTGGCCGAGCCGGTGATCCAGCAGCAGGGCATCGACCGCATCGTGGTCCAGTTGCCGGGCGTGCAGGACACGGCCAAAGCCAAGGACATCCTGGGTCGCACCGCCACGCTCGAAATGCGGCTGGTCGACGAAAGTGCCGAAGGCCGCGCCGCCGAAACCGGCAGTGGCCCGGTGCCGTTCGGCTCCGAAAAATTCCTCGATCGCACCGGTCGGCCTGTCATCGTGAAGAAGCAGGTGCTCGTCACCGGCGAGAACCTGACCGACGCGCAGCCGGGTTTCGACCAGCAGAGCAACCAGCCGAAGGTCGACCTGACCATGGACGCGAAGGGCGGCCGCATCATGCGCGACGTCAGTCGCGAGAACTTCAAGAAGCGCATGGCGATGCTGATCTTCGAGAAGGGCAAGGGCGAAGTGCTCACGGCCCCGTCGATCAACGGCGAGCTGGGCAACCGCTTCCAGATTTCGGGCTCGATGAACGTGGTCGAGGCCAACGACCTGGCGCTGCTGCTGCGCGCCGGCTCACTGGCTGCGCCGATGGAAATCATCCAGGAGCGGACCATCGGCCCGAGCCTGGGCGCCGACAACATCAAGAAGGGTTTCGACAGCGTGATGTACGGCTTTGCCGCAATCATGGTGTTCATGTGCATCTACTACGCGCTGTTCGGCCTGTTCTCGTCGATCGCGCTGGCGGTCAACCTGCTGCTGCTGGTGGCGATCCTGTCGATGCTGCAGGCCACGCTGACCTTGCCGGGTATCGCCGCCATGGCGCTGGCCATCGGCGTCGCGATCGACTCGAACGTGCTGATCAACGAACGCGTCCGCGAAGAGCTGCGCAACGGTGCGTCGCCGCAGGCCGCCATCCACGCCGGCTACGACCGCGCCTGGGGCACCATCCTCGACTCGAACGTGACCACGCTGATCGCAGGCATCGCCCTGCTGGCTTTCGGCTCCGGGCCGATCCGCGGCTTCGCGGTGGTGCACTGCATCGGCATCGTCACCTCGATGTTCTCGGCGGTGTTCTTCTCGCGCGGTCTGGTGAACTTCTGGTACGGCAGCAAGAAGAAGCTCAAGACCGTGTCGATCGGCACCGTGTGGCGGCCGCCGTCGGAAGCCGTCGCGGCCGAAGCCGCTGGTTCCACCGGTACAGCCGTGGCACGAGCCAAATAAAAGAAGAACTGGCCATGGAATTCTTCCGCATCCACAAGACCATCCCGTTCATGCGCCACGCGCTGGTGCTGAACATCATTTCGTTCGTTACCTTCGCGTTGGCGGTGTTCTTCCTGCTGCACCGCGGGCTGCATTTGTCGGTCGAGTTCACCGGCGGCACCGTGATGGAGGTCGCATATGCGCAGTCTGCCGACATCGGCAAGGTGCGCGAAACCGTCGCCAAGCTCGGCTACCCCGATGTGCAGGTGCAGGCTTTCGGCTCGTCGCGCGACGTGCAGATCCGGCTGCCGGCGCAAAAGGGCATGAACGCCACACAACAAAGTGCCCAGGTCATCGAGGCACTCAAGGCGGGCGATGCCACCGCCACGCTGCGCGGCACGGAATTCGTCGGGCCGCAGGTCGGTGAGGAGCTCACCACCAACGGGCTGAAAGCGCTCGGCATGGTGGTGGTCGGCATCATGATCTACCTGGCGTTTCGCTTCGAATGGAAGTTTGCGTTGGCGACCGTGCTCGCCAACCTGCACGACGTGGTGATCATTCTGGGATTTTTCGCCTTCTTCCAGTGGGAGTTCTCACTGGCGGTGCTGGCGGCCGTGCTGGCGGTGCTGGGCTACTCCGTGAACGAGTCCGTGGTGATCTTCGACCGGATTCGCGAGAACTTCCGGCGCTACCGAAAGTTGTCGACGGTCGAAATCATCGACAACGCGATCACTTCGACCATCAGCCGGACCATCATCACGCACGGTTCGACCCAACTGGTGGTGCTGTCGATGTTCTTCTTCGGTGGGCCGACGCTGCACTACTTTGCGCTGGCGCTCACCATCGGCATCCTGTTCGGCATCTACTCGTCGGCCTTCGTCGCGGCGGCCATCGCGATGTGGCTCGGCGTCAAGCGCGAGGACCTGATCAAGGGGCCGACCAAGCGCGAAGGCGATCCGGACGATCCGAACGCCGGCGCAACGGTATGACCCAATCGACCGGAGTGACGGATACTCTTGTGCGCAATTGTTTCTCGATGCAAGCTCGCCACTGTGGAACTGCTTTTTTGCCGCCCTGACCTTTCATGAGTACGTCGCGATCTCACGCCACCTCCCTGCAACTCGCCCGCGAGGCGCGTGAGCGTTTCGTCGCCGCCACCGAAACTGTCATAGCGCCGGCTGCGCTTGCGATCCGCGAACGCCTCTCGTCACTCGCGGCCCAGACCGGCAACGCGCGAGCCATGCAGGAAAATCGCGACGACTTTTTGTCATTCCAGGGCCAGGCGTCGAACTGGGTTGCGCTGTCGCAAAGCAACTGGCGCAAGGTTCTTGGCACCAGTTCGGGCGGCTCAACGCAGAATTCGCTTTCTCGCTTGGAGCTCATCGGCGATGAAGTGGTCGAAAACAGCATCCTGTCGTCGCGTCTTGCGCAGCTGATCTCCGACAAGGCCAGCTTCGAACTGAACGATCTTCGACTTCGTATTCAGCACCTGGAAGGCACCAGCGAACTGGATGCCAAGGACGTTTTCAAGCCTGAGACC
>CAXTCC010000088.1:5177-11802 GCA_964242015.1 uncultured Variovorax sp.
TTGATGGCGCGGCAGCGCGCGCAGGGCGTGCTGCTCAACCTCAAGCGATTCGTCTCGGCCCGACTCGGACCTGAGAACAGCAGCGGCATACAGCACGTTGCCGGGGCCGGTGCGCCGGGCGGCGGATACGCGAATGGTGTCATGGCGCGCGGCGCTGGCGGGGCATCTCCAGCTTTCGTGGCCGCCATCGCCGACGCCGAGGCAGCGTACCAACTTGCGTCGTCCCAGTACGTGGTCGGCGAAGAAGCGACCGCGCTGCAGCAGACGGCCGCGGATCTGCGCCGTCGCACCACCGAGCTCAAGAAGAAGGCACCGACCACCGCCGACAAGGCGACGGTCGAAATCGTCGCGCTGATGTTCCAGGCCATCCTGGCCGAGGAGCGCATTCCGTTTTCGGCGCGGGTCTGGTTCGCGCGGCTGCAAATGCCGGTGCTGCGCGTCGCCATCGCCGAGCCGGAGTTTTTCGGCACGCTCCAGCACCCTGCTCGCATGCTCATCGACCGCATGGGCTCATGCGTGATGGGCTTCGATGCCGCCGCCATTTCCGGCAGCGCGCTGGAGGGGGAGATCCGCCGCGTGGTGCAGGTCATCGAGCAGTACCCGGAGACCGGCCAGCGCGTCTTCAAGCTGGTGTTCGACGAGTTCGTCGCCTTCCTGAACAAGTACCTGACGCAGAGCGATGCGACGCAGCGCGTGATGAGCGTGGCGCAGCAGGTCGAGCAGAAGGAGACGATGGCGATCCAGTACACCATCGAGCTTCGGAAGATGCTCAACGACATGCCGGTGCGCGACGAAATTCGCGAGTTCCTGTTCAAGGTCTGGGCCGAGGTGCTGGCCATCGCGGCGCTGCGCTATGGGGGCCAGGACGAGCAGACCGTGACGCTGAAGCGCGCGGCGTCCGACTTGGTGTGGGCCGCCAGCGCCAAGCCCAACCGCAACGACCGAACCCGCGTCATTCAGGACCTGCCCAAGCTGTTGCAGCGCCTGCGGCAAGGCATGACCCTGCTCGGCATCATCGGCGACCCGCAGGAAGCGCAGATCAAGATCATCGGCGCGACGCTGTCGGACGCCTTCATGTCCAAGACCGAAGCGATCGCGCCGGCCAAGATCGAAGCCATGGCCCAGCGTCTTGCCAACATCGAAGATTTCGTCAGCGACGAAGGCACGGCGGAGTTTCCGATCGACGCCGCCAGCATCGAACTGCTGCTGGGTGTCGATGCCGCTTCGATCGAAGTCGTGCCAGATACCGGGCAGAAGGTGGGCGAAGAGATGCTGGCATGGGCGCACGAGCTGCAGGTCGGCAACTGGTTCATGCTGGACCACAACAGCCGTCCGAGCCAGGTCCAGTTCGTCTGGCGCAGCGAGCGAAAGCAGTTGCACCTGTTCGCGTCGGGCGACGGACGCAGTTTCCTGATTCAGGCGGGCCGCCTGGCGTCGTATCTTCAGGCCGGATTGCTGGTGCCTGCAGAGGAAGAAACCTTGACCGTGCGAGCCACCCGCGAAGCGCTGGCCAAGCTGGACGCCAACCCGGAGCGATTGCTCAACTAGGGGTCGCTGCGCGTCAGCCTAGTGTGCGATCCGCCCTTCGCGGCCATCGCACAACTCATCGAGCACCAGCGCATCGGGCTCGATGCCGGTGCTCCAGTGCACCATCAACACGATGATTTTCAGCTCGTCGAGGGCGACCGGGTCGCCTGGCGCCGCCATGGCGCGCTCGACGACGATCTCGCGCAAACCTGGCGGCAGCACGTTGGCCGTTTCGAGAAAGCTGATGAAGCCCAGGCAGTCGGCACCGAGATGGTCCTGCTCGGCAGACGAATAGACGCGCATGGAGTCGGCTGCTTGCGGCAGTGCCGCTTCCCCGGTGCCGCGCAGTCCGACGGTGGCGGTCATCTCGTCGACGTGCCGCGTGAGCTGAACGCCCTGCGTTGCGACAGTGAGGCCATCGAGCCACTGCAGGGCATCACGGATCTCGTCGGGCTCGAAGCCATGGGCAGTGAGCTTGCGGCCCAATTGCTCCGGCTCGGGGCACGCGTCGCCGCGCCAGTAGTTTTCGTAGACGAATACAAGCACTTCGAACATGGGCTCAATATAGCCCACCTGCCCGGGTTGACCCTGACGCGTTGTGCCTAGGCGACGCTGATGTGCCGGTGATGCGACGCTGAAGCCGATATCCAGATGGACCTGGCCGTCAGCCGAGGGCGACGCGTTGAAACAGACCGCCGGGAAGGCGGGCCACGCGACCATCGAGTTCCAGTTCCAGCAAGCGCACCTGCAGTTCGGCTGCGCTGAAGCCGGTGCGGGCACACAGCGCATCCAGGCTCACCGGATCGAAACCGAGGTGACGCAGCAGGCCCGAAGGGTCGATATCGTCATCTTCGAAGTCACCGTCGTCGACCCCATCGCCGGAGACCGATGACGCCGCGGCGCCATCGAAACGGAGCTCTTCGAGGATATCCTGCACCGACTCGACCAGCTTCGCTCCCTGCCGAATGAGCGAATGACCGCCGCGCGACTGCGGCGAATGGATCGAACCCGGAATGGCGAAGACTTCCTTGCCTTGCTCGACCGCCAGTCGCGCCGTGATGAGCGAGCCGGAGCGCAGCGCGGCCTCGACCACCAGCGTGCCGCGCGTCAGGCCCGCGATGATGCGGTTGCGCTTCGGAAAATTCTGATTCAGCGGTGGTGTACCGAGCGGAAATTCGCTGACGATCAGTCCCTGCGCCGTGATGCGATGGGCCAGGTCCCGGTGGCGCGCGGGGTACACCCGATCGAGCCCGGTGCCGACCACCGCGATGGTCGCGAACCTGTCCGTGCCCTTGGCGGCATCCAGCGCCCCTTCGTGCGCCGCGCCGTCGACGCCCAATGCCAGACCCGACACGACGGTGATGTCGGCTTCTCCCAGGGCGCGACCGAAGTCACGGGCGTTCAGCGTGCCCTGTGGCGTCGGATTGCGACTGCCGACGATGGCGAGCGCCCGGTCGAGCGCGGTCAGATCGAATTGCGGCGCACCGATCACATAGAGCATCAGCGGCGGGTCGACCATGTCCAGCAGCGAGGCGGGGTAGGCCGGGTCGGCCAGCGTCAACAGGCGACGGGTCGCGCCGGACGGCTCGACCGCCTGCAACCAGTCCCACGTTTCGTCGACCAACGCAGGCAGGCCCATGGGCGTCACTCCAAGCGCCGCCGACTGGGCTGCTGAGACGACTTGCTGGAGCGCGGCTTCGGATTGCGCGAACACTTGCGGCGGCAGGCCGAAAGCGGCCAGCAGCTTTCGGGCGGTCGTGTCGCCGATGCCGGATGTCAGCGTGAGCCGAAGCCAGCCGGCGAGTTCTTCACGTTCCAAACCGACAACTTACGGATTGACCAGGATGTCGCCCGCCTTGGGCGTGTCGCTGGAACCAAGAATGAGGGCGTAAGAAGCCTTGTTGAACACGCGGAACACCATCAGCAGGCCAATGCGCTCGTTGGGCAGCTTCAAGGATTCCTTGGCGCCATTGGTCTTGTCGACGATGGTTTGCCCATTCTTGAGGATGGCCAGCACCTGGCCGCTCTCCATGCCGTCGCGCAACCCCTTGTTGATGGCGACGATCTGGTTGGTTGCCGCGAAGGTGACGGCGTCGCCGTAGACCGAGACGATGCGGCCGTTGATTTCTTGTGTCGGCGCGCGCGGCACGTAGCTTTGCACCTCGCGCGTCGGTTCGGGCAGCAGCCGGTCGCCGGCACGCATTTCTTCGCGCGCCGCCACGATGTCGATGGTGGCGGGCACGACGCTGGTCACTTCTTTGCCCTCTTCGAGCTGGGTGACCGTCGATTCGCCGCGTTCCATGCGCGCGCGGCCGAGGTAGGCGGCCTCGTAGCCGAGAATCTCGCCCGTGGCGGGGTCCTTCAGGGGCGTGGCATTCCGGTAGATCCGGAACTGCTTGATCGGGCCACTCGTTTCGACCAGCGGCGAATTGATCTCGCCGCGGGCATAAGCACGGTCGCCACGCGCCAACAGCACGCGATCGTCGTTGCCGGCGACGATGCGCGGCGCCGTCAACAGCGTGTTCTCGTCGATGATGATCGCCTCGCTGAGAAACGGATCGATCAGCGCCGGGCTGAGCGTCGTCAGCGCCATACCGGAGAGCGATTCGTAGCGAGTGCGCGGCGACAGTTTGATGGTGCCGTCCGGCAAGCCGGAACCGCGGCGCGTGCTGAGGCGTGCACGGCCACCGGTCTTGTCCAGATAGAGCACCTGGCCTGGATAGATGCGGTGCGGGTTCTTGATCTCGTTGAGGTTCATGCCCCAGAGTTCGGGCCAACGCCACGGGCTCTTCAAGTACATGCGCGAGATGGCCCAAAGCGTGTCGCCCGGCTTGATGGTGTATTCGTCCGGCGCATTCGGCACGAGTTCGCTGACCGGAATGCCGGCCTGCGCAGTCTGTTGTGCTACGGCACGCTGTTCGAGGGTGATCGGATAATTCTGTGCAGACGCCACCGTTCCAATGCCGAGGCCAGCGCTGAAAAGCGCGGACGCCACGAGTGTCGTCAGCAGGGTTGGCCGCAAACGGGCGTTGGTTCGGAGTTTTTTCATGGTTTGATGATGTACACGCACAGTGCCGCGCCGGACAAACGTTTCCTCACAATTTGCAACGAATTTTGCGCTGAAGCCCTTGATTGGGCAACGTTTATCAGGTCGCAAGCCGTCTTCGCGTCGCGGAAATGGCGAAAATAGCGACAACTTTTTCTCGCTTTCATGGCCAAAAGAACGATCCTGAGCTTCCCCGACAAACGCCTGCACACCGTTGCAAAACCGGTGCAGAGCGTCGACGACCGCGTCAAGGCGCTGGTCGCCGACATGCTCGAAACCATGTACGACGCGGAAGGCATCGGCTTGGCTGCAACGCAGATCGACGTGCACGAGCGCGTGGTCGTCATCGATATTTCCGAGCATCGTGACGCACCGATCGTGCTCATCAACCCTGAAATCGTTTGGGCGAGTGACGAAAAGGTGCTGAACGAGGAGGGCTGTCTGTCGGTCCCCGGCATCTACGACGGCGTCATGCGTTCGACCTCGGTCAAGGCGACTGCCCTGGACGCAGAAGGTACGTTGCGGACCATCGAAGCCGAAGGCCTGCTTGCGGTGTGCATCCAGCACGAGCTCGACCATTTGCTCGGCAAGGTGTTCGTCGAGTACCTGTCGCCGCTCAAGCGCAATCGCATCAAGAGCAAGATGCTCAAGGCGCAGCGCGAAGAGTTGCGCGAAACCCAGCCTTGAAAATGCCTTTGCTCCGAAACGCGTCGATATCGTCTCTTGCGGGGAAGTGGATGGGCAAGCCTCTGGCGATCGTCGCAGTGTTCGCGGTGGTAGCGACATTGGCTGGCTGCGCCGGCGAGCCCACCGCGCTCCCGCTGGGAACGTCGCGGGCCGAGGCATTGCAGCGCCTTGGTCGTCCGACGGCCATTTATCCCCTGCCGGGCGGTGGCGAGCGGCTTCAGTATTCGCGCGCACCTGCAGGCTTCGAGGTGAACGATGTCGACCTCGACGCCTCGGGCCGTGTCGTTTCAATTCGCCAGGTGCTCGATGACCGCGCGTTCGATCGCGACATTCAGCCGGGCGTCGGTGTCTGGCGCGAGGCCGACGTGCTGCGCACCTATGGCCGTCCGTTCGAGGTCACCCGCGTTTCGTCTTTCGACGGTGTCGTCTGGAGCTGGCACTACAAATCGATGAACACGCGCCGCCTTCTGTATATCTACATCGATCCCCAAGGCGTGGTGGCGCGGTACCACACAGGAGACGACCTGGAATTCGAGCGGCTGCCCTCGTGAGCGGCCTGCGCGTCGTTTTCGCGGGTACGCCCGAGTTCGCGCGTGTCGCGCTCGAAGCCATCGCCAAGTCGGGTTTCGAGATCGTCCTGGTACTGACGCAGCCCGATCGCCCTGCCGGACGCGGTCTGAAACTGCAGGCTTCTGCGGTCAAGCAGCTGGCGTTGCAGCATGGCTGGTCCGTTGCGCAACCGCGCAGCCTGCGTATCGACGGCAAGTATCCCGACGACGCGCTCGCTGCACGGGCTGCCCTCGAGGCCGCGCAAGCCGATGTGATGGTCGTTGCCGCCTATGGGTTGATCCTGCCGCAATGGGTGCTCGACGTGCCGCGCCTCGGCTGCCTCAACATCCACGCGAGCTTGCTGCCGCGCTGGCGCGGCGCTGCGCCGATTCACCGCGCCGTGCAGGCGGGCGATGCGCAAACCGGCATCACCATCATGCAGATGGACGCCGGCCTCGACACCGGGGCCATGCTGCAGGTCGAGGCGATCGACATCGGTGACGACAGCACGGCGCGGTTGCACGATCGGCTGGCCGAACTGGGCGGTCGACTGATCGTCGAGGTGCTGCGCGGCGCCGAGGCCGGCGCCCTGACTCCGACCGCACAACCGGCCGAAGGCGCGACCTATGCGCACAAGGTCGAAAAGCACGAAGCGGCGGTCGACTGGGCACGCCCGGCTTCGGCCATCGTCCGGTGCATTCGCGCCTTCGATCCGTTTCCGGGCGCGACCGGCGTGCTGGGGGGCGAGACGATCAAGCTCTGGGCGGCGCAAGTGCAGCAGGTGCACACGAATGAAGCAACCGCAACCGCAATCGC
>CAXTCC010000088.1:11902-15157 GCA_964242015.1 uncultured Variovorax sp.
GCGGGCATCGCGGTGGCGACCGCCAGCGGCACGGTGCTGTTGACTGAATTACAACGCGCCGGCGGCAAGCGCCTGCCGGCAGCGGACTTCCTGCGCGGCGTCGACATCCAGCCCGGCCAGGTCTTCGGCGGCTGATGTTCTTCTTCCCTTCCATCCGACGTCAGCCTGAGTTTCGAGAAGCGGCCCGTGCCATGGCGCCTCTCGCGCTCGGCATCGGTGCCTGGGGATTGATGACCGGCGTGGCCATGGTCAAGTCCGACATGAGCCTGATCGAGTCGGTGGCGATGACATTGCTCGTCTATGCCGGCAGTTCTCAACTCGCCGCCATTCCGCTGCTCGCGGCCGGCGCGCCGGCCTGGGTCATTTTGGCGACGGGCTTTTGCGTCAATCTGCGTTTCGTCGTGTTCAGCCTGCATCTGCGTCCTTACCTGATGCACTTGCCGCGCTGGCGCCGCATGACGCACGGCTATCTCACGGCCGACCTGAGCTACGTGATGTTCACGCGCAAGTACGCTGAGCCGCCGAAGACGCCAGCCGAAGGCATCGCGCAAGAGGCATATCTCGCTGGTGGCTATTTCATGACCTGGTCTTCGTGGATGGGCATGAGCCTGGTGGGCGTGTTCCTTGCCAATCTGATCCCGCAATCGTGGGGGCTGGCATTTGCTGGCGTGCTGAGCCTGGTCGGCATCCTGTGCTCGATGGCGACGACCCGGCTGCGCGTGCTGGCCGCGCTGATCGCCGGCGCTACGGCCGTCGCGGCTTATGCGCTGCCACTCAAGCTCAACATCGTGGTGGGCATCGGCGTCGCGGTGCTGCTGTGCTTCTGGCTGGAGAAGCAACTGGGGCTCGACCCGAGCGCGGAGGACGACGCCTGATGGCCAGCTTTTCGTTTCTGGGCACCGATGTCGGCACGATGGCCATCATCATCGGCCTGGCCTGCGTCACGGTGGTCACGCGCTGCTTCTTCTTCATCCTCGACCGGCCGTGGGGCCTGCCCGAGTGGGCGCATCGCGCCTTGCACTACGCGCCGGTGGCAGCGCTGGCGGCGGTGATCGCGCCCGAGATCGTCATGTCGCAAGGCCACCTGGTGACCACGCTGCACGACGCGCGCATCTACGCCGCGATCGCCGGGGGCGCGTACTACTTCTGGAAGCACGGTGTGCTCGGCACCATGCTCGTCGGCATGGTGGTGTACCTGCCGCTGCATCTCTGGCTCGGCTGGTAGCTCGCAAATCCGACATCGTCATGGGCGACTCCTAGAATCGACCCATGAACGTCATCCGCTTTACCGATTTGTGTGCCGACGGCAAGGTCGCCGGCCAACGCGTGTTCATTCGCGCGGACCTCAACGTGCCGCAGAACGACGCCGGCGACATCACCGAAGACACGCGCGTGCGCGCTTCGGTGCCGTGCATCCAGCTGGCGCTCGATGCGGGCGCCGCCGTCATGGTGACCTCGCACCTGGGCCGGCCGACCGAAGGCGAGTTCAAGCCCGCCGACTCGCTGGCGCCGGTCGCAAAGCGGCTCGCCGAACTGCTTGGACGCGAGGTGCCGCTGATCGCCAACTGGGTCGACGGTGTCGACGTCAAGCCGGGCCAGGTCGTGCTGCTCGAAAACTGCCGCGTCAACAAGGGCGAGAAGAAGAACGACCCGGCGCTGGCCAGGAAGCTCGCCGCGCTGTGCGACATCTACGTGAACGACGCCTTCGGCACCGCGCACCGGGCCGAGGCCACGACCTATGGCATCGCCCAGTACGCGAAGATCGCTTCGGCCGGGCCGTTGCTGGCGGCGGAGATGGACGCGATCACCAAGGCGCTGGCCCAGCCCAAGCGCCCGCTGGTCGCCATCGTCGCCGGCTCCAAGGTCAGCACCAAGCTCACCATCCTGAAAAGTCTGTCGGCCAACGTCGACCAACTCATCGTCGGCGGCGGCATCGCCAACACCTTCATGCTCGCGTCGGGTTTGAAGATCGGCAAGTCGCTGGCCGAGCCTGATCTGCTCGACCAGGCCAAGGCGGTCATCGAGTCGATGCGCGCACGCGGCGCCGATGTGCCGATCCCCGTCGACGTGGTCACGGCCAAGACCTTTGCCGCCGATGCGCCGGCCACCGTCAAGGCGGCGAACGACGTGGCCGACGACGACCTCATTCTCGACATCGGCCCGAAGACGGCCGAGATGCTGGCCGCCCAGTTGCGCGAAGCCGGCACCATCGTCTGGAACGGCCCGGTCGGCGTCTTCGAATTCGACGCTTTCGCCAACGGCACGAAGACGGTGGCGCATGCCATCGCCGAGAGTGCGGCGTTCTCGATCGCGGGTGGCGGCGACACGTTGGCGGCCATTGCCAAGTACGGCATCGAAGACAAGATCGGCTACATCTCGACCGGCGGCGGCGCCTTTTTGGAAGTGCTCGAAGGCAAGACGCTGCCGGCCTTCGAGATCCTTGCCAAGCGCGCTGCGGACTGATCTTCAGAGCAAGAGCAGAGCAAAGCACAGCACAGCAAGTCCAGCGACAACAACGACAACAGGAGACAAGTCCATGGCAACGCCGATGACCCCGCCGACCCCCCGCCTTCCCCGCCATGCGACCAAGATCGTAGCCACGCTCGGGCCGGCCTCCAACACGCCCGAGCTGCTGGAGCAGATGATCCTCAACAAGGTCAGCGTGGTGCGGCTCAATTTCAGCCACGGCACCGCGCAGGACCACATCAACCGGGCGGCGATGGTGCGTGAGGCGGCGCGCAAGACCGGTCGTGAAGTGGCGATCATGGCGGACCTGCAAGGCCCCAAGATTCGCGTCGGCAAGTTCGCCGACGGCAAGGTTTTTCTGGAGCCGGGCGCCAAGTTCGTGCTCGACGCGGCGCGCACCGAGCCGGGCGACATCGACGGCGTCGGGCTCGATTACAAGGACCTGCCGCGCGACGTCAAGGCCGGCGACAAGCTGCTGCTGAACGACGGCTTGATCGTGCTGACGGTCGATGCGGTCAAGGGCGAGACGGTGCTGACCACCGTCAAGCTCGGCGGCGAGCTGTCGAACAACAAGGGCATCAACAAGCAGGGCGGCGGGCTCACGGCGCCGGCGTTGACCGCCAAGGACATGGAAGACATCAAGACCGCGATGAGCTTCCAGGCCGACTACGTGGCGGTCAGCTTTCCGAAGAACGCGACCGACATGGAAATGGCGCGCCAGCTGTGCAACGTGGCAGCGGCGGAATACGGCCATCGCCCGGGGCTCATCGCCAAGATCGAGCGGGCCGA
>CAXTCC010000089.1:0-15128 GCA_964242015.1 uncultured Variovorax sp.
TCCGGCCTGCTGCGCGACTTCGTCGTGGCGCGCGGCGGCAAGGCGATGGTGCGCGGCCTGCGCGCCGTCACCGACTTCGACTACGAGTTTCAGCTGGCCGGCATGAACCGCTCGCTCATGCCCAACGTCGAAACCGTGTTCCTGACGCCGAGCGACAAGTACCAGTTCATCTCCAGCACCTTCGTGCGCGAGATCGCCATGCTCGGCGGTGAAGTCGACAAGTTCGTGTCTCCCAGCGTGCAGACCGAACTCATCGCCAAGGTCCGCAGCCTGGGCCGCGAATAGATGGGGACGTCGGCCGAGCCGCCCCGTCTGCATGCGCTCGGCGATGCTGCCTTGCTCTGCGAGTTGCCGGCGCCTGCCACGCTGGCCCAGCAACAAAAAATCTGGGCGCTCGCCACCGAGGCGCTGAGATGGCGCGGCGTGCACGAAGTGCTGCCCGGCATGAACAACCTGACGCTGTTGTTCGACCCGTTGCAGGCCGAGGCCACCGAGCTCGAGATGCAGGTGTTCGCCGCCTGGCCGCAACTCGCCGCCACCGCGATCGATGGCCGCCACATCGAGATTCCGGTGCGCTACGGCGGTGAAGACGGGCCCGACCTTGCGGATGTCGCGGCACACACCGGCCTCAGCGCGCAAGAGGTGGTCCGGCGCCACGCGGCGGCTGACTACGTCGTCTACTTTCTCGGCTTCTTGCCCGGCTTCGCTTTCATGGGCGGCTTGCCGCCGGAGTTGGCAACGCCGCGTCGCGCCGAGCCGCGCACCGCCGTGCCGGCACGCTCGGTCGGCATCGGGGGCGAGCAGACCGGCATCTATCCGCTGGTGTCCCCCGGCGGCTGGCAGCTGATCGGCCGCACGTCGCTCGAGCTGTTCGATCCGAAGAACGAACCGCCGACCTTGCTGCGCCCCGGTGACCGCGTGCGCTTCGTGGCCGAAAGCGTCCAGACATGATGGTCGTCGTGCGACCGGGCATGCTGTCGTCGGTGCAAGACCTCGGGCGCTACGGCCATCGACAGTTCGGGATCTGCCCGGGTGGTGCGCTCGACGCACTGGCCCTGACGCTGGCCAACCGGCTCGTGGGCAACGACGACAACGCTGCCGGACTCGAGCTGACGATGGGCCGCTGCGAATTTCGATTCGAAACCGCCACCCGCATCGCGTTGGCCGGCGACGACTTCGGTGCCACGCTCGACGGCGTTGCACTCTGGCCCAACTGGAGCGTGCCGGTGTCGGCCGGTCAGACCCTCAAGCTCGACGGCGCCAACGCAAAGAGCGCCAAGCAGGGCTTGCGCAGCTGGCTCGCGGTGGCGGGCGGCGTCGACGTGGTACCGATGCTCGGCTCGCGCAGCACCGATCTCAAGGCCGGCTTCGGCGGTCATCAGGGCCGTGCGCTGAAGAAGGGCGATCGCTTGCCGCTCGGCGCTTCGACGTTGACCGACGCGTTGCTGAAGCGCCGCGCCTTCGGCCTGCGCGCGCCGGGCTGGGGCATCGACGGCCACCACGTCAGCGCTGGTGCGCCCATCCCGTTGCGCGTGATGCCCGGCCCGGAGTTCGACCAGTTCACCGTCGCATCGCGGGAATTGCTGTGGGGTGCTGCATGGCGCGTCACGTCGCAGAGCAACCGCATGGGCAGCCGGCTCGATGGCCCCGAACTCAAGCGCAAGCGCAGCATCGACATGCTCTCCGCCGGCGTGATTCCGGGAACCATCCAGGTGCCGCCGTCGGGCAAGCCGATCATCCTGATGGGCGATGCGCAAACCACCGGCGGCTATCCGCGCGTCGGCGTGGTGATTCGCGCAGACCTCTGGAAGCTGGCGCAGGCACCGCTCAATGGCCAGCTGCAAATGGTGCAAGTCGACGCTGCGGAAGCGCTGGCAGCGTGGGACGCGCAGCAGCGCTATCTGTTGCAGGTCGATCAAGGCCTTGCTTCTGCAGGCTGGCCGGTGTCGTCACAGAATGCGGTGATCGAAGCATTGCCCGAAGCACTATCTGAAGCACGACCCGGAGCGGTGACCAAGGCAGCAGTCCAAGGAGCAAGCGATGCAGATTGATTTGAACGCCGACCTCGGCGAAGGCGCCGGCAGCGACGAGGCATTGCTTGCCCTGGTGAGCTCCGCCAACATCGCGTGCGGCTGGCACGCCGGCGATGCGAAGACCATGCAGCAGTGCGTGCGCTGGGCCATCCAGAACGGCGTCGCCATCGGCGCTCATCCGAGCTTCCCCGATCGCGAGAATTTCGGCCGCAGCACCATGCATCTGCCGACGGACGAGATCATCGCCGGCGTGCTGTACCAGATCGGCGCGCTGGCGGCGATCGTCAAGGCCGAGGGCGGCACGCTGACACACGTCAAGCCGCATGGCCAGCTCTACAACCAGGCGGTGAAAGAGCCCGAGCTCGCCGCCGCGATTTGCGAGGCGGTACGCCGCTTCGATCCTTCGCTCAAGTTCTTCGGACTGGCCGGCAGCGGCATGATCGACGCGGCGCGCAAGGCGGGGCTAACGCCGGTCGAAGAAGTCTTCGCCGACCGCGGCTACCAGCCCGACGGCAGCCTGGTGCCACGCAGCCAGCCCGGCGCGCTGATCGAAGACGAAGCGCAGTCACTGGCGCAGACCCTGTCGCTGGTGCGCGAGCACAAGGTGACGGCCATCGATGGCAGCACCGTCTCGGTCAACGCGCAGACCGTTTGCCTGCACGGCGACGGCGCGCATGCGCTGGCCTTTGCCAGACGGATTCGCGAACGACTGCTCGAAGAAGGCATCGCCGTTCACGCTTGAGGGGGTTGCGGGCGCGATCGATCAGGTCGCGCTGACCCGGCGCAGCCAATCGACCAGCGTGGCGTTGACGAGCGCCGGCTTTTCCATCGTCAGCATGTGGCCGCATTGCGGCACCCACACCAGTTCTGCGTGAGGCACCAATGCGGCGATCTCGCGCGAACAAGTTGGCGGCGTCAGCGTGTCGCTGTCACCGCACATCACCAGCACCGGGCAGCGCACTGAAGGCAGGTGAGTGCGCGCATCGGGCCGCTGCATCACGGCGCGGTTCTGGCGGATGAGTTGCACGGCGCCCGCGTCCAGCACGATCTCCAGGTAGCGCTGCGTGAGTTCGTGGTCGGCGGCCTGCGCCGGATGAAAAGCGAAGGCGATGTTCGGCTCGATCACGTCGCGGACGTCGCCGCGTTCGAACAGCTCGATCGCCGCCTCGCGCAGTGCGAAGGTTTCGGCGCTTTCAGGTTGCGCATTGGTGCCGAGCAACGCCAGCCCGACGATGCGCTCGGGCGCCTGCCGCGCGGCTTCCATGGCGATCATGCCGCCCATCGAAGCGCCGCACAGGATGAGTGGGCCGGCGTGTTCGCGAAGCACTGCGGCCGCCATCGCCGGGATGGTGCCGTAGCGCGTCGCCGCATCGCTCACAGCCGGATCGAGTGCGGTAGGCAGCACGGGCAATTGGGCCTGCCACAGGCGTGCATCGCAAGCGAGACCGGGAAGAAGAACGAGGCCGACGGAGTGTTCGAACAAAGTCATGCGTCGATTTTCAGTGAAGCGGCGGTTTGCCATCGGCAGTCGACGAAGTTGCGGGGGAAAATAGACGCTTCATGCCGATGCCTACTCCTGCCCCTTCTGCCGCCACTGAAATCATCCTCATCCGTCACGGCGAGACCGACTGGAATCGCGAGCTGCGGTTTCAAGGCCACATCGACGTGCCGCTGAACGACATGGGCCATGAACAAGCGCGTCGGCTCGGCTTGCGAATGGCCGGCGAGACGGTGCAGCATCTGGTCAGCAGCGACCTCATGCGCGCACAGCAAACGGCTGCGCCGGCCGCGCAGCAACTGGGCCTGCCTGTGGTGACGCGAGCGGCGCTGCGCGAGCAGAACTTCGGTCTGGTCGAAGGCATGCGTGCTGACGAGATTCAGAACCTGCATCCGCGCGCATGGGAGCAGTGGCTGGAGTTTCGCGAGGACCACGCCATGCCCGAGGGCGAAACGGCGCGGGACTTTCATGCGCGGATCATCGGTGCGCTCGGCGACATCGCGACGCTGCATGCCGGCCAGCGCGTGCTGGTCGTGACGCATGGCGGCGTGCTCGACATGGTGTGGCGTACCGCCAATGGGTTGAGCCTGAGCGGACCGCGTCGCAGCGACATTCCGAATGCCGGCTTCAATCGCATCCGCATTGCCGATGCGGCCACGCCCACGCGCATCGAGATCCTCGACTGGGCCGACATACGGCACCTCGACGACATGCCGGCTCAGCCGACGTACGACCAGACGCGGCATCTGCCGGATTCGTCCAGGGCTTAGGAAGCGCCAGCAAGCGGCGCCGTAGAGACCGCGTTCAATCCGTTCAAGCCCAAGCGCGCGTAGACCGCCGCTGTCTGCCGACGCAACCGGAGCGATTCCGGCTGCCCGTTGAGCTGCTGCTGCAGCACGCCTTGCGCGCCCGTCAGCGTGGCCTCGGTGCCGCAGCGCACCAGGGCGTCGAGATAGACCTGCTCGAACAGATCGCGTTGCGCATGGCTGCCGCCGATTTCGACCAGCCGCGGCAAGGCTCGACCGAGCCCTTCGATCGCCGCTGCGAAGTCGCCGCGTGCGTGTGCCAGCAAACCCATCGCCGCTGGCACGCACACACGCTGCCAGGCCGCACGTGTCGATGCCGGCGCATGCGGCGCAAAGGCTTCGATGTTGCGCAACAGCGTGTCGGCCTCCGGGCGATCGGCGCGCGCCAGTCCGTAGAGGTATTGCAGGTCCAGAAAGGGCAGCACATGGTCGTCGAGCCGGCGTGGCAGGTGGTCGGCCACATCGGCCCAACGATCACCGACATCGATGCCTGCCAGCTCGAAGCGCGCCAGCAGCGACACGGCGCCGATCTGATCTTGCGAGTAGTCCTTGACCACGCCCCACACTTGCCGGTCGTAGACGTCGAGCGCCTCGGCATCGCGGCCGAGATCGATGAGGAACAGCGCCACGTGCCACCAGTTGTGCGTGACCATGAACGAGTTGAGACCGGTCCACGTGTCGCTCGCGTCCTGCATGAAGGCGAGTCCTTCGGTGAGCCGGCCTTCGGTCAGCATGACGTGGCCCAGCGCGTGGTGCGCCCAAGGCTCCTTGCGGCACATTCCGATGGCGCGGCGCGCACTTGCCTCGGCCTCGCGCATCAGGTGGCATTGCTCGTAGCCGAAGGCGGTCATGCCATGCATGTAAGGCACGTCGGCTGCAGCGGGCAGTGCGGTGAGCGCCAAGCGCAGCATGCCGGGGCAGTCGCCAGTGTTGAAGCAGTGGTACTGGCCGAGCTTGAGCGAGGCGAGGTCGCGTGGAAACTCTCGCGCCTGCTCGGAGTGCAACGCGATCGCGGCTGCGATGTCGCCGGTAGCCCAGGCTTCGACGGCGGCGATGTAGCGGCGCTCGCGCGGCGTGGCGCGCGCCGCCCCCTCCTTGGCGCGGTCCAGGTACGGCGTCGCATTGACCACCGCATCGCGCGATTCGGCAAAGAGATGCAGCGTCGCCGCACAAGCCTGCACGATCGGACTCATGTCGCTGTCGGCGATGGCCAAAAGATTCGCGGCGCGCGCTTCGGTCGAGATGAACCCCATGACGAAGTCGTCGACCAGCGGCCGACTGGCCTCGTCGTCGAGGGTCAACGGATTGCCGAGGCTGTCTGTCGTGAGCATGTGCGCGCGGGTCGCTGAACCGACCAGCTCCTCAATTCGCCGGTGGCTGTGGCCAGGCGCGTTGCGGCTCGCGAATCAGCTCGAAAGCGCGCGATACCTTGAGCACGCCCAGGTCGTCGAAGCGTTGTCCGGCGATCTGCAGGCCGATCGGCATGCCCGCTGCGCTGTAGCCGCAGTTGATCGACGACGCCGGCTGCTCCGACATGTTGTACGGCACGGTGAAGCCGATGTGCTCCAGCGGCCGCAGCGGATCGTTGGTCGGCGATGCATGGTCGGCGGGGGCAGGCATGTTCGGCGAGACGGGCGAGATCACGAAGTCGTACTTCGCACAGGCATCGACCGCTGTCACGCGGGTCATATGGAACTGGCTGAGGGCGCGGAAGACATGTTCACCACTGAACCCGGCGGCACTCTCTGCCCACTGCAGGATGTACGGCAGCACCTTGGCGCGTCGCTCTGGCGGCAGGGTGCTCATGTCGACCAGCGACCGCATGCGCCACAGATGGTCCATGCCGTCGAGCATGGCTTGCGACATGAACGGCTGCATCGGCTCGACGATGGCGCCGGCCTGTTCGAACAGGCGTGCAGCGTTCTCGATGGCCGCCTTGATCTCGGGCTCGACGGCCAGACCGCAACCAGCGTCGAGCAGCAAGCCGATGCGCAGCCCTTTCAGGTAGTCGACGGCGACTTCGCTGGACGACCATGCAATGTCTTGCGCCGGCAAGCTCATGCTGTCGCGTGCGTCGGGCAGCGCAAGCACCTGCATTGCCAGCGCCGCATCGCCGACAGTGCGCGTCATCGGTCCGGCGGAACGGCCCGTGTAAGGTGTCGCGATCGGGATGCGTCCCAGGCTCGGCTTGAGCGTGAAGATGCCGCACCAGCCGGCCGGCAGACGCAGCGATCCGCCGATGTCGGTGCCGAGGTGCAGCGGTCCATATCCCGCTGCCGCGGCGGCACCTGCGCCCGCGCTGGAGCCGCCGGGCGTCTTGCTCAAGTCCCAGGGATTGCGGGCCAGCGTATGAAAGCTCGACAGGCCCGACGACAACATGCCGTAGTCGGGCATCGTCGTCTTCGAGACGATGACCGCGCCGCTTTCCTTCAGGCGCGCCGAGGGCGGTGCATCGGTGGCGGACGGGCGCAGCTCGACGGCGGCGGTGCCGGCCGGCAGCGGATCACCACGCGTCGCGATGTTTTCCTTGATGGTGGTCGGCACGCCGTCGAGCGGGCCGAGCGGTGCACCGTTGCGCCAGCGCGTCTCCGAGGCGCGCGCCTGCTCGAGCGCGGCCTCGGGCCGCAGCAGGTACGTCGCCTGCAAGTGCGGCTCCCAACGTTCGATGTGTGCGAGCACTGCCTGCGTCACCTCGACCGGCGAAAGCGCCCGGTCTCGGTAGGCGTCGACCAGCTCGCGCGCAGTCAGTTCGTTGAGTGCCCGGCTCACGACCAGCTCAGCGCAGACAGATCGTTGACGGAAATCGGCATCTCCTTCCACAGTCCCTTCACGCCCTTCTTGGCGATGGTGGGGAACTGCGGCTGGTACATGAAGCCGTTCGCTGCGTCGGTCGCCAGCATCTTCTGCGCATCGCCGAGCAGCTTGAGGCGCTCGCCTGCATTGCCTGTGGTCTTGATCTTGTCGAACAGCGCGTCGAAGGCCTTCGACTGGTAGCCCCAGTAGTAGTCCGCCTTGGCGTAGTTGCCGATGTCGAAAGGCTCGACGTGCGACACGATCGACAGATCGTAGTTGTGCGGGCCGCCATAGGTGTTGCTGAGCCACTGCGCCCATTCCACGTTCTGCACCTTGACGACGATGCCGATCTTGGCGAGCTGCGCCACGATGACTTCGCCGCCTTGGCGCGCATACGGTGGAGGCGGCAAGGTCATCGTGAGCTCGAGCGGTGTCTTGACGCCGGCTTCGGCGAGCAGCTTCTTGGCTTTCTCGATGTCGAACGGATTGATGCCCGTGGTGTCGACGTAGCCTGCCGCGCCCGGTACGTAGTGGCTGCCGATCGGCACGCCGAAGCCGTCCGCTGCGCCTTCGATGACGGCCTTGCGGTCGATCGCTGCCAGGATGGCGCGGCGCACGCGCACATCGTCGAGCGGCTTCTTCTTGTTGTTGATCGCGAGGATGGTCTTGGCGCGCGAGCCGCCGAGGATCACCTGGAACTGCGGGTTGCTCTTGAACTGCGGAACGATGCGCGTGCCGGCGCGCGGGAACGCATCGACGTCGCCCGCCAGCAGCGACGCCGCCTGCGCAGCGGTGTCGGCGATGAAGCGGAACGTGACCTTGTTGAGCTTCGCGTTCCCCGGGCTGCGATAGCCGTCCCACTTGGTCAGCACGAGCGATGAACCCTTGGCCCAGTTCTCCAGCTTGTACGGGCCGGTGCCGACCGGTTTGGTCGCGTTGGCGTCGGCGCTCTTGGGCTCGACGATCACGGCGGTCGCCTGGCCCAACACGAAGGGCAGGTCAGGATCGATTTCCTTGTTGATCACGACCACGGTGGCGTCGTCGATCACTTGCGTGCTCAGGTTGGCGAAGGTGCGCTTGTCCTTGTTGGTGCTCTTGTCGCCGCCGGCGCGGTCGAAGCTGAACTTGACCGTCGTCGCATTGAAGGGCTCGCCATTCTGGAACTTGACGCCGCGGCGCAGCTTGAAGGTGTACGTCTTCAGGTCAGGCGAAACCTCCCAGCTTTCGGCCAGCATGGGAGTGACGCTGCCGTCGGCGTTGATCTTGGTCAGCGTCTCGAACACGTTGTACTGCACGATCTCGGCAATGGCGGCGGCGGCGCCCGCTGTCGGGTCGAGTCCCGGTGGTTCGAGCGACATGCCGATCACGATCGAATCCTTGCGGCCTTGCGACAGGGCAAGCGTGGGCAAGGTCGAGGCCAATGCGGCCGCAGCGGATGAGGTGAGGACGGTGCGTCTGTTCAGCATGGTCGAGGCTCCAGAAGGACTGAGGAAAACGAGAAAAACATCGAGAAAAAACAACGTTACATCATGCGCGATCGGCCCATGGGCCGGCAAGCATTTGCTTATGCGGGTATCACCGGTTCGGGCGGTTCAGCTCTCGGAACGGCCGCCAGCAATGCCTGCGTATACGGGTGTTGCGCGTGCGCGAAGAGCTGCTGCGGTGCACCGCGCTCCACGATGACGCCGCGGTGCAGCACACACACGTCGTCGCACAGATGGTTGACGACCGCGAGGTCGTGGCTGATGAGCAAATAACTGATACCGAACTGCTGCTGCAGGTCGTTCATCAGGTTGAGCACCTGGGCTTGCACCGAGACATCGAGCGCGCTCACCGGTTCGTCGGCCACGATGAGCTTGGGCCGCGTGATGAGCGCACGAGCGATGGCGATACGTTGCCGCTGGCCACCCGAGAACTCGTGCGGGTACTTGTTCATATCGGTCGAGCGCAGGCCCACCGCGGCCAGCGATTCGCTGGCGCGTTCACGCTGTTCGGCACGTGAGGTTTCGGCCAGCGCCTCGAGTGGCTCGGCGACGATGCGTGCGACTGTTTGCCGCGGGTCGAGCGAGCCATACGGATCCTGAAACACCATCTGAATGTCGCGGCGCGCGGTCCGCAAATCGGCACGCGGCAGGGTGTGCAGATCGCGGCCGAGCAACTCGACTCGGCCAGAGGTCGGCTGGTCGAGCGCCATCACGAGTCGCGCGATGGTCGACTTGCCTGAACCCGATTCGCCGACGATGCCGAGGCTGCGGCCCTGTTCGATCGAGAAGCTCACCCCGTTGAGCGCCTTCACCAGTTTGGGCGCGGTAAACAGCGACTCGCGCGGCATGGCGTAGTGACGCACCAGGTCGGTGACCTGGAGCAGCTTGGGTGCCGAACTGGAAGTGGTCACGGAAGCGTTCACGAGACGGCCTCCGAAGGCAGCGGGGTCGAAGCCGATGTCGGCGTCAGGTCTCCGAGTCGGATGCAACGTACGACGTCGCCGCTCGGCAAAGCGACAGGCGGTGGGCGCGTCGAAACGCAGGCGTCGATGGTGTACGCGCAGCGCCCTGCAAAGGGGCACCCCGGCGGCATGTCGACCAGTTCGGGCACGCTGCCTTTGATGGTCGCCAGCCGAACGCCGCGTGGGGCGCCGAGCGCAGGACGCGCCGCGAACAAACCTTGTGTGTACGGATGCGCACGTTCCGCGAAGACGGTAGCGGTCGCACCGCTTTCGACGATGCTGCCGCCGTACATCACCATCATCTTGGAGACGCTCTGCGCGATGACGCCGAGGTCGTGCGAGATCAGGATCAGCGCCATGCCGCGCTCCGCCACCAGACTCTGAATGAGGTCGAGGATCTGTTTTTGAATGGTGACGTCGAGCGCGGTGGTCGGTTCGTCCGCGATCAGCAGATCGGGACCACAGGCCAACGCCATCGCGATGCCGATGCGCTGCCGCTGGCCACCGGAGAACTGGTGTGGATAAGCATCGAGCCGCGACGCCGCATCGGGAATGCCGACGCGGTCGAGCAGTGCCAGCACCTCCTTGCGAGCCGCTGCGCCCGAGAGCCCGCGGTGCAGTCGCAACGGTTCGCCCACTTGTCTCGAGATGGTGTGCACTGGGTTCAGTGCTGTCATCGGCTCCTGAAAAATCATCCCGATGCGGTTGCCACGGATCTCGCACATGGCAGGCTCGTCGAGGCCGACGAGTTCGGTGCCGTCGAAGCGGATGCTGCCGGTGACCTTGGCCGTTGCCGGCAGCAGACCCATCAGCGACTGCACGGTGATCGACTTGCCGCAGCCCGACTCGCCGACGATGCCCATCGTCTCGCCGCGCTCCAGCGCAAAACCGATGCCGCGCACGGCCTCGGCCGGGCCACGTTGCGTTTGCAGCTGAATGTGGAGATCGTCGACGTCGAGCAGTGCCATGGAAATTCTTCAGCGGGTGTTCAGCGCGGCATTCAGCGAGCGCGTGCAAGACGCGGGTCGAGCAGATCGCGCAATCCATCACCGAGCAGGTTCAGGCCGAGCACCGCCAGCGCGATGGCCACACCCGGGAACACCGCGAGCAACGGCGCCTGGAACATCATCGTCTGCGCTTCGCTCAGCATGCGGCCCCAAGAAGGTTGCGGGGGCTGCGTGCCCAGGCCAAGGTAGGAGAGGGCGGCTTCGGCCAGGATCGCAATCGCGAAGCGAATGCTGATCTGCACGATCAGCACCGCGGAGATGTTGGGCAGCACGTGTTGCATCGTGATCGCGAACGACCCCTTGCCGCAGGCGCGCGACGCCGCAATGTATTCACGCGACCAGATCGCGTTGGCCGATGCGCGGGTGATGCGCGCGAAGGTCGGGATGTTGTAGATGCCGATCGCGACGATGGCGTTGACGATGCCGGCGCCGAAGACAGCCGTCATCATGATGGCCGAAAGGATGGCCGGAAAGGCCAGCGTGAAATCGGAGAACCGCATGACGGCTTCTTCGATCCAGCCGCGCCGCGCTGCCGCGAGCAAGCCGAGCGCTGTGCCGACCGTGAGGCCGATGCCGACCGCGATCATGCCGACCAGGATCGATGCGCGCGCGCCCACCAGCAACAGCGAGACGACGTCGCGACCATAGGTGTCGGTGCCGAGCCAGTGCGAACCAGAGGGCGGCTTCAGCTTGTCCGCGAGCTCCATCTCGTAAGGCGACCACGGTGTCCATACCAGCGAGACCGCCGCGGCCAGCAGCAGCAGCCCGGTGAGCACTGCGCCGAGCATGAAGCTGCGGTGATGCAGCGCGCGGCGCCAGAAGCCCGGCACGGTGAGCGCCGCACCGCTGGGAATGACGACGGCGTTCATATGTCGCTGGCCTTGATGCGCGGATCGATGACGGCATACAGCACATCGACCACGAAATTGACGATGACCACCATCGCCGCCAGCAGCATCACGCAGTTGCGCACCACGATGAGGTCGCGGTTGCTGATGGCCTGAAAGATGAGGCGGCCGAGACCGGGCAGGAAAAAGACGTTCTCGACCACGATGGTGCCGGCCAGCAGCTCCGAGAACTGCATGCCCATGACGGTGACGACCGGGATCATCGCGTTGCGCAGCACATGGGTCCAGAGCACGGCACGTTGCGACACGCCCTTGGCCCGTGCTGTGCGAACGAAGTCTTCACGCATGACTTCGAGCACGGCCGAGCGCGTGATGCGCGCAAGAATGGCCGCCTGCACCACGGCCAGCGAAAGCGCGGGCAGCAGCAAGGACTTGATGCCGGTCGCGACGCCTTCGATGCCTTCGCCCCAACCATCGAAACCGCCAGCAGAAAACCACTGAAGCTTCACGGAGAAGATAAGGATCAGCAGGATCGCGAACCAGAAGTTGGGGATGGCGATGCCGACCTGCGTCATGCCCATCAGGCCGACGTCGCCGAGCTTGTTGTGGCGCGCCGCAGCGGTCACGCCGACCAGCAGCGCGAGCACCGTGGTCAGCGCCATCGCCAGCAGGGCGAGCGGCACGGTGAGTGCGAGCCGTTCGAGGATGAGGTCGAGCACGGGCGAACTGTAGGCGTAGCTGTCACCGAGGTTGCCGGTCAGGATGCCGCCGATCCAGTGCCAGTAGCGCGTCCAGGCCGGTTGATCGAGCCCGAGCTTGGTGGCCAACGCCGCCACCGCTTCAGGCGCGGCATCGGGGCCCATGAGCAACTGCGCGGCATTGCCGGGCAGGATCTCGAGCACGAGGAAGACGATGACCGAAGCGCCGATCAGCGTACCGATCAGCGTGGCGAGGCGCTTTAAAAGAAACAGACTCATGAGGCGGGGCGCAGCATAACCCGACACACGCAAGCGCCATGCCGTCGCGCGGATAATTCACCGCATGGCACTCATGATCACCGACGAATGCATCAACTGCGATGTGTGCGAACCCGAGTGCCCGAACGACGCCATCTACATGGGCGCCGAGATCTACGAGATCGATCCGAACAAGTGCACCGAGTGCGTCGGCCACTTCGACGAGCCGCAGTGCGTCCAGATCTGTCCGGTAGCGTGCATACCGACCCATCCCGGCCATGTCGAGACGCGTGAGACGCTATGGATGAAGTTCGAGCGCCTGACGGCGTCGAAGGACTCTGCTGCGACGGCGTCGACCAACCCCGTCAGGACTTCGCCGGGCCCTTGAAAGTCTGGGTCGACTTGCGTGGCTCCGCGGCGAGCTTGCGCAGGCGGGCCTGCTGCAATTTTTCAGCAGACGCGAGCTTGCGTTCGGCGATCGCGTTCCGGCGTGCATCGACTGAAGCGCGGCGGTCGCCCTCTGCTGCGGCCTTGTCGCGGGCGAGCCGGCTGCGTTCGAGTTCGTCGGCGCGGCGCTCGTTGCGGCGGGTTGCTGCATCCGCTGCACGGCGGTCTGCTTCGCTGCGCGAATCGTCGACCTTTACTTCGTTGCCGCCCTTGCAGGGTTGGTCGGTGTAGGTGTTGCCGCAGCGCCAGGTGCCTTGTGCATTGGGCGGGGCAGTCGGCGCGGCGGCAGCCGCTGCCGCCGCTGCAAAAAGGCCTGCCGCAATGAGCAGCCTGGTGATTCGTTGCTTGTTCGTTGATTTCATTTTTCTCTCTCCCTTTTTGTCGTGTTGCTTGTCAGGCTGGAGCGGGCGCAGCGCCGCCGCCTTCGCTGCCAGTACCGCCTCCACCGCCACCGTCCGGCTCGCGGCGCGGTGGTTTGGGTCGAGGCGGCTTGCTTGTATGGATAAGCAAAGTCGCCTTTTCCATCTGTCCGGCGATCAGCGCCGGCGCTGCGTGCAGCGTTCGCACGATGGCATCGTCGATGGCTTCGCGCTGTTCCTTCAGCGGCTTCTTGAGCACCCAGTTCACCACCTCGGTCTTCACGCCCGGGTGCCCGATGCCCAGGCGAAGCCGCCAGTAATCGCCGGTGCCGAGTTGGGCGTGGATGTCGCGCAGGCCGTTGTGCCCTGCATGGCTGCCGCCGAACTTCAACTTGGCCTGGCCGGGCACCACATCGAGTTCATCGTGCGCCACCAGAATTTCGTCGGGCGCGATCTTGAAGAAGCGAGCCAGCGCCGCGACCGACTTGCCTGAAAGATTCATGAAGGTCTGCGGTTCGAGCAACCACACGGGTTGGCCGTTGATCTGCGCACGCGCCGCAAAGCCGTGGTAGCTGCGCTCGGGCACCAGTGACACCTTGAGGTCGCGCGCCAACGCGTCGATCCACCAGAAGCCCGCGTTGTGCCGCGTGGCTTCGTATTCCGGGCCCGGGTTACCGAGGCCCACGAAGAGCTTGATCATCTGGAAATTATCAGGGGAGGTTGTCAGGGCACAAAAGCAAACGGCCCGCACAAGGCGGGCCGTTTGAGGCACAAGGCGCGAAAGAATTACTTCTTTGCGGTCTTGGCAGCAGGCGTCTTCGCTGCCGGTGTCTTTGCTGCGGGCGTCTTGGCCGCAGGTGCCTTGCCGCCCTTGCCAGCTGCTGCGGGTGCAGCTGCGTCGGCAGCCTCGGCGCCTTCGACCGGCTCGTCGACTTCTTCAGCGGCAGGTGCCACGGCCGAAGCCAGCACCGGATTCAGCTTGCCGCGGCTGACCCACTTCACGCCACGGGGCAGCTTGATGTCCTTCAGCGTGACGGTGCCGTTCTTCTTCAGACCCGACAGGTCGACTTCGATGAACTCTGGCAGATCGGTCGGCAGGCAGTTCAGTTCGAGTTCGGTCGTCACGTGATTGACGAGGTTGTGCTCGATCTTGACGGCATCGGATTCGGCTTCGTTCTTGAAGTGAACCGGCACCTTCATGGTCAGGCGCGTGCGGGCGTCGACGCGTTGGAAGTCGATGTGTTGCACCAGCTGGCGGAACGGGTGGTACTGCACGTCGCGCAGCAGCACTTTGCTGGTCGCGCCGGCCATTTCCATTTCGAGCACGGACGAATGGAAAGCTTCTTTCTTCAAGGCATGCCACAGCGCGTTGTGATCGAGTTCGATCAGCATCGGCTGGCCTTCGCCACCGTAGACGATACCGGGCGTCTTGCCCGAAATGCGGAGACGGCGGCTCGCACCCGTGCCCTGCTTGGCGCGCTCAAAAGCGACGAATTTCATAGTTAACTCCTTGGAGCGATGGCGCAATTGCCGTTTCGCTTCTTAAGCGCCGACCGCGACCAGTGCGGCGCCGGTTTCAAAATGGCTTTCCTGAAAAGGAAGCCGGCTTTTTGCTCAGAACAAGTTGTCTTGATCCGAGAACAAACTCATCACCGACTCGCCCTTGGCAATGCGCTGGATCGTTTCGGCGATCAGCGGTGCCACGGAGAGTTGGCGGATCTTTCCGCACGCCAAAGCGTTTTCGGAAAGGGGAATCGTGTTGGTCACGACCACTTCGTCGAGGGCCGAACCCTGGGCGATGCGCTCGATCGCCGGACCCGAAAAGATCGGGTGCGTGCAATACGCGTAGACGCTCTTCGCGCCGCGTTCTTTCAAGACCTCGGCCGCCTTCACCAGCGTGCCGGCGGTGTCGATCATGTCGTCCATGATCACGCA
>CAXTCC010000090.1:0-15120 GCA_964242015.1 uncultured Variovorax sp.
GGCGCCAGCCGCTGCACATCGTCGAACCACTTCATCAGCCGGTCGATGAGGTCGTGCATCTCGCGCATGCGCTCCTGCGCGTGACGCTCGGCATCGCTGGTGGGCGTTTCGAGCAGCGCGTTGCGCAGCATCGACAGCGTGGGTTCGATCTCGCGGCGGCGGCGCTCTTCGGCCAGCACGCGAAAGATCTCCCACACGTCGGAAGGCGCTTCGAAGTATTCGCGACGGTCGCCGGGCTGGTGCCGCAACTGCACCAACCGCCACGATTGCAGTTCCTTCAACCCCATGCTGACGTTGGAGCGTGAGAACTCGAGTTGCTCTGCGATCTCGTCGGCGTTGACCGCTCGCTCCGACAAGAAGATCAGCGCATAGATCTGCCCGACGGTGCGGTTGATGCCCCACTTGCTGCCCATCTCGCCGAAGTGCGCGACGAACTGGCGGTTGAGGGGAGGGAGTGGCGGAAGGGGTGGGGTGGCGCTGGAAGGCATGCCGACATTGTCATCGCAGCATGCAGTAGCTTCATGAATTACTGAAAGATCGCGTCGGCGCGTCCAGCAGCCGAACGATCGCTGACTTACCCATCTGCCTGCGCCGCGTTACCGATGTCCGCATTGATCTGCCGCATCGTTTCCAGCAACCGCGGCGCGATGCGCGCGACCATCGTTTCGCGTGGCAGCAGGTACGCCGGACCGCCGCAACTGACGGCGTAGCGCTCGCCCTGCGGTCCGCGCAGCGAGAAGCCGAGTGCATGGATGTGCGGGTGCCACTCGCCATACGACGCGCAGTAACCCAGCGTGGCGTGATCTTCGATTCCGGCCTGGATTCGCGGCTTCAACTCCGGCCAGTTTTCTCCGCTTTCCAGCTCGATGCGATCGAGCAGCTCGCGTCGCTCTGCTTCGGGCAGGGCGGCGAGGTAGGCGCGGCCGGCGGCCGAGGTCGCGATCGTCATGCGCGAGCCGACGTCGATGCGCGAGGTGATCAACGCCGAGCGCGGCCGGATCGAATCGATGATGAGCATGTCGAGCCCGTCGCGCACACCGACGTGAACGCTGGCGCCGGCGAACTCCGCGAGCGCGGCCAGGTGCGGCCGCGCGACGGTGCGGAGGTCGAAATGTCGCAGATAGCGCGTGCTCAGATCGAGCAAGGCCGGCCCCAGGCTGAAGCGTTCCGTGTCCATGGCCTGGCGCAGATAGCCGCTCGCGACCAAGGTCGCAGCGATTCGCGAAACAGTGGCCTTTGGAATGCCTGTGACATCGGCCAACTCGCGATTGCTCATCGGGCCCGCCGCGTCGCCGATCGCCTTCATCACCGCGAGGCCCCGCGCCAGTGCGCTCACTTCGTCCTTGCCCGCCGACGGCGCACCCGTGGGTTCAGGTGCCATGGAAGGGGCGATGGTGGCGGTCTTCATTCTGGCCATTGACGTTTTCACCCTTGCTGATATTATTTCGGAACATTGTTCCATTAAAAGAGAAACATGACGAGACAAGACTTCTCAGGTCGTCGCCGACAGATCGTTTCGGCAGCGGGTATCGCGAGTGGCATGCTGGCCACCGGCATCTGGCCCGGCCCTGCGGCCGCCGCGACGACACCGTCCGATTTTCCCAAAGGCCCGGTCAAGATCATCATCCCGTTCGCAGCCGGCGGGCCGACCGACACCGTCGGCCGCCTCATTGCGCTGAAGCTGCAGGAGGTGTGGGGCCAGCCGGTGCTGATCGACTACAAGCCGGGCGCCGGCACCGCGATCGGCGCCGACTTCGTCGCCAAGTCGGCACCCGACGGGCTGACGTTCGGCATGGTCAACTCTTCTTTTGCGGTGAACCCGTCGCTGCGCAAGACCTTGCCTTACGACACCGTCAAAGACCTGGCCGGCATCACGCAGATCGCCAACCTGCAGCTGGCCATCGTGGCGCGGCCCGATGCGCCGTTCAACAACGTGGCCGAACTCATCGCCTACGCCAAGAAGAATCCCGGCAAGCTCACCTATGGCACGCCCGGCGCCGGCAGCACGACGCACCTCGGGGCCGAACTTCTCAAGCGCGAAGCCGGCTTCGACATGCTGCATTCGCCGTTCAAGGGCAGTGCGCCGGCGCATGTCGAGTTGATGGGTGGTCGCATCGATCTGGTGTTCGATCCTTTCCTCTCCGTTCAGCCGTATGTCAAAGCGGGGCGCATGAAGATGATCGCTACCCTCGGCGAGACGCGCATCGACGGGTTCAACTACCCGACCGTGGCGGAGACGATTCCGGGCTTCCATGTGAACGCGTTGCTCGGCTTCGTGGTGCCACGCAACACGCCGCGGCCGATCGTCGACAAGATCCAGGCCGACACCGAGAAAGTGCTGCGCAACCCGGAGATGCGCAAGCGCATCGAAGAGCAGGGCATGGAGGTCGTGGCCTCCAAGCCCGCGCAGTTCGATGCCTTCATCCAGTCCGAAATGAAGCGCTGGGCCAAGGTCGTCAACGATGCCGGCATTCAAGCCGAATGACCCAAGCGGAATGACCCCAGCGGAATGACCCAAGCGGAGCAAAGCATGTCCTTAGAACTCAAACCCCTTCATCACGTCTTCGCTGCCGAAGCCAGCGGCATCGACATCTCGCGGCCGTTGAGCGATGCCGACGTGCGTGCGATCAACGCGGCCATGAACGACTACGCGGTGCTCGTGTGGCGGAACCAGCCGCTCACCGGCCAGCAGCAGATCGACTTCGCCAAGTCGTTCGGCCCGCTCGACCTGGGCCTGAAGAAGGTCTTCAAGCGGCCGGAGCGGCTCGAAGACGAACGGCTCATCGACATCTCCAACGTCGATGCGCAGGGCAACGTCGCGCGGCGCGATTCGCCGAAGAACCTGTCGAATTTTGCGAACCAGCTCTGGCACAGCGACAGCTCGTTCCAGAACCCGCGCGCCGCCTATTCGATGCTCAGTGCGCTGGTGTTGCCGAGCTGGGGCGGCACCACCGAGTTCGCCGATCTGCGCGCGGCCTGGGACACGCTGCCCGAGCGCACCAAGGCAGAAGTCGAAGGCCTGAGCGCCGAACACTACGCGTTGCACACGCGCATCCTGCTGGGCGACGAGGCCTACACCGACGACCAGAAGAAGGCGATTCCGCCGGCGGTCTGGCCGCTGGTGCAGACGCATCCGGGATCAGGGCGCAAGTTGCTTTTCGTCGGCGTGCACGCGCGCGACATCGTCGGCTGGCCGACCGCGGAAGCGCGCATCTATCTGTCGGATTTGCTGGAACATGCGACCCGGCGCGAGGCGGTCTACAGCCACACCTGGCAGGTCGGCGATCTGGTGATGTGGGACAACCGAAGCACGTTGCACCGCGGCCGTCGCTACGACATCGCCGAGCGGCGCGAACTGCGGCGCACCACCATCGAAGACGTGCCCGAGGCGCGCTTGATGGCGGCGTGATCGGCTTCGGTCTTGGCTGCGCTTATTTCCAGGGTGTCGGCGCCGGCACCTCGGCCGCAGGTTCCACATCGACGCTCTTGAAGTCCGCGGGCGAAACGATTTCCAGATACTCCATGTCCGGCGAGTAGTCGAACAGGAAGTGACGGATGCCCGGACGCTGATGCACCACATCGCCGGCCTCGACCAGCGTTTCCTTGTCTTCGTACATGAACTTGGCCCAGCCCTTGGTCATGATGACGATCTGGAAATCCGCCTCATGTCGGTGCCATCCCGTGCCCTCTTCCGGGGGCATGTTCGCCTTGACGAGGTGCGCGATGACGGCGCCGTTGGTCGCTTCGGCCACACCCAGGTCGCGGTACAGGAAGAAGTCGCGCAGGCCGCCCGGCTTGAAATCGGTGTCGCCGGGTTTGACGTGCGAGAACTTGGTGGCGGTACGGTCCAGCATGAAGCGCTCCTTTGCGTGAATACAGAGGTGGTTGGCAGGGGTGGGGTTGCTGCGGCGCAGCATGCATAAAGCATTCCCGCTCCGTCGATAATCCCGGCCCATGAGCGGCAACACCTTCGGCACCCTTTTCGCAGTCACCAACTTCGGTGAATCCCACGGCCCTGCGATCGGCTGCGTCATCGACGGCTGCCCGCCCGGCATGGCGCTGACCGAGGCCGATATCCAGGGCGACCTCGACCGGCGCCGCCCCGGCACCAGCCGCCACGTCACGCAACGCAACGAACCCGACGCGGTGCAGATTTTGAGCGGCGTGTACGAGGGCAAGACGACCGGAACCCCGATCGCGCTGCTGATCCAGAACACCGACCAGCGCAGCAAGGACTACGGGCAGATCGCGCAGCAGTTCAGGCCCGGTCATGCCGACTTCACCTACTGGAAGAAGTACGGCATTCGCGATCCGCGCGGCGGCGGGCGCTCGTCGGCTCGATTGACCGCGCCGATGGTCGCGGCCGGCGCGGTGGCCAAGAAGTGGCTCTTCGAAAAGTATGGCACGGTGTTCCGCGGCTGCATGGCGCAGATCGGCGGCATCGTGATCCCGTTCGAGAGCTGGGAGCATGTGCCCCACAACCCGTTCTTCGCGCCGAAGGCCGATGTGAGCGATCTGGAGTCGTACATGGACGCGCTGCGCAAGGCGGGCGATTCGTGCGGCGCGCGCATTCGCGTGACCGCGAGCAAGGTGCCGGTGGGGCTGGGCGAACCGCTGTTCGACAAGATGGACGCCGACATCGCCTACGCCATGATGGGCATCAACGCGGTGAAGGGCGTCGAGATCGGCGCCGGCTTCGCCAGCGTGACGCAGCGCGGCACCATGCACGGCGACTCGATCACGCCGCAGGGCTTTGCCACCAACAATTCGGGCGGCACGCTGGGCGGCATCACATCCGGGCAAGACCTCGAAGTGAGCATCGCGATCAAGCCGACCAGTTCGATCATCAGCCCGCGCCAGTCGGTCGACATCAACAACCAGCCGGTCGAGGTGGTGACCAAGGGCCGTCACGATCCGTGCGTCGGCATTCGGGCCACGCCCATCGCCGAAGCGATGCTGGCACTGGTGGTGATGGAACATGCATTGCGCAATCGCGCGCAGAACGGCGAGAGCGCGAATGCCGGTCGTCGCTCGCGGCCTTTTGGCAGCGCCAATGCGCCGGCTGGGACTTCCGACGAAGCCGAAGGCCCGCAATCTTCTTTTCTATAGTTTCTGTAGAAATGAATCTGCGGTGGTGATTCATTCGTAAAGGATGCAGGCGGTCTATTCCGGTCGCCTTCAATCTTCTTCACGGAGTTTCATCATGAACATCAAGCTCATCGCAGTTGCAGCCATCACCGGTTTTGCGGCCCTCGGCGCGCAGGCCTTTCAGGGTGAACAGAACCCGCTGCCGCCGCAGCCTTTCCAGTCGACGATGACGCGCGCCCAAGTGCAGGCGCAGGCGTATAACGCAGCGCCGATCAGCAACGGTGGCACCGGCCCCGTCGCGCGCACCGGCATGGCCGATCGCAGCGCTGTGCGTGCCGGCGCCCTGTCGATCACGGCGGCTGGCGCGCAGACCTACGGTGATGGCGATCTGACAGTGCAGACGCGCGTTCGCTGAAACACTCCCGGCGCACTCAGTCCAGCTCGCTGCGCCGCGGCATGTCTGCGCCGCGGCGCGAGCAGGTGATCGACGAGGCCTTCGAGGCGAACTTCAACATTGCTTCGAGGTTTTGCGCATCGAGGGACGCCATCGCCGTCGCGCTGAGCTTGTCGTGCTCGTCGAGCCAGGTCAGCAGTGCTGCTTGAAAGGTGTCGCCGGCACCGACGGTGTCCACCACCTTCACCGGCACGGAGGGCACGTCGACCTTCGCATCTCGCGTCCACGAACTGGCACCGTGCCCGCCGCGCGTGACCGTCACCAGCGACACGCCGACACCCAGCCAGCGCACTGCAACCTGCTCCGGCGTTTCACCGGGATACAGCAGCCCCAGGTCCTCGTCGCTGACCTTCACGAAATGCGACAGCGCCACCATCTGCTCGACCAGCGCACGCCAGCGTGACAGGTCGGGCTCGACGTTGAGGCGCACGTTCGGGTCGTAGGCGACGAGGCGTTGCGTGTGCTCGCGCGCCGCCAGCGCCAACAGGGCGGAGCCGACCGGCTCGACCACCAATGCATAGGAGCCGAACTGCAGCACGCGCGTGGCCGGCGGCAATGCGGGCAGGGTGTCGAAGGTGAGTTGGCGATCTGCAGCGCCGCTGCCGTGGAAGGCATACCGTGGCACGCCGGCGGCGTCGAGGCTGATCACGCTGAGCGTGCTCGGCGCATCGCTTCGGAGCAGCAGGGAGGTGTCGACGCGCTCGTCCTGCAATGCCTTCAGCAGGCGCTCGCCGGCGCTGTCGGTCGACAAGCCAGTGAGCAGTGCGGCCGGCCGGCCCAGGCGCGCCAACCCGACCGCGACATTGAACGGAGAGCCGCCGATGCGGGCATCGAAAGCAAGTCCGGTCGGCGTCGATTCGCCCGCATACACATCCATCAGGGCTTCGCCGCAGACCACGAACATTCAATCTCCTTCGAGTGGGTCGCCAGTATAGAAATCGGCCCGACGCGGCGCCAATACTTCAAATCAGGGTACGCATCGCCTGCGCCGTTTCGCGCAGCACCGGCAGCACGCGCGCCACCGCTTCTTCGGAGCCCTCGTGGCCCATCGGCATCGTGATGTTGAGGGCGCCGACCAGCTCGCCGTGACGGTCGCGCAAGGGCACCGCGATGCCGCGCGAGTTGAGGTCGAGCTGCTGTTCGGAGATCGCCCAGCCCTGTGCACGGATGCGCGCCAGTTCGAGCTTCATGCGCTCCTTGCTGGCGATGGTGTGCGAGGTGAAGACCTTGAGCTCGTGCGTCGCGAGCCAGGTCGCCATGTCGGCATCGCTGCGCAGTGCCAGCATCAGCATTCCCGCGGCGGTCACTTGCGCCGGCACGCGCGCGCCCAGCACATAGCCGGTGCTCATGCTGCGGTTGGGGCCGTTGCGCGCGATGTAGACCACCTCGTCTCCGTCCATCACGCTCAGGTAGGCGATTTCGTGCGTGCCCGCCGCGACGCGTTGCAGGAAGGGCTGGACGATGCGCGGCAGCCGTGCCGATTCGAGGTACGACTGGCCGAGCCGCAGCACCCGCGGCGTGAGCCAGAAGAGCTTGTCGTCGCTCGCGACATAGCCCATGTGCTGCAAGGTCAGCAGGTAGCGGCGCGCTGCCGTGCGTGTCATGCCCGTTCGCTGCCCGGCCTGGCTGGCGGTGAGGCGCGGATTCGCGTCGTCGAAGGCTTCGATGATGCTGACGCCGCGTTCGAGGCCGGCGATCCAGTCGCGCTTTTCGAGTGCGGAGGGTGCCGCAGGGAGTTGTTTTGCCATCGATGTCGTCCTAGGAAAAACCCTGCATTTGTGCGATTAACGCACCGCTGCGGCCGCTGATCGATCATTTGGGTCAGGTTGGAATGTACTGCCAGAAGCGCTGCCGATAAAGTGCCAGCACGCCTCATCGGACAAGGCGACCGAACAACGCGCAGAGACACCAATGACCTCCACCATCCATGGCAGCACGCAGGCGTACCTGCTCCCGGGCGATCCGGTGCGCAACGTGCGCTTGCCGCGGATGTTCAATGCAGTGTTCGAGCGCTTCGACATCGACGCCGTGCTGCTGCCGATGCAGGTGCCTCGGCGCGATTTCGCGGTGTTCTTCAAGTCGGCGTTTCTCGCCCGCAACGTGCGTGGCATGTTGATCGCGCCGCCGCACAAGCCGCTGGTGGTCGACCTGCTCGATGGCTGTGGCTTGTTCGGCCGCGTCGCCGGCTCGGTCAACGTGGTGCGTCGCGTCGACCACGATCAGCTCGAAGGCGACCTGTTCGATGGCGAAGGCCTGATCGGCGCGCTCGACCACTACAAGATTCCGTTTCGCGGCAAGCGCGTGCTGATCCTCGGTGCCGGCGTGAGCGCGGCCGCCATCGGCGTCGCGCTGGCCGAGGGTGGCACGGTCAACGGGGCCGAGCACATCGCGCTGCACGACACCGTGGCGGGCAAGGCGGCCGGCGTCGCAATCAAGCTCGATTCCTTCTTCGATGCGACGGTGGTCGCGGTCGACAGCAACGACCCGGCCGGTTACGACCTGGTCATCAACGCGACGCAACTCGGGTTGAACGAAGGCGATGCACTGCCGGTCGATGTGGCGCGCATGGACGGCCACGCTGCCGTGTTCGACATCCTGCTGCGCGGCCAGCCGACACCGCTGGTGCGGGCGGCGCGGGCGCGGGGCCTGCATGCGCAAGCCGGCTTCGAAATGCTGGTGCAGCAGATGCCGCACTACCTCGGCTACTTCGGCTATGCAGAAGCGGCCGCAGCGCTGCGCCACGACGCCGACTTCCTGCGCGAACTGATCTATCCCGCGGCGATGGCCGACGAGATCAAGAAGCCGCTTCTTTATCGCTGATCCGCTGATTTTTCGAACCTTACGCACACCATGATTTCCGGCAAGACCACGCTCATCGCCCACCTGGGCTTTCCGACCGAAGCCTTCAAGGCGCCGATGATCTACAACCCCTGGTTCGACCAGCAGGGCATCGATGCAGTGGTGGTGCCGATGGGCGTCAAGCCCGACGACTACGCCACGTCGCTCGCATTGATCTTCAAGTTCAGCAACATCCGCGGTGCGCTGGTGACGATGCCGCACAAGGTCACGACCGTGGCGCTGATGGACGAAGTCACGCCGACCGCGCGCATCGCAGGCGCCTGCAACGCCATCCTGAAACGGCCCGACGGCACCTTGCTCGGCGACCAGTTTGACGGCGCCGGCTTCGTGCGGGGCGTCGAGCGCAAGGGCCGGCTCTTCAAGGGCACGCGCGTGCTGGTGTCGGGCACCGGCGGTGTCGGTTCGGCCATCGCGGCATCCATCGCCGCTGCCGGTGCGGCCGAGTTGGCGCTGTTCGACATGAGCGACGCATCGGCCGATGCGCTGGCCGCGCGGCTGCGCGAGCACTATCCGAAGATGGTGGTCACCACCGGCTCGAAAGACCCGTCCGGCTTCGACGTGGTGGTCAACGCGACGCCGCTCGGCATGAAGGACGGCGACCCGCTGCCTTTCGACATCGACCGCATCGCGCCGAGCACCTTCGTCGGCGAGGTCGTGATGAAGACCGAGTACACGCCGCTGTTGCAGGCCGCCAGGGACAAGGGCTGCGCAGTGCAGGTCGGCACCGACATGCTGTTCGAGATGATCCCGGCGTACCTCGAGTTTTTCGGCTTCGGCACCGCATCGCCGGACGACCTGCGCGCCGTCGCGCAGTTACGCTACTGACATGAGCATCTTCGAAGGTTTTCTTTCCACATCCGAAACGCTGGCTGCGTTCAGCGACAGCAATTTCGTCGACGCCATGCTGCGCTTCGAGGCGGCGCTGGCGCGGTCTCAAGCGGCCGAAGGGCTGATCCCCGAGGCTGCCGCGCAGACCATCGTCGGCAGTTGCAAGGTCGAGCTGTTCGACGTGGCCAAGATCGTGCGCGAGAGCGGCCGTGCCGGCAGCGTCGCCATTCCGCTGGTCAAGGCGTTGCGCGAGGCGGTCGGGCTGTTCAACAAGGAGGCCGCGCCTTTCGTGCACTTCGGCAGCACCAGCCAGGACGTGATCGACACGGCGATGTCGCTGGTCACGCGCGAGGCGATGGCACTGGTCGAAGCCGATCTGGCGAAGGCGGCCGATGCGCTGCTCAAGCTCGCCGCGCTGCACGCGACCACGCCGATGCTGGCGCGCACGCTGATGCAGCCGGCCTCGGTCACCAGCTTCGGCTTCAAGTGCGCGGGCTGGGCGGCGCCGCTGGTGCGCAGCCGCCTGCGTTTGCGCAGCGCGACAAAGCACGCGCTGCAGGTGCAGCTCGGCGGTGCGGTCGGCACGCTGGCACAGATGCGCGGGCAGGGCGCCGCGGTGCGCCGACGCATGGCCGATGAACTGAAGCTCGGCGATCCGGGCGCGACCTGGCACACGCAGCGCGACGAGTGGGTCGCGCTCGGTTGCGAGCTCGCGTTGATGACCGGCAGCCTCGGCAAGATCGCCGGCGACATCGCGTTGCTGGGCCAGTACGAAGTGGGCGAGGTCGCGGAGCCGAGCGAGCCCGGCCGCGGCGGCTCGTCGGCCATGCCGCACAAGCGCAACCCGGTGGCGTCGATGGTGGCCATCGCTGCGGCGCATCGCGCGCCGCAGCGCGTCGCCGCGTTGCTCGCCGCCATGCCGCAACAACACGAACGCGCGCTCGGCGCCTGGCAGGCCGAGCTTGCCGAATGGCCGCAACTGCTGATGTCGGCGCACGGCAGCGTGCGCGCGATGGCGAGCGCGTTGCCCGGCCTGCAGGTCGATGCCGCGCGCATGCGTGCCAACATCGAGCGGCTGCGCGCCGAGCTGCCGCAAGACGCGGCCGACGAGTGGTTCTCGGTCGGGCTGGCCGACAATGCCGGCGCCATCGCGCTGGCCGAAGTCGATGCGCTCAAGACCCGACTTTCAAGCATGGAAATTTCGAAATGACCGACGACACCTACGAGTCCGGACTCGTCAACCGCCGCCGCGTGCTGGGCGATGCCTGGGTCGACAAGTCGCTGGCCAACCGCAACGCGTTCAACGCCGAGTTCCAGGAACTCATCACGCGCCATGCGTGGAACGACATCTGGGGCCGGCCCGCGCTGGGCGACAAGACGCGCCGCTACATGGTGCTGTCGATGATGCTGGGCATCCACGCCTACGAAGAGTTCGCGATGCATGTGCGCGCCGCGCTCGACGGGCCGGCCGAGTCGCGTCTGACGCCCGACGACATCAAGGAAGTGATCATGATGGCGGCCATCTACTGCGGCGTGCCGGTCGCCAACCACGCCTTCGGCATCGCAGCCGGCATCCTGCGCGAGAAGGGCCAGCTGCCCACAGCGACACCAGCGGCACCAGCGACACCGACAACACCAGAAACGCCATGACCCGTCTCAACGTCCTGCGCGAAGGCGAAGGCCCGATCGTCGTCCTGAGCCACGCGCTCGGCTGCGACCTCCACATGTGGGACGGCGTGGCCGCCTTGCTGTCGCGTGCGCACACCGTGCTGCGCTACGACCACCGCAACCATGGCGCGTCGGAGATCGTGCCCGGCGATCTGCGCATCGAGATGCTGGCGGAAGACGCGGCAGACCTCATCGCACGCGAGGCCGACGGCGAGCCGGTGCACTTCGTCGGCTTGTCGATGGGTGGCATGACGGCGCAAGCGCTCGCGGTGCGCCATCCCGAACTGCTGAAAACGCTGGTGATCGCCAACTCGGCCGCGTTCTATCCCGATCAGTCATCCTGGACGGCGCGCGCCGAGGCCGTGCGGGCCGGCGGCATCGAAGCGGTCGCGCCGGGGGCGGTGTCGCGCTGGCTCACGCCCGGCTACACCAGCACGAAAGACGGCATGGCCGCCGCGCAGGCGCTGAAAAGCGTGCTGCTGCGCAACCCGCCGCAGGCCTATATCGACAGTTGCGCAGCCGTTGCGGCCATCGACTTTCGCGAAAGCGATCGTCGCATCGCGGTGCCGACGCTCGTCATCGGCGGCCTGCAGGACGAGGCCACGCCGATGGCGATGTCCGAGCTCATGGTGGCCGCCATTCCCGGTGCGCGGCTGGCGACGATCGACGCGGCGCATCTGAGCGCGGTGGAACGCCCGGTCGAGTTCACCCAGTTGCTGATCGACTTCTGGCGCAGCCTCTGAAGGGGCCCGGCCGCGAGCCGCTCTGACCGTCCGACCGGCTGCCTTGCAGCCCGTCGAAGTGCGCGCCATCATGGAGACCGCCTCGGGCGATCCATGAAAGGAACGAGATGAACGCACTCCAACCTGCGACCGAACTCGCCGCCGCAGCGAGCAAACCGTACCCCAACGACAGCGCTGAGTACCGCAAGGCACGCACGGCGCTGCTGGCCGAAGAGATCGAACTCCGACGGCACATCGAACGTGTCGCCGCTCAACGCCGCGCCTTGCCGCCAGGCGGTGAAGCGCGCGGCTACGAGTTCAAGGACGAGAACGGCAAGACGCTGCCGATGGCCGACCTGTTCGGCGAGCACGACACCCTCGTCACCTACTTCTGGATGTACGGCCCCGAGCGCAAGCAAGCCTGCCCGATGTGCACCGCGTTCCTGGGCGCGATCGACACGCCGTCGCGCGACATCGCGCAGAAGGTGGCGATCGCCGTGATCGGCCGCTCGCCGGTCGAGCGCCAACTGGCTTTTGCACGCGAGCGCGGCTGGCGCAACCTCAAGTTCTACGCCACCGTCGGCGATGCGTTCGCGCGCGACTACCGTGGCCTTGCGCCCGACGGCAACGAGTGGCCTGCGCTCGACGTATGGATCAAACGGGACGGCAAGGTCTTCCACTTCTGGGGATCGGAACTCGGCGGCACGGCCGACCCCGGCGAGGACGCGCGCGGCGCGCCCGACCCGACGCCGTTGTGGAACATCCTGGACCTGACGCCGGCGGGCCGAGGCAGTGATTGGTACCCGAAGCTGGCGTATTGAGCGCATCAGGTCGTCCGGGCGCCTGCGCTCGCTAGGGCAAACCCCGATAACGTCCGAATATCGATCGCCATTGATCGATGATCGAACGCGAGGAGCGTCCATGACATTGTGGTCGAGGCGCTGCCTTTCTACAGTCGCACCCATGGCCTTCCGCACCCCATCGAACGACTGAGCGACACCATGCACCGCTCCATTGCCACGGTGTCGCTCAGCGGCACGCTGCGTCAAAAACTCGAAGCGATCGCCGCGGCGGGCTTCGACGGCATCGAGCTGTTCGAGAACGACTTCATCAACTTCAGAGGCAGCGCCGCCGAACTCGGCCGCATCACGAAAGACCTCGGTCTGTCGATCGACCTGTACCAGCCGTTTCGCGATTTCGAAGGCATGCCGGAGCCGCAATTTCGGCGCAGCCTGGAGCGTGCCGAGCGCAAGTTCGACCTGATGGAAGCGATGGGCGCCCCACTCGTGCTGTGCTGCTCGAACACCTCGCCGGCCACCATCGACGACCCGGCGCGCGCCGCGGCGCAATTGCACGAGCTGGCCGAGCGCGCAGCGCGCCGCAACCTGCGCGTCGGCTTCGAGGCATTGGCCTGGGGCCGCAAGACATCCCTGTACGGCCAGGCCTGGGACATCGTCCGGCGCGCCGACCATTCGCACCTGGGCCTGATCCTCGACAGCTTCCACACGCTGTCGTTGAAGGACGACCCATCGGGCATCGTCGAGATTCCCGGCGACAAGATCTTCTTCCTGCAGATGGCCGATGCGCCGCTGCTCGACATGTCGGTGCTGCAATGGGCACGCCACCATCGCTCGTTTCCGGCGCAGGGCGATTTCGATGTCGTGACCTTCTTCGAGAAGACGTTGCTGGCCGGCTACACCGGTCCGCTGTCGCTCGAGATCTTCAACGACGTGTTCCGGGAAACGCCGAACCGGCGCACCGCCGTCGATGCGATGCGTTCGCTGCTGTATCTCGAAAGCCAGGCGCGCGATCGTCTTCAAGTGCAGGCCGACGCGCAGTCGACCGCACGCGAGCCCTCGTTACGGGCACAACGCGTGCGCGAGACCATCGAGCTCTTCAGTCCGCCGCCGGTGCCGGCCCTGTCGGGCATCACCTTCATCGAGTTCGCCGCCGATGCGGGCTCTGCGGGGACGCTCGGCGCGCTGCTGCAACAGCTCGGCTTCAGGCGCGTCGGGCAGCATCGCTCGAAGGCCGTGGTGCTCTACCGGCAAGGCGATATCCATCTGATCGTCAACGCGCAGCCCGACTCGTTCGCACGCGGCCGATTCGAGGCGCACGGCACATCGGTGTGCGCGCTGGGCATTCGCACCGACGATCCGCTGGGCGCTGCGGCGCGCGCCACCGCCATGCGCTCGGCACGCCACGAAAGCCCGACCGGCCCGGATGAATTGCAGGTGCCGGCCATCGTTGCGCCGGGCGGCAACCTCGTGCACTTCGTAGCGACGTCGCTGGGCCGCAACGGCCTGTACGAAGCGGACTTCATACTGCAAGACGATGCGGTGTCGTCGCCGGAAGCCCGCGCCGTCGGCTTGAAATCGATCGACCACGTGGCGCTCGGCCTGGCGGTCGATCAGCTCGACACCTGGGTGCTGTTCTCGCGCGCCGTGCTCGGCCAGGAGCCCGGCGAAAGCCTGGAGCTGGCCGACCCCTTCGGCTTGATCCGCAGCCGCGGCGTCGCCAACGCCGACCGCAGCGTGCGGCTGGTGCTCAACGTGTCGATGAGCCAGCGCACCCGCACCGCGCGGACGTTGAGCGTGACGGGCGGCGGTGCGGTCCATCACATCGCACTGGCTTGCGACGACATCTTCGAGAGCGCCGCGGCCCTGCGCGCCAACGGCGTGCGCTTCGTGCCGATTTCCGACAACTACTACGACGACCTGCCGACGCGGCTCGACATCGACGCCGCGCTGCTCGACCGCATGCGCACCGCCGGCGTGCTGTTCGACCGTTCGGCGACGGGCGACTATCTCCATATCTACACAGAGAGTTTCGAGCAGGGACTGTTTTTCGAAGTCGTACAGCGCATCGGCGCCTACGACGGCTATGGCGCCAGCAACGCACCGGCGCGCATGGCATCGCAAGCGCAGGAATGAAGCGCAGCGAGTGAGTTTTCAAGCGTCTGATCCATCCACCATCAGGAGACAAAAATGGCCACCATCACGGCACACGAGCCGCAAGGCAAGCACCAGTCGAAGAAAGCCACCGCCAGTGGCTGGATCGGCTCGGCGCTGGAGTACTACGACTTCTTCATCTACGCCACCGCGGCGGCGCTGATCTTTCCGCAGATCTTCTTTCCCAAGGGCGACCCCAAGACCGCCATCGTCGCGTCGCTCGCGACCTACGGTGTCGGCTACGTGGCGCGGCCCATCGGCGCGTTCTTTCTCGGGCATTGGGGCGACACCCATGGCCGCAAGCAAGTGCTTATCGTCTGCATGTTCCTGATGGGCTTCTCGACCGTCGCGGTCGGCCTGCTGCCGACCTACGACCAGGTCGGTCTGCTGGCTCCCGCGCTGCTGGTGTTGCTGCGGCTGATCCAGGGCTTCGCAGTGGCCGGTGAAATCTCCGGCGCCAGCTCGATGATCCTGGAGCACGCGCCGTTCGGGCGTCGCGGCTTCTTCGCGAGCTTCACGCTGCAGGGCGTGCAGGCCGGGCAGATCCTGG
>CAXTCC010000091.1:0-14816 GCA_964242015.1 uncultured Variovorax sp.
AGAGCCCGGGGCTGGCCGCACTGCCGGTGGCCGCCATCGGCGCTTCGCACGTCTTCCGTCGAGGCAGTCCGGCCACGGCCTGGCTGAGCCACGGATGGACCGTGCCCGAGTCGTGGGGCGTGTGGACCGAAGGCGAGCACGCGTGTCTGGTGATTCCTTTGCCGATGGCGTCGGAAAGCAGCGTGGGAGCGGGCGCTCGCGTTTTCGACGTGCACATCGAAGGCTCGCGTTACATGGGCGCGACCGACGCACCGAGCGTCGTCGCCGTGGTCAACGGCGCGGTCGTGCCGGCGCAGCGCTCGGCCTACCTGCCGCGCGATGCGCTCGAGTTCGCGCTGCAGGTGGTGCCGCAAGGCGAGCCCGGCCGGCAGGTGCTGGTGATCCAGTTCGCGATCGGCGATCCGCAGCGACCCTGCGACGCTTGCGGCAGCGGCGACTCGCGCCGCCTCGGTTTCGGGCTGAAGAGCCTGAAGGTGAGCGCGCCCAAGGCGCCGCGCCTGCCAGTGTCGGCACGCGAACCGCACAAGGCGACGTCATGGATGAGCAGCATGTTCCGCACGCGCGCGTAACGAAGGGCTTCAGCAGTACAGAGGTTCTTCGGCCATCTGCTCGCACTGCTCTTGCAGCATGAGCACCTGACCTTTCCAGTAGTCGCTCGACCCGAACCACGGAAAGTTGATCGGGAAGATCGGGTCTTCCCAGCGCCTTGCCAGCCAGGCGCTGTAGTGGATCAGCCGCAGCGTGCGCAGCGGTTCGATCAGTGCCAGCTCGCGCCGGTCGAACTCGCGGAACTGTTCGTAGCCTTCGATCAGCCCGCTCAGCTGGCCGGTGCGCTGCGCGCGATCGCCCGACAGCAACATCCACAGATCCTGCACCGCGAAACCGGTGCGCGCATCGTCGAGGTCGACGAAGTGCGGGCCGCCGCCGGGGCGGTCGGTCGGCGTCCACAGGATGTTGCCGGGGTGGCAGTCGCCGTGCAGCCGCAGGCTCTTGAACTCGCTGCCGAAGCGGCCTTGCGCATCGGTCGCGAGGGCGGTCTTGCCGATCATCTCGAGCGCCTCGTCGCATGCGGTCTCCCACAGGCGCTGCACGTCGAGCGGGATCTTCTCGTTGCCCAGCAGCCAGTCGCGCGACGCGGTGCCGAAGCTCTGCAAGTCGAGCGCAGGGCGTGCCTCGAAAGGCCGCTTGGCTCCGACCGTGTGGATGCGCGCGAGGAAGCGGCCGATCCATTCGAGCACTTCGAAATCGTCCAGCTCCGGTGGACGCCCGCCGCGGTAGGGGCTCACGCTGAAGGCGAAGCCGGCGTGGTGGTGCAAGGTGGCGCCCTGCAGTTCGAGCGGCGCCACGGCGGGCACTTCGGCGGCGGTCAGCTCGGCCGAGAAGGCATGCTCTTCGAGAATCTGCGCTTCGCTCCAGCGGCCCGGCCGATAGAACTTGGCGACCACCGCGCTGCGGTCTTCGAGATGGATCTGGTAGACCCGGTTTTCATACGAGCTCAGCGCCTGCAGCCGGCCGTCGCCGTGCAGGTCGAGCGTGGCGAGGGCATCGAGCACCACGTCGGGCGTGAGCGTCTCGTAGGGATGAAGAGACGGAATCGAGGGCTCGGTGGAGTCGGGGTCGGCGCCTGCTGGCGAGTGAGGTTGCATCAGGCATTGTCGCCCTCGCCGCTCTGCCGACCACTGCGGATGTGTGTCAGCCCTTATGAAGCGACAGCATGTGCCCGACGCGCGGATGGCCGCGGCCGCCCAGCACTTCGGCGTACGCGGCCTGCACGGCTTCTGGCCCGCGATGCTGGTCGGGCACCAGCCACGGCGCGGCCGGGTCGGTCACCTGCGCAGTGAAGGCCTGCCATGCCGCGAGCAACTTCTCGCCCATGACCGCGGCGCCCCATTCGTCGGTGCGTTTCTTGATCTGTGCCGGCGCGAAGAACAGCGTCGCGCGTGGGCCGGGCAGGTTCTTGGCGCCGCCCAATTGCTCGACGTGCGTGCCGCCGATCGAGCTGCTGAAGCGCAGGTTGACGAAGCGTGTGTGGACCGCCAGCCTGAACGCCGCGTTGCCGGCGAAGTCGACATACACGCACGAGGCATCGGCGGGGATCAGCTCCAGCTCGTCGTAGCCGATCACGCGGCTGTAGCAGCCCAGGCTTTCGCAAAAGAGCTTGTTGCCGGGCGAGGTGAGGCCGATCACCTCGATGCCCGGCCGCTGCGCCAGCTGAAAGGCCGTGCCGTAGGCGGTCTTGCTCGATGCGCTCGACAGCAGCACGGTGTCGGCGCCGAAGAAATCGTTGTCCGCCAGGAAGTCGTCGATCAGCCACGAGGTGATGAAGAGCGGCCGCAGCAGCGCCTGGATGTCTTCGGTGTCGCCCGTGTAGAGCGGGTCGGCGCCGCATCGCATGTAGCGGTTGTAGACGGCGTGCAGTTCGCTCCGATGCGGCGCCGCATCGCTGAAGCCGTCGGGGCGCAGCCGATCGGGTTGCAAGACGACGTTGTCGGCCATCGGGAAGTAGCCGTAGATGCGCTCGCCGATGGCAACGCCCGGATGCATCGACTGGACCACGCTGCCGAAGCCCCAGACCGGAATGCGGCCCCAGCCTTCTTCACCGCTCGGGAAGAACTGCCAGTAGCTCATCGCGTCACCGAAGGCGCCGTAGGTGATGTTGTTGGACGTGAGCGCGAAGGTGTCGATGCGAACCCGCACCTGGCCATCGGCCAGCGGCGTGTCGTCCATGGTGCGCAGGCGGGTCGTGGCGAGCGCGTCTTTGCGGATGAGGAGGTCGGTGGTGCTCATCGGCAAACCATAGCGCAAGGGTGGTGACACGCGCATGAAAAAAAGCCCCGGCTCGTCGCATGGGCGACGTGCCGGGGCTTTGTCGATCAGAGTCGATCAGGCGATCACGAGTTCGACGTCGATGTTGCCGCGGGTGGCGTTGGAGTACGGGCAGACCTGGTGAGCGGTGTCGACCAGCAGCTTCTTCTGAGCGTCGTCCAGGCCCGGCAGGGTGATGGCCAGCTTGACCGACACGCCGTAGGCGGCGCCTCCGTTCGTCGGGCCGAGGGAAACGCTGGAGTCGATCGCGACGTCGTCAGGCACCTTGACGCTGATCTTCGGGCCCACGGCTTTCATGGCGCCGATGAAGCAGGCGGCGTAGCCGACCGCGAACAGCTGCTCGGGGTTGGTGCCGGGCTTGCCCGAACCCGGCGAGCTGAGCTTGACGTCGATGGCGCCGTCGCTGGACTTGCCTGCGCCGTCGCGGCCGCCGACCGTGTGGGCTTCAGCCGTGTAGAGCACTTTGTCGAGTTTGGTGGTCATGTGATTTCCTTTGGTTGAGGTTGCGGGATGGAGAAAAGGTATGAGGGGAACAGACGAGGAATCAGGCTGCCTTGATGCGGTCGCGCAGCGTTTGCAGCTGCTGCGTGAGCGCAACCAGTTCGGACACCGAACATTGCGTCGCGGCCATCAGGCAGCCCGGCACCGAAGCGGCGCGTGCCTTGAGCTTGCGACCCGCAGCAGTGAGGGTGACGCGCACACGGCGCTCGTCGGCAACGTCGCGCACACGTGCCACGTAGCCGCTGGTTTCGAGCCGTTTGAGCAATGGCGTGAGCGTGCCGGAATCGAGCGACAGCCGCTCGCCCAGCGTCGACACCATCACGCCGTCTTGCTCCCACAAGGCGAGCATCACGATGTATTGCGGGTAGGTGAGGGCGAGCTTGTCGAGCAGCGGCTTGTAGAGCCGCGTCATCGCCAGCGATGTCGAATACACCGCGAAGCACAACTGGTTGTCCAGCTGCTGCATGTCGGCGGTGGTGGGTTCGGAGCGCATAAGTCGAACTATAGCGAGCAATTAAATTGCGTGCAATCTAATTTAGGCGTGCGAACTGAAAGAGTTTGCAACCGACTCAATTACGGTGCCATCAACGCGTTGGCGACCGCATGGAAAGCCGGCAGCGTGAGCGGGTCGTTGCCCGCATTGGCCGCGATGGGATGCGCTGCGTAGCGCACGATCACCATTTCGGCCTTCGGATCGACATAGATGCTCTGGCCGTGAATGCCGCGGGCCATGTAAGCACCGTGGTCGTTGTTCGTGACCCACCACATGTCGCGATACGACCAGCCCGGCAGCAGCGTGTAGCCGGCTTTCGCGAACTTGGCCTTGTCGCCACCGCCGGTGATCTCGGCGATGGCGGCTTGCGGAATGACCTGCCGCCCGTTGGCGCGGCCGCTATTGCGCATGGTCTCGCCGAAGCGGGCGAGGTCGCGCAGCGTGGTGTTCAGGCCACCGCCGCCGGACTCGGTGCCGATGCGGTCGACCATGAAGTAGGCGTCTTGCTCGGCCCCGATGCGGCGCCAGATCTTTTCGGAGAGCAGGTCGGCCAGCGACTGGTTCGATGCGCGGCGCAGTATCCAGGCGAGCACTTCGGCGTTCACCGTCTTGTAGGCGAAGCCGTCGTCGTGCGCGCCTTCTTTCTGCAGCGTCTTCAGGAAGTCGTAGAAGCTCTTGGGGCCTGCGTAGCCGGGGCCTTGCGGCAGCATGCCGCCAGCACGCGCGTAGTCGAACACCTCGGCCTTCGGGTCGGCGTAGTTCTCCGAATACTTCACGCCGATGGTCATGTCCATCACCTGCCGCACGGTCGCGTCGCCGTACGCGGTGTCTTTCATCTCCGGCAGGTACCTGGTCACCGGCGCAGCGGCATCGAGCTTGCCTTCGGCTACCAGGATGGCGGCCAGCGTGCCGACGAACGACTTGGTCACCGACATCGCCAGGTGCGGCCGCTCTGGCATGAGCGCGCCGAAGTATTTCTCGTAGACCACGTTGCCTTTGTGCAGCACAAGAATGCCGTCGGTGTAGGTGCGCGGCAGCATCTGGCCGAAGGTCATCGGCTCACCACCGATCGCGGTGAAAGCGATGGCGTCGAGATCACGGGGCGCTGAAGGCAACGGACTGGCCGCGCCGCTGCCGCGCCAGACGTTGGCGGTCGGCACCGTCTCCCGCACATGCGAGAAGGTCCAGCGGTTGCGCGGAAAGGCGCCACCCATCGGGGTGTCGAAGGTGATCAGCTTGTCGGTGGCCGGCGGAAAGCCCTGCATCCAGCCGAGCGCGCCGACCGACGTGGCGGCCGGGTCTGGCAATGGTGCGGGCGCAGGTTGCGCAGTGCTATCGGTCACGATGAAAAGTCCGGACAGGGCAGTGAGAGCGAGGGCGACAAGCCCTGCGCGGTGATGAATGAACATGAAGCGTCTCCGTTTCTCGGCTCAACGCCCGGTGAAGCGCGATGGCCGCCGCTCGACGAACGAACGCACCCCCTCCGCAGCGTCTTCGCTGTTCGACAGCCGCTTCTGCGTCTCGATGAATTCGGCAACCGCCGCCGCCGGGCCTTCCTCGACAGCCTTCAAAATGTTGAGTCGTGTGGCGACGACGGCGAGCGGCGCCTGCGCTGCGATGCGCTGCGCGATCGTCACTGCCTCGTCGAGCTCCTGACCTGCCGGCACCACCTTCTGCACGAAGTTGAGGCGATAGGCTTCTGCGCTGCCGAACTCGTCGGCGGTGAGCAGATGCAGCATCGCGTTGCCGAGGCCGGCGCGCTCGGCCATGCGCAGCGTGGCACCGCCCGTCGCCATGATCCCGCGCTGCACTTCGAGCTGCGAGAAGCGGCAATTGTCGGCCGCGATCACGATGTCGGCGCCGAGCATCAGCTCGATCCCCACGGTGAAGCAGATGCCCTTGACCGCCGCCACCATCGGCTTGGTGCGCCGCCGGTAACCCGGCAGGCCGAAGTCGTGCGGCTCGACCAGGCCCTCCGGCACCGCCTTTTCGCCGCGCTTCATGTACTCGGTGATGAGCGGCAGGTCGAGGCCCGCGGTGAAGTGATCGCCGAAGGCGTGCAGCACACCGACACGCAACGCCGGGTCGTCGTCGAGCCGCGTATACGCCTCGGCCAGCTGGCGAAACATGGGCGGCGTCCAGCCGTTGCGCTTGGCCGGGCGGTTGATGCCGATGAGCAAGACATGGTCGACGACTTGCGTGTCGATGCAGCCTTCTGCGGGCGGTGTGGTGGCGATGACGTTCATTGTTTTGTCTCCGGTTTTTTTGTGTTGTCGCTCAGTAGGCGTAGACGCCACGCTTTGTCTTCCGGCCCAGCTGGCCGGCCGCGACCATCTCTTTCAACAGCGGGCACGGTCGGTACTTGGAGTCGCCGAATTGCGCGAGGTACACCTCCATCACCGCGAGGCAGACGTCGAGCCCGATCATGTCGGCCAGCGCCAGCGGACCGATCGGCTGGTTGCAGCCGAGCTTCATGCCGTCGTCGATGTCTTCGGCCGTCGCAAGGCCTTCGGCCAGCACGAAGAAGGCCTCGTTGATCATCGGCACCAGGATGCGGTTGACCACGAAACCGGGCGCGTTCTTCACCGTGATGGGCGACTTGCCCAGCGCCACAGCGAGCGCCTGCACGGCATCGTGCGTTTCGTCGCTGGTGAGGTAGCCGCGGATGATCTCGACCAGCGCCATCATCGGCACCGGGTTGAAGAAGTGCATGCCGATGAAACGCTCCGGCCGCGAGGTGGCGGCCGCCAGTTGCGTGATCGATATCGACGAGGTGTTCGACGCGATGATCACCTCGGGCGCGAGCAGTTCGTCGACCTGCTTCAGGATCTTCAGCTTGAGCGCATGGTTCTCGGTGGCGGCTTCGATCACCAGCTGCGCATTCTTCAATTCTGCGTAGTCGGTCGAGCCCTTGATGAGCGCGAGCGCTGCTTCCTTTTGCGCTGCGGTCAGCTTCTCTTTCTTGATCAGCCGGTCGAGGCTGCCCGCCACCGTCGCAATGCCTTTGTCGACCGCGGCTTGCGCGATGTCGACCATCACGACCTTCACGCCTGCCACTGCGCAGGCCTGCGCGATGCCGTTGCCCATGGTGCCGGCGCCGATGATGCCGACGGTCTGAATCGCCATTGAAAACTCCTCGATGTGTTGGAAAGATGGCCGTCATTGTGGGACACGCGGTGCTTTAAAGTTGTCGCATGACCATCATCGGCACGCCTCTTTCTCCTTCTGCAACCCGCGTCATGCTGCTCGGCTCCGGCGAGCTCGGCAAGGAGGTGCTGATCGCCTTGCAGCGCCTCGGCGTCGAGACCATCGCGGTCGATCGCTATGCCGACGCACCGGGCCAGCAGGTCGCGCACCACGCACGAACCATCACCATGAGCGACCCGGCGGCACTCAAGGCGCTGATCGAGGCGGAGAAGCCCGACCTCGTGGTGCCGGAGATCGAAGCCATCGCCACGCACATGCTGCAAGAGCTCGAAGACGCCGGCGTGGTGCGCGTCATTCCGACTGCGCGGGCGGCGCGGCTCACGATGGACCGCGAGGGCATTCGCCGCCTCGCTGCAGAAACGCTCGGAGTGCCGACCAGCCCGTACAAGTTCTGCGACTCGCTTGCCGAGTTGCAAGCCGCGATCGACGGCGTGGGTGAAGGCGTGGGCGGACGGGCCATCGGCTACCCCTGCATCGTCAAGCCGGTGATGAGCAGTTCCGGCAAGGGCCAAAGCAAGATCGACGGACCGGCCGACGTGCAAAAGGCGTGGGACCACGCGATGGCCGGCGGCCGTGTGAGCCACGGCCGGGTCATCGTCGAAGGCTTCATCGACTTCGACTACGAGATCACGCTGCTGACGGTGCGGGCACGCGGTGCAGGCGGCGCAGGTGCTGAATCGGGCCCGATCGAGACCAAGTTCTGCGAGCCCATCGGCCATGTGCAGGTCAGCGGCGATTACGTCGAGAGCTGGCAGCCGCACCCGATGGCGCCCGCCGCCTTGTTGAAGGCGCAGCAGATCGCCGAGGCAGTGACATCGGACCTGGGTGGCCAGGGACTTTTCGGCGTCGAGTTGTTCGTCAAGGGCGACGACGTCTGGTTCAGCGAAGTCAGCCCGCGGCCGCACGACACCGGCATGGTGACGATGGCGACGCAGTGGCAGAACGAGTTCGAACTGCATGCGCGTGCCATCCTCGGATTGCCGGTCGACACCACGCTGAAGAGCGCAGGCGCCAGCGCAGTGATCTACGGCGGCGTCGATGCCACCGGCATCGTGTTCGACGGTGTCGCCGAGGCGCTGCAGGTGCCCGGATCGGACATCCGGCTCTTCGGCAAACCGGAAAGCTTCGTCAAGCGGCGCATGGGCGTGGCGCTGGTGCACGCGGCCGATGTGGAAACCGCGCGCACGCTCGCAAAGGAGTCGGCTTCGCGGGTCAAACCGCGCACAGCCGCATAGATCTCCCGGGGCGGCTAGAGTTCGAAAAAACCAAACGGAGACATCTCGAATGCTGCATCCCCAAGCCCGCGCACTGATGGACCTGATGGCCGAGCGTGGCGTGCCCCCGACCCACACGCTGGCGCCTGCCGAGGCACGTGCCATCTACCGCGAGCGGCGCACCTTCACGCAGCCCGAACCGCAAGAAGTCGCCGAAGCGCGCGACCTGAAAGCCTCGGGTCCGCATGGAGAGATTCCGCTTCGTCTGTACCGGCCACTGGGTTCGACTGCGACCACGGTGCTCCCGGTGCTGGTTTACTACCACGGCGGTGGATGGGTCATCGGCGATCTCGACACGCACGACACGCTGTGCCGCGCGCTGGCCAACGCGTCAGGCTGCGCGGTCGTCGCGGTCGACTACCGCATGGGACCGGAGCACCGCTTCCCGGCCGCAGTCGACGATGTGCTGGCTGCCACGCGCTGGGTGCGGGAGCAGGCCGGCGCGTTGAAGCTCGATGCGAGCCGCCTCGCGGTCGGTGGCGACAGCGCCGGCGGCAACCTGGCCGCGGTGGTCGCGCTCGCAGCGCGCGATGCCGGCGACTTGCCGATCGCGTTCCAGTTGCTGATCTACCCGGCGACCGACATGCGCCGCGGCCACGCCTCGCACACCACCAACGGCGATGGCTACGTGCTGACGCGCGACACGCTCGCGTATTTCCACGATCACTACATCACCGACCCTGCGCACGATCTGGACTGGCGCGCATCGCCTTTGCTCCACTCCGACTTGTCGCGACTGCCGCCCGCGCTCGTCATCACCGCTGGCTACGACCCGCTGCGCGACGAAGGTCTTGACTACGCCCGTGCGCTGACCGAAGCCGGCAACCGCGCGACCTGCGTGTGCTTCGAACGGCAGATTCACGGCTTCATCACGATGGGCCGCGTGCTGGACGAGGCGAACACGGCGGTGGCGCTGTGCGCTGCGGAACTTCGGCGCGTGTTGGGCTGACAGCGGGCAGTCTGTACCTGCGCCAGACGCAAAAAAGGCTCCCGAGGGAGCCTTTTTATTTATTGCGTGAGCAACTGAGCTGCGAGAGCTTAGTAACCGCCGCGGCTTCCGCCGCCGCCGCCACCACCGTAGCCGCCGCCACCACCGCTGCGGCCACCGCCGCCGCCGCCACCACCGTAGCCGCCGCCACCACCACCAGCGCCGCCGCCGTAACCACCGCCGCCGCCGCTACGGCCGCCACCACCACCGAAGCCGCCGCCGGCTGGGCGGGGTTCCATCGGACGGGCTTCGTTCACGGTCAGAGCGCGACCGTCGAGCGAATGGCCGTTCATGCCTTCGATGGCTGCCAGCGCTTCAGCGTCGGTACCCATTTCGACAAAGCCGAAGCCCTTCGAGCGGCCGGTATCACGTTCCATCATGACCTTGGCGGATGCGACCGAACCGTACTGGCCGAAGGCCTGCTCGAGGTCGTTGTCACGGATGTTGTAGGACAGATTGCCTACGTAAAGTTTCTTGCCCATGGAGGGACTCCTAATTCAAACCAACAAAACAAAGCGATGGAGTCCCAGAATCACAACAAACAAATGCGCTGTGGCGCGAAACTGACCGATCACCGGATCACGTGCTCACAATATAAATTGCTGGCACGTCGTCGGATTATCCGCCCGATTTGCAGTTTGAGTACGAAATCGTGTTTTATTGATCGATCCGGCGCCGCGCCGAGCGATTTCGCAACGGTTTCAGCAGGTCCGCGAGCCCGTTGTGGTCGATTTCATGCATCAACGCGAGCAGGCGCCCGATTTCTCCTGGGGGAAAACCCTCGCGAGCGAACCAGGTGAGGTAATTTCCGGGCAAGTCGGCGATCAATTTGCCCTTGTGCTTTCCGAAAGGCATTTCGAGCGTCACGAGCCGTTCCAGGTCTTCGGGCTTCATGTGCTGCTTCAGCCGCCGCTGCGTTTCACGGTTCGGCCCTGCTTCACCAGCGCGGCAATCACTACGTCACGATGATCGCCCTGGATTTCGATGACGCCGTCTTTCACCGTGCCACCCGATCCACAGGACGCCTTCAGTTGTTTTGCCAGTGACGCCAGCGCCTCGGCATCGAGCGCCACGCCTTTGATCAGCGTCACGCCCTTGCCTTTGCGCCCCTTGGTCTCGTGCGATACACGCACAATGCCGTCGGTGGGCGGCGCGGGCGCCTTGGCCTGACCACAGATGCACGATGCGACCGGCCGACGGCAATCGGGGCAGATTCGCCCGGTGTCGGTGGAATAGACCAGCCGGCTGGAGGATGCTTCGGGCGTGACGGTGCGCTTGATCATTTCAACGGTTTTTTGTGACGTTCATATTTTTATCAGCACGCTGACCTCATGCCATTTTCTTCACTGGGCTTGATTCCCGCCCTCGTGCGCGCCGCGACCGAGCTGGGCTATGCCACGCCGACGCCGATCCAGTCGGCCGCGATCCCGCCGATTCTGCAAGGCCGCGACGTGCTGGGCTCGGCTCAGACCGGCTCGGGCAAGACCGCGACGTTCGCTCTGCCCATGCTGCAGCGGCTGGCCGCCGAACCGCACCACACGCCACGCCGCGTGCGTGCGCTGGTGCTGGTACCCACGCGCGAACTCGCAGCCCAGGTCGGCGAGGCGCTGCGCAGTCTGGCGCAGCATCTGCCGGAGCCGCTGCGCATCGCCATCGCCTTCGGCGGTGTCTCGATCAATCCGCAAATGATGGGCCTGCGTGGCGGTACCGACATCATGGTCGCGACGCCGGGCCGGCTGCTCGATCTCGTCGCGCACAACGCGTTGAAGCTGGCATCGGTCGAGACGCTTGTGCTCGACGAAGCCGACCGACTCTTCGATCTCGGCTTTGCCGAAGAGCTCGGGCGCGTCCTCGCGCTGCTTCCTGTCGAGCGGCAGAACCTGCTGTTCTCGGCGACCTTTCCTGCAGCGATCCAGGGCCTGGCCGACAGCCTGCTGCGCGACCCGGTGCGCGTCGAGGTGCAGGGCGCACCGGGCACCGAGCCGGCCATCGTGCAACGGGCAATCGAGGTCGACGCCAACCGCCGGACGCAGTTGCTCCGGCACCTCATCAAGGAAAGCAAATGGGAGCGCGTGCTGGTGTTCGTCGCGACCCAGCATGCCGCCCAGACGGTGGCTGAGAAGCTCTACAAGAACCACATCTACGCCGTGCCGTTCCATGGTGACATCGCGCAAGGCACGCGCACCGACATCCTGGCGCAGTTCAAGGACAGCCGGTGGGACGTGGTGGTCGCGACCGACCTGGCGGCGCGCGGCCTCGACATTGCCGACCTGCCGGTTGTCATCAACTACGACCTGCCGCGCTCACCGGTCGACTACACCCACCGCATCGGGCGCACCGGGCGGGCGGGAGAAACCGGATTGGCGATCAGCTTCGTCACGGCGGAGAGCGCAGCGCATTTCAGCCTGATCGAAAAACGGCAAGGCTTGAGCCTGCCACGAGAACGCATCGAGGGCTTCGAGCCGAGCGAAGCTGCGATGGCTGCGTTGCAAGCCGTGGCCGTCACTGCGCCGACATCGAGCACAGGCGGCATCAAGGGCAAGCGGCCGAGCAAGAAGGACAAGCTGCGCGCCGCTGCGGCGCTGGCAGCGGGCGCCCCGGCAGTCGACGCGCCGCAGGACTGAGCGAACTGCGCGGCGATCCGCGGCAGACCAAAAAAAAGGCATGGACGCAATGTCCATGCCTTTCGTTGCCGTACAGATCCCGTGCAGGCCATTGCAGCCTGCAGGTTGTCAGTGCAACCTCAGACGCCGAGGATCGACACCGACTTCGTCACCAGGTACGACTCCAGCGCTTCCGGGCCACCTTCCGAGCCGTAGCCCGAATCCTTGACGCCGCCGAAAGGCATTTCGGCCGACGGCATCGCAGGCTGGTTGATCCACAGCATGCCGAGCTCGAGCCGCTGACCGAGGATGTGCGCCGTCTTGATCGACTTGGTGAAGGCGTAGCCGGCCAGGCCGAAAGGCAGGCGGTTGGCTTCGGTGATGGCTTCTTCGAGGTTGTCGAAACCGCGCACTGCCGCCACGGGGCCGAAAGGCTCGTTGTTGAACACGTCGGCGTCGAGCGACACGTTGGTGATCACGGTCGGTGCGTAGAAGTTGCCTTCGCTGCCCATGCGTTCGCCGCCGGTCGCGATGGTCGCGCCCTTGGCGCGTGCATCGTCCATGACCTTGGCCATGGCCGTGATGCGGCGCGAATTGGCGAGCGGGCCGAGCGTGGTGCCGGCGGTCAGGCCGTCACCGAGCTTCAGGCCTTCGGCATGCTTGACCAGCGCCTTCGAGAACTCGTCGACCAGGCTGTTGTGAACCAGGAAGCGGGTCGGCGAAATGCAGACCTGGCCTGCGTTGCGGAACTTGGCGGCGCCAGCGGCTTTCACTGCGAGCGCGACGTCCGCGTCTTCGGCGACGATCACCGGCGCATGACCGCCGAGTTCCATCGTGACGCGCTTCATGTGCGAGCCGGCCAGTGCGGCCAGTTGCTTGCCGACCGGGGTCGAGCCGGTGAAGGTGACCTTGCGGATGATCGGGCTGGCGATCAGGTAGCTGGAGATTTCAGCCGGGTCGCCGAACACCAGGCCGACCGTGCCGGGCGGGATGCCGGCATCGACGAAACACTGAAGCAATGCAGCGGGCGAAGCCGGCGTTTCTTCCGGCGCCTTCACCAGGAAAGAGCAGCCGGTGGCCAAGGCCGCGCCGAGCTTGCGCACGATCTGGTTGATCGGGAAGTTCCACGGTGTGAACGCGGCGACGGGGCCGACCGGCTCCTTCAGCACGAGCTGTTGTGCAGCCAGGTTGCGCGACGGCACGATGCGGCCGTAGACACGGCGACCTTCGTCGGCGAACCACTCGATGATTTCAGCGCCGGCCATCACTTCACCGCGCGCTTCGACCAGTGGCTTGCCTTGTTCCTGCGTCAGCAGGCGGGCGATGGCGTCGGCGCGCTCGCGCAGCAGGCCGGCCGCCTTGCGCATGACGTTGGCACGCTCGGGCGCCGACGTGTTGCGCCACGCGTCGAAGCCGCGCTGGGCGGATGCCAGTGCCTGGTCGAGATCGGCGATGCCCGCATGCGCGACCTTGCCGATCGGCTTGCCGGTGGCCGGGTTGATCACGTCGAGGGTCTTGCCGCTCTTGGCGTCGGTCCATTCGCCGTTGATGAGCAGACGGGTGTCGGTGTAGCTGGTTGTCATGAAGGTGCCTTTTCCGGAAGTCGGTGCAGGTGGATAAAAAATGGCGGCGCTGCATCGGAGGGGTGGCCGGAGCGCGGGCGACTACTTTACCAACGCGCGGTGACCGCCAAGCCCGTGGGGTTGCGCTGGCAGTACCAAGGGTCGAGAAGTCCTCCTACGCGCCGTCGGATGGATGTACTTTCTTTTTGGCTAGAGTGTCGGGCACACGCAGAAAAAAGGAGCGCACCGTGGCAGACCACAACGACAACTTCGAACCGACAGCCAAGCTGGTGTTCGACCTCAACCTTGCGCTTTACCTCGACCTGGTGGCGGTGCTCGAAAAGTCCGGCGTGGTCACGTACCGGCAAATGGCGGCACGTGTTCTGAACATCAGCATCGATGCGCGCGACGACGGCGATGTGCCGCTGGCGACCGCGCTCGAAGGCATCGCCAAAGGCTTCGCCGGCCAGCCCGACGGCCTGTCGATCGGCCTGCTCAAGGCAGCGGGCGATCTGCGCAACGACGAAGCCATGGGCGACATCCCGCGGCTGCCCGACGAGGACTGAAACGAGGACTGAAGCAGCGTCGCTTCGAAGGCCCGATCAGCCTCTGAACCGCTTGCGCGTCAGCCCCAACGCGATCCAGAACGCCACCACCGCATAGACGGCCAACACCACCGCGTGGCGCAGCCAGTCGGAGGGCCATTGGTCCATGAAGAGCGGCCGCACCAACGCCACGGCATTGGTCAGCGGCAACCACGCAGCGATCACGCGCACCACGCCCGGCAACTGTTCCAGCGGAAAGAATACGCCGCTCAGGAACATCATCGGCGTCATGAAGAGCGTGAAGTAATAGGTGAAGAAGTCGTAGCCTTTGGCCAGCGCGTTGAAGACCAGCGCGATGCTCGAAAACGTGATGCCCGACGCGATGAGCACCAGCCACGCGACGATGAGCTTGGGGCTGTGGCTGATGCCCAGCGCCAGCATCACGCAAAGGATGGCCGTGACCGTGAAGATCGACTTGAACGCGGCCCACAACATCTCTGCCAGCACGATGTCGTCGAGCCCGACCGGCGCGTTCATGATGCCGTCCCATGTCTTTTGCACGTGCATGCGCGAGAAGGCTGAATACAGCGCCTCGAAGCTCGCCGCGTTCATCGCGCTCATGCAGATGGAGCCGCTCGCCAGGAAAAGGATGTACGGCACCTTGACGCCGTCGACCGCGACCTGGCCGACCAGCGCGCCCATGCCGTAGCCGAAGGCGACGAGCCAGATCAACGGCTCGGCGATGTTGCCGATGAGGCTGGGGATCGCCAGCTTGCGCCACACCAGCAGGTTGCGCAGGAACACCGGCCACCAGCGC
>CAXTCC010000092.1:0-14547 GCA_964242015.1 uncultured Variovorax sp.
TCGAGGTTGCGGAAGCCCTCGAAGGTGTAGCCCTCCAGCGGCGGCTGCGGCGCGGGCTTGACGGTAGCGATCGGCAGGCCGACCAGCTCACGCGCGGCAGGCATCTTGAGCAGCCGTTCATGCACCCAGGTGCCGGCCTTCAAATCCTTCAGCGCGTAGCCGATGACGACGTTGTAGCGCCGCACTTCACCGCCCAGCGGGATGTCGACCAGCGCGACCTTGTGGGCTTGCGGCACCTTGTCGACGAGGGTGAGTCCTGACGGGAAGACGGTGCCGGCGGGCAGGCCGCCGTCGTTGACGACGATGGCGACGTTGTCATGATCGTCCATCGTGATGTAGAGGGGCGCGCGGGGTGTGCTCATGATTTTCTAAGTTATACGATGACCGCTGTGGGCCTTCGCGATGGTATCGATATCAGCCACCAGGGTCAACGCACGAATTCTTGCGATTTCATTGGCAATCCGAGTGTTTTCACCTAGGTCGCGGCGATCTACACGTTGTACGATGACTTGGAAATCACGGTGGGCCGAGGGCAGGCCCAGCGCCGTTTTCTATGTTCTTCAACAAAAAGGCGAAGTCCTTGCGGAGGCACCCCGATGAACGCTTCTTCCACCAGCCCAACGGCGGCCCCGACTGCCTACAGCGGCCTGCCCAACACTTTCCGCGCTGAACTGGTCGCTGGCAAGCGCCTCATCGGCTGCTGGTGCTCTCTCGCCAGCCCGATCACGACGGAGGTACTGGGCATCGCCGGCTTCGACTGGATCTTGCTGGATGCAGAACACGCGCCCAACGATTCCATCAGCCTCATTCCGCAGTTGATGGCGTTGAAGGACAGCCCCAGCGCGCCGGTGGTACGGCCGTCGTGGAACAACACGGTCGAGATCAAGCGCCTGCTCGATGCGGGCGTCTACAACCTGTTGATCCCGTTCGTGCAGAGCGCCGACGAAGCGCGGCAGGCGGTGGCCGCGACGCGCTACCCGCCGCAGGGCGTGCGCGGCGTGTCGGTGTCGCAGCGCGGCAATCGCTACGGTGGGCTGCCGCACTACATCCATGAAGCCAACGACCACATCGCGGTGATGGTGCAGATCGAAAGCCGTGCCGGGGTGGACGCGACTGCGGAGATCGCTGCGGTCGACGGCATCGATGGCATCTTCGTGGGTCCGCAAGACCTCGCGGCGGGCTACGGTCATCTGCACAACCCCAACCATCCCGATGTGCAGTCCGCCATCAAGCAGGTGTTCGACAGCGCACGCGCCGCCGGCAAGCCGAGCGGCATCCTGGCGCCCGTCGAGGCCGATGCACGGCGCTACCTGGAGTGGGGCGCCACCTTCGTCGCGGTGGGCAGCGACCTGGGGGTGCTGCGCGGCGGCACGCAGGCGCTTTGCGACAAGTACCGCGAGGGCGAAACGACACCGCTCGCTGCGCAATATTGATCAACCCTGTCGAACGACCATCAAGCGAAACTGAAGGACGCATCAAATGAAAATCGGATTCATCGGCCTCGGCATCATGGGTGCGCCCATGGCACTCAATCTCCTCAACGCCGGTCACGAACTCTTTGTTCGCACCCGCAGCAAGGTGCCCGAGTCGTTGTCGAAGGCCACGGCCTGCAAGACCAACGCCGACGTGGCACGCGCCGCCGATGTCATCGTGCTGATGCTGCCCGACACGCCCGACGTCGAGGCCGTGCTGTTCGGCAAGGACGGCGTCGCCGAAGGCCTCGCTTCAGGCGGGACCGGCAAGACCGTGATGGACATGAGCAGCATCTCGCCGATCGAGACCAAGGCGTTCGCGAAGAAGATCAACGAGCTCGGCTGCGAGTACCTCGATGCACCGGTGTCGGGCGGTGAAGTCGGCGCCAAGGCGGCCAGCCTCACGATCATGTGCGGCGGCTCCGAGGCGACCTTCGACAAGGTCAAGCCGTTGCTCGAAGCGATGGGCAAGAACATCACGCTGGTCGGCGGCAACGGCGACGGCCAGACCACCAAGGTGGCCAACCAGATCATCGTGGCGCTGAACATCGCCGCAGTGGGCGAGGCGCTGCTGTTCGCCAGCAAGGCCGGTGCCGATCCGGCCAAGGTGCGACAGGCCCTGATGGGCGGCTTCGCGGCCAGCCGCATCCTCGAAGTGCACGGCGAGCGAATGATCAAGCGCACCTTCAACCCGGGCTTTCGCATCGCGTTGCATCAGAAGGACCTGAGCCTGGCGCTGGCCGGCGCCAAGTCGATGGGCGTGGCCTTGCCGCAGACCGCATCGGCTGCGCAGCTGATGGCGTCGTGCGCAGCGCACGGATGGGATCAACTGGACCACTCGGCGCTGGTGAAGGCGCTGGAGCAGATGGCGGCCCATGACGTCGCAGCGGGCTGAACCCACCGAGGGTCGACTACCTCTTCGCGTGGTGGGGCGCGAAGGTCGATTGCCGTTCGACGATCTCGAAACCGACATCGACGACCGGATGCTCGACCGCCTCGCCACGGCATCGTTGCAGGATGAGTCGGGCGGCCAGCCGGCCGATCTCGGCGCCGTCGATCTGCACCGTGGTGAGCGACGGTTGGGTGTGCGCCACGAAGTCGGCGCCTCCGAAGCCGCAGATCGCAATGTCTTGCGGCACACGCAGGCCGCGCGACTGCGCTTCGATCAGCGCGCCGTGCGCCAGCGTGTCGGAACTGCAGCAGACAGCTTCCAGTCCAGGTTCCTTTTCGAGCAGCTCCTTGAGCGCACGGCGCCCCAGTGCCATGCTGCTCGGCGCCGGCACGACGGCCGTCGGAACATCGTGGCCCAAGGTGGCGACGAAGCCATCCCGCCGCAGCATCGCGCGATGGTCGTTGCCGGTCGCGATGCCCAGCTTGTTCCATCCTTTCGCCAGGAAATATTCCGCGACCGCGCCGCCTGCTTTCAAGTGCGAGAACCCGACCAGCATGTCGATCGGCCGATCGCTCAGATCCCATGTCTCGACCACCGGAATGCCGGATCGCTTGAGCCGCTCGCGCGCGGCGGGCGAGTGGACCAGTCCCGTCACAACGATGCCATCGGGACGACGACTCATCATGGTGTTGAGCAGTGCTTCTTCGCGGGCGTGGTCGTAGCCGCTTTGGCCCAGGATGAGTTGGTAGCCAGCATCGTCCAGCGCACTGGTCAGTGCCTGCACCGTGGGCAAGAACTGCGCAACGGAGATCGCCGGCACCAGGCCCGCCACCATCAGGCTGCGCTTCGATTTGAGCCCGCCTGCCAGCAGGTTGGGGATGTAGCCGGTGAGCTCGACTGCTCGCTGCACGCGGGCGATCGTCGCTTCCGACACGAGCGACGGATTGCTGAGGGCTCGCGACGCGGTGATCAGAGAGACGCCTGCGGCCTCCGCGACTTCACGAAGCCGGGCCGGCCTTGAATTGAACGAGTTCGAATTTTGATCGTGCACGCAAGCGAGTTCGGAAATGACACCGATGTCATTCTCACTCGATTTTTCAACCGATTTTTTAACCTCCTCACCGGAGACCACATGACCAAGGAAACTTCCATGAAGAAACTGCTGACCGCCATGTCCATCGGCCTGCTCGCCTTTGCCGCCAACGCACAGAACTGGCCCGAGAAGTCCGTGACGCTCGTCGTGCCGTTCCCGCCGGGCGGCTCGACCGACCAGGTCGCCCGCGCCGTGGCGCCGCGCATGGGCGACAAGTTCAAGCAGTCGTTTCTGGTGGACAACAAGGCGGGTGCCACGGGCACCATCGGCGCCACGTTCGTCAAGCGCGCGGCACCCGACGGCTACACGTTTCTGGTGACGTCCCTCGGCCCGCTGGTGATCGTGCCGCACCTCATGAAGGGCCTGCAGTACGACGCGCTGAAAGACTTCGACCTGATCACCGTTGCGGTCGCTTCGCCCAACATCCTGGTGGTGCCGGCCAACTCGCCGCACAAGAGCGTGGCCGACATCATTGCGTATGAAAAAGCCAATCCCGGCAAGATGACCTTCGCCTCGGCCGGCAACGGCTCCAGCGACCACCTGACGGCCGAGCTGTTCTGGCAACAGACCGGCACCACCGGCATCCACGTGCCGTACAAGGGCGGCGCGCCGGCGCACACCGACCTGATGGGCGGCCAGGTCGACGCGTCGTTCCAGAACGTCAACTCGGTGGCGCAGTACATCAAGGGCGGCAAGATGCGCGCGCTGGCCATCACCAGCCCGAAGCGCTCGCCGATCTTCCCGGACGTGCCAACGCTCGACGAGGCCGGCGTGAAGGGCGTCGATGTCGCGTCGTGGCAGGCCATCGTGGCACCGAAGGGCTTGCCCGTCGCTGTGCGCGACAAGGCCCATGCCGCCTTCGTCGAGGCGCTCAACGACCCGAAGGTGAAGGACCAGTTCACCTCCATCGGCTTCGAGATGGTGGCCAACACGCCGGCGCAGTTCGCCGAGTTCCAGCAGAAGGAATACGCGCGCTGGAAGAAGGTCATCGAGACCGGAAAAATCACGATCGAGTAAGCAGGCCGATGAACCAAGCTACCTCACCCGCAGCGTCGAACCAGGTGGCCGGCGACAGCATCGCCTGGGTCCGCGTCTCGTCCTGCTACCTGCCTCTCGCCAACCCGATCAGCGATGCCAAGGTGCTGACGGGCCGGCAGAAGCCGATGACCGAAATCGCGATGCTCTTCGCCGAGATCGAGACGAAGGACGGCCACAGGGGCCTGGGCTTCAGCTACTCGAAGCGTGCCGGTGGACCGGGCCAGTTCGCGCATGCGAAAGAGATCGCGCCCGCGCTGCTGGGCGAAGACCCGAGCGACATCTCCAGGTTGTGGACCAAGCTGAGCTGGGCCGGTGCGTCGGTGGGGCGCAGCGGCATGGCGGTGCAGGCCATCGGTGCCTTCGACGTTGCGCTGTACGACCTGAAGGCGCGGCGTGCCGGCCTGTCGCTCTCCAAGCTGCTCGGCTCGCAGCGTGACTCGGTGCGCTGCTACAACACGTCCGGCGGCTTCCTGCACACGCCCATCGATCAGCTGGTCGTCAATGCATCGGCATCGATCGAACGCGGTATCGGCGGCATCAAGCTGAAGGTCGGGCAGCCCGATGGCAAGCTCGACATCCGCCGAGTTGAAACCGTGCGCAAGCATCTGGGTGACGACGTGCCGTTGATGGTCGACGCCAACCAGCAATGGGACCGGCCGACGGCGCAGCGCATGTGCCGCATCTTCGAGCAGTTCAACCTGATCTGGATCGAAGAGCCTCTTGATGCCTACGACAACGAGGGGCACGCCGCACTCGCGGCCGCCTTCGACACGCCCATCGCCACCGGCGAAATGCTGACCAGCGCGGCCGAGCACGGCGAGCTCATTCGGCATCGCGCTGCCGACTACCTGATGCCCGACGCACCCCGGGTCGGCGGCATCACGCCGTTCCTGAAGATCGCCGCGCAAGCAGAGCAGGCCGGCCTGATGCTCGGCCCGCATTTCGCGATGGAGTTGCACGTGCACCTCGGCGCCGTGTACGCGACCGAGCCATGGGTCGAGCACTTCGACTGGCTCGAACCGCTCTTCAACGAGCGGCTCGAGATCGCCAACGGCCGCATGCTGGTGCCGACGCGTCCAGGGCTCGGGCTCAGCCTGAGCGAGCAGTGCCGGGCGTGGACGCGTGAAGAGGTCGAAGTGGGCAAGCGGCCCTGAGGGAAAGCTACCTGGCGGCGGTGGAAGCTGCAGGCAACCCTAGCAACGGCGACGTCAGCAACAACGTCGCCGTTTTTTCGAGGTGACGGGCGATCAGCTTCTGTGCACTGACGACGTCACGACGCAGCACGGCGTCGAACAAGGTCTTGTGCTCACCTTGCACATCGCGGGCGATCACCGCGAGCGGCGCCGACAACTGACGATAGCGCTCGCTCTGCTGATAGAGCAGGGTGTGCATGCGGCGCAGCCAGACATTGGGGCAGCCCGCGATCATCGCGTGATGGAAGTTGGCATGGGCGAGCGTCCATTCGGCCGACAGATGCTGGCGGTCGTTCTGGTCCCGTTCGTGCAGACGCGTCAATTGATGGAAGGCGGCGACCAGAGCGCTCTCCCAGTTCAAATCACCGTGCTTGATGGCATCGGCAATGCACAGCTTCTCGATCTCGACCCGCGCCCGCACCAGCTGCGTGAGGTCTTGTTCCGACACGGCTGTCACGCGGTAACCGCGCTGCGGTTCCGACACGACCAGCGCATCGGCTTCCAGCATCGCCAGCGCTTCGCGCACGGCGCCCGCACTCACTGCAAGCTCGATTGCCAATGCCGCGATGTTGAGCTTGGCGCCCGGCAGCAGACGTCCTGAAAGGATGTCGGCATGCATGCGTTCATACACCAGCCGGTTGTTCATCAACCGGCTGTTGAGTGGCGGTTGCTTGCCGTTCGGAGCGGTGCTGGCGGCGAGTCTCATGAAGGTGTCGAAACAGGGCGCTGTACGTCGCGTCATCGCGGGAAAACCCCCGCCATGCGGGCGCCCGATCCGCTTGTATTGAGTGGCTAAAAATATATGATAAGCCAACAAATGTACTGAGACAACAGAGACCTAACCGAGACATTCACGAGGCAAGCATGGCTGCAGTCCACTCACTCGATCGCATCGTGTTCACCGTGCCGGACCTCGCGGAGGCCGAACGCTTCTATGCCGCGTTCGGCTTGCGGACGGAGATGGCGGACGGCAAGCTGGCGCTCTTTACCGACGGCAACCCGCATTGCTGGGCGGTGCTGCACGAAGTGCGCGGCCAGCCGAAGAAGCTGCAGTACCTGAGCTTCGGCTGTTTCGAACAGGACTTCGAGGCCATCGCACACAACGCCGAAGCGCATCGACTCAAAACCTGCGAGCCGCATCCGCTCTCGCGACTTTCCAGCGAGTCGCAAGACGCAGCGCAGAGCGTGTGGTTGCAGCACCCCGAAGGCTTTCCGGTGCAGATCAGGCCCGCGCCGAAGAGCTCGCCGACGCAGAAGAGCGTCGCATCGCGCGACCCGGTGGTGCCTGAAGGCAAAGGTGCGGCGCCCAACCGTGCGCGCGTGGCACAGGTGCGGCCCCGGCGCCTGTCCCACGCGCTGTTTTTCTCGGGCGATGTTGCAGGCGCAGTGGCGTTCTACGAGCAGGCACTGGGGTTGCGCGTGACCGATCGATCGAGCGACGTGATCGTCTTCATGCATGGCGTTCACGGCAGCGACCATCACTTGCTCGCGCTTGCGAAGAGCGACGGACCCGGCCTGCATCACCTCAGCTGGGACGTGCCCAGCGTCGACCACGTCGGCATGGGCATGGAGCAGATGCTCATCGCAGGCCACGAGCGCGGCTGGGGCATGGGCCGCCACGTGCTCGGCTCCAACTACTTCTATTACGTGCGCGACCCGTGGGGCAGCTACTGCGAATACTCGTTCGACATCGACTTCGTGCCCTACGGCTTCGAATGGCCGAGTGCCGATCATCCGCTCGAAGACTCGTTCTACGTATGGGGGCCTCGCGTGCCCGAAGACTTCGTCAAGAACTACGAGACCACACCGCCGCACGCACCTGAAGTGACGGCGGAAGAGATCACTCCCTCATGAACAGCTGAAAGAAAACCCATGCGTTTCGTTTCGTTCCTATCGGATGCCGGCACACCGGCGATCGGTGCTCGCGTCGGTGACCAGGTTGTCGACCTCACTGCCGATGGCTTGCCTTCCACGCTCGAAGAACTGCTGGCGCAGGGTGACGCCGGCATGGCTGCCGCGCGTGCGGCGCTGGGTCGAGCGACCCGCAAAGTGCCATCTGCCGGCCTTCGCTTGCTTGCGCCGTTCCGCGCACCGTCGAAGGCCATCGCAGTCGGCCTGAACTACGTCGACCATGCGGCCGAAAGCAAGTTCGATCCACCGACCTATCCGGTGTTGTTCCATCGCTTTCCGAGTTCGTGGGTCGGCCACGGCGAGCCGATCGTGCGTCCGCACGTGTCGGAACAGTTCGACTACGAAGGCGAGCTCCTCGTCGTCATCGGCAAGGGTGGCCGCTACATCGACAAGGCCGATGCGCTGAAGCACGTGGCCGGCTACTCGGTGTTCAATGACGGGTCGTTGCGCGACTACCAGTTCAAGTCGGCGCAATGGATGATGGGCAAGAACTTCGATCGTTCGGGCTCGATGGGGCCTGACTTCGTCACCGCCGACGAGTTGCCCGAAGGCGCACGCGGCCTGAAGCTGCAGACCCGCCTCAACGGCAAGGTGGTACAGGACGCCAACACGCGCGACATGATCTTCGATGTCGCCACGTTGGTGTCGGTGTGCTCAGAACCCTTCGCTCTCGAGCCGGGCGACGTCATCATTTCCGGCACGCCGTCGGGCGTCGGCCTGGCGCGCAAGCCACCGCTCTGGATGCGCGCGGGTGATGTGTGCGAGATCGAGATCGAGGGTGTCGGACTGCTGTCGAACGCGGTGGTCGACGAGCAAAGCTGACGCCTTCTGAACCGATACGAGCGCCGACGAGCGCGGGCCCAAATACAAAGACAGGAGACAAGACAATGCAATTCGACCGCCGCACATTTCTTTCGGCCCTCGCGGCCCTGGGTGTTCCTGGCCTCAGTGGCGTCACCGGCTCGGCGCATGCGCAAACGCCGACCGGTGCGCCGATCAAGATCGGCGGCACGCTGGCACTCACCGGCCCTTTGTCGTCGACCGCCATGATCCACAAGCTGGTCGGCGAGATGTACATCGAGGAGCTGAATCGCCGGGGCGGCTTGCTCGGCCGCCCTGTCGAATGGGTGCTGAAAGACGACCAGTCCAAGCCCGACCTGGCGCGCACGCTGTACGAGCAACTCGTCACCGCGGACAAGGTCGATCTGCTGATCGGGCCCTACGCCACGGGCTCGATCCTGTCGGCGATGGGCGTGGCGCAGCGCTACAACAAGACGCTGGTGCACCACACCTTCGGCGTGCCGAGCCTGGCCAAGTACGAGCAGCAGTTCCCGGCCTGGGCAATGGGACCGGACCCGCAGACGACGGTGCCCAACCTGGTGCTCGACGCGCTCGCTGCATCGCCCAAGCCGCCGAAGACCATCGCGATCCTGACGAGCAAGTTTCCGTCGGTGCAGTTCGTGTCGTACGGGGCGCGCGAGGTCGCCAAGAAACGCGGTTTGCAAGAGGTGCTGTTCCTCGAATGGGACTTCGGCAACCGGGACTTCGGGCCGATCGCCGGGCGGGTGAAGGAGGCGAACCCGGACTTCGTCTGGAACGGCGCGCTGGGCCTCGAAGGCAACCAGATGCTCGATGCGATGAAGAAGATCGACTATCGCCCGCCGAGCCATTTCTACCTGTACCCGGCGCCCGGTCCGATGATGAAGGCGGCCGAAGGCAACGGCGCGCTCACCGTCACCATCTTCGAAGACCAGGCACCGTTCACCAACAACCCCGTGGCCGCGGCCTTCGCCAAGAACTTTCGCGAGCGCGCGACCAAGGCAAACTTGCCCGACACCGGCGCCGAGACGCAGGCCGCTTCGTCCTATGCGGCGTGGCAGATCATCGAGGCCGGCGTGGTCGCGACCAAGTCGCTCGACGACAAGGCCATCGCGAACTGGATCAAGGCCAACCAGGTCGACACCATCGAAGGCAAGTTGCGCTTCAACGAGCGTGGCAATTTCGGCGCCGATTTGTCGAAGGTGAAGCAGGTGCAAGACGGTCGTTGGGTCACCGTGTGGCCGGCCGATTGGGCGGTCGCCGGTAGCAAGCTGCGCAACGCCTGAGATGGCGATGCCGAGCTTCACGCTGCTGACGCAAGCCGTCGTCAGCGGCCTGTTCACGGGCGCGATCTACGGGCTGCTCGGCCTGGGGCTGAGCCTGTCGTGGGGCTTGTTGCGGCAGATCAACCTCGCGCATTTCGGGCTGGCCTTCTCGAGCGCCTACCTGACCTACGCACTGAACGAGCACGGTGTCGATTCGCTGTTCGCGCTGCTCATCATGCCGCCGGTGTTCTTCGTCATCGGCGCCGCCATCCAGTGGGTGATGGCGCGTTTCAAGGTGAGCCCGTTCAACTCGCTGCTCGTGACTTTCGGGCTCACCATCATTCTCGAGGCGCTGCTGCAGTGGATCTGGACGGCCGACTATCGGCGCCTGGAAACCCCTTACGGCGACATGAAGCTGCGACTCGGCGGCATCTACTTTCCATTGCCCGAGATGCTGACGCTCGGCATCAGCATCGCCATCGCGGCGGCGGTGTGGCTGGTGTTTCGCCGCAGCGACATCGGCAAGGCGATTCGTGCCGCGGCCGAAGATGCGCCCATCGCCATCGCCTTCGGCATCAACGAGAAGGCGCTGGCGCTCGGGCTCGCGGGACTCAACGCCGCGCTGGCGTCGATCGCCGGCGTCTGTATTGCGCTGACGTACACGCTGGCGCCGTCGCAGATCTTCGCCTGGGTCGGCGTGGTGTTCGCGGTCGTCATGCTGGGTGGCCTCGGCCGACCCTGGGGGCCGTTGATCGCCGGCTGCGCCATCGGCATCGTCGAGGCGCTGACCATGGCCATCGCTGCGCCGGCCTGGGCGCCGCTGGTGTCGTTCTCGCTGCTGCTCGTCATGTTGCTGACGCGGCCGGGGAGGGCGTGACATGAAGCGCTCGCTCTTCGTGCTGCTGGCCGTGGTCGCATGCCTCGCCGTCCTGCCTTTCGTCGGGCTGCCGCGCGCGTGGGAGTCGGTGCTCTACATGGTGTTCCACTGGATCGCGCTGGCGACATCGTGGAACCTGTTGTCAGGCTACTCGGGCTACTTCTCCTTCGGGCACGGCGCCTTCTTCGGCATCGGCATGTACACGACGGCGGTGTTGGCGACGCGCTTCGACATTCCGTTTCTCTGGACACTGCCTGCCGCTGCGCTCGTGGCAGCACTCTTCGGCAGCGTGCTCGGCGCGGTCGCGTTCAGGGTCAAGTCGGTGCGGGGCGAAGTCTTCGCCTTGCTGACACTGGCCGCGACTTTCGTCGTCGCGACCGTCATCGTCAACACGCCGATCGACGGCGGGCCGGGCGTGTACCTCAACGCGGTGGCGGTGCCCGTGCTGGCGCCGACCGCGTCCGGCAGCTTCTACCTGCTGTCGTTGCTCGCGGCGGCGCTGGCCATGCTCGCGGCCATCGTGGTCTTCTACTCGCGCTTCGGCACCGGCTTGTTCGCGATCCGCGACGACGAAGACGTGGCGGAAGTCATGGGCGTGCCGACCTATCGCTACAAGCTGCTGGCACTGGCCTTGTCGAGCGGGCTGGCCGGGCTGGTCGGCGGCATCCATGCGCTCTTCGTTTCGTACGTGACGACGGCCGACACCTTCGGGATCACGCTGCCGCTCACGGTGGTCTTGATGGCGGTGCTCGGTGGCTCGCGGCACTGGGCCGGCCCTGCGGTCGGTGCCGTCGCCATCACCGCGCTGCTGTTCGGCTTTACCTCGGCCGACAACGCGATCGCCGGCAAGGTGGTGTTGGGTCTGGTGCTGATTCTGGTGATCCTGTTCATGCCGCACGGCGTGCTCGGGCGCTGGACGAGACGCAAGGCGCCAGTGCAGCCGGCGGTCATCGCGACATCAAAGCCCCGGTCGAGCTCTATTGCGGACTTGGCGTTGGCAGGCGAAGCAAGCGACCTTCTGCTCCGCACCCGCGGCCTCGCCAAATCGTTCGCCGGCGTGCAGGCGTTGCGCGGCGTCGATGTCGACGTTCGTCGTGGAGAGATCCTCGGCCTGCTCGGGCCCAACGGCTCCGGCAAGTCGACCTTCATCAACGTGGTGAGCGGCCATTACCTCGCCACCGCCGGGCAGGTGACCTTCGACGAGCGCGAAGTCACCGGCATCGCGGCACACCGCGTGGCACGCAGCGGCATCGCACGCACCTACCAGATACCGCGGCCGTTCTCGAACCTGACGGTGCTCGACAACGTCGCGTTGACCTCGATGTTCGGTGGCGACGCACTGAGCCGACACGCCGCTGAAGCGCAAGCCTGGCAATGGCTCGCGTTCACCGGCCTGGCGGAGCGCGCCGGCGCCTTGCCCGACGAACTGAACCTGCACCAGCGCAAGTTCCTGGAGTTCGCGCGGGCGCTGGCGGCACGGCCCCAACTGCTGATGCTCGACGAAGTGCTGTCGGGCCTCACGCCTTCGGAGATCGACGGCGCCGTGGCACTCATCGAACGCATTCGCGCCGAGGGCACCACCATCGTCTTCGTCGAGCACGTGATGCGCGCGGTGGCCGCGCTGTGCGATCGCATCGTCGTGTTCGACCGCGGTGCCGTGCTTGCGAGTGGCGCGTTCGCCGAGGTGATGGCGCGCCCCGACGTGGTGGTCGCGTACCTCGGCAAAGGCATCGACTCGGACGGCGCCACGCTGCAAGACTCAACCGACACGCCACGCGAGGCACTGCATGCTGCTTGAGCTGAATTCGATCCGGGTCGCCTACGGCGCGGCGACGGCGTTGTGGGACATGTCGCTGACAGTGGCCGCGGGCGAACTTCTTTGCGTGGTGGGCCCGAACAGCGCCGGCAAGAGCACACTCATCAACACCATCGCCGGGCTCAACCGGTTGTCCGCCGGCTCGTACCTGCTGGACGGCAAGGATCTGTCTCGCATGCCGCCGCATCGCTTTTGCGCCGAAGGCATCGCGCTGGTGCCGGAGAGCCGGCGCCTGTTCGGCCAGATGACGGTGCGCGAGAACCTCGAGCTCGGCAGCTACGCGGCGCATGCGAAGCCGCACCGCGCGCAGTCGCTGGAGCGCGTCTGCGCGCTGTTCCCGATGCTGGTGTCGCGGCTCTCTCAGCCTGCCAGTTCGCTGTCGGGCGGCCAGCAGCAGATGGTGGCGATCGGTCGTGCGCTGATGGCGCGCCCGCGGTTGCTGCTGCTCGACGAGCCGTCGCTCGGGCTGGCACCGAGCGTGGTGCACGACATGTTCGAGGCCATCCGGACCATCCACGCCGAGGGTATGGCCGTGCTGCTGGTCGAGCAGAACGTCGGCATGGCGCTGGCGGTGGCAGACCGCGGCGCGGTGCTGGAGGAAGGACGCATCGTGGCGAGCGGAACGCCCGGCGAACTGGCCGGCCGCCCGGAGATACGGCGTGCTTATCTGGGTGCAGGGGTGGAGGCCGCGGCACACGGATGAGGGGCCAGAATTGAGGGGATGCATCCATTCAGTTTCCAGACGGCGCGCGCCGCGCGCATTGCCGCGATGGCGTCCGTCATCGGTGTGCTCGCAAGCTGTGCCTCCGCACCTCCACCTGCACCGTCGATTCCGCCTACCGGCGCACGGCCGGTAACTGCACAGCCTCCGGCAGCCGTGCCCGCGCCCGTCACTGCGCCCGTGACAGCGCCAGCCGCTGCGCCGACCCCCAAGCCGGCACCGGACGACGCCACGCTCGAACAAGGCTTCGCCCGTTGGGTCGCTGACTTTCGCGCCAGCGCACGCGCGGCCGGCGTCAGCGTCGTTACCCTGCGCCTCGCCTTCGACAACGTGCACTACCTGCCACGTGTCGTCGAGCTCGACGGCGCCCAGCCCGAGTTCACGCGCGCGGTGTGGGACTACCTCGACAACACGGTCACGCCCCAACGCATCGCGACAGGCCAGGCCAAGCTGACGCAGCTTCGTCGTGAAGCCGACGCGGCCGCGGCGCGCTACGGCGTGCCGCCCGCCATCGTGGCCGCGATCTGGGGCATGGAAAGCAATTTCGGCAGCAACTACGGCAGCACCCCGACCATCGATGCGCTGGCGACATTGGGCTTCGAAGGTCGCCGCGAAGACTGGGCGCGGCGCGAGCTGATGGCCGCGTTGAAGATCCTCGACAACGGCGACATCGACCGCGATCACATGATCGGTTCATGGGCCGGCGCGATGGGGCAGACGCAGTTCTTGCCGTCGAATTTCCTGGCCTACGCGGTGGATGCCGATGGCGACGGCCGACGCGACATCTGGGGCAGCATGGCCGACGTGATGTCGTCGACCGCGAACTTCCTTTCGCGCTCGGGCTGGCAAGCCGGCAAGCCTTGGGGCGTCGAGGTGCAGCTGCCGGCGGGTTTCGACTACGGGCGCGCCGACACGTCGGTTCGACAGTCGAGCGTGCAATGGGCGGCGGAGGGCGTGCGGTCGATCGACGGCCAGCCATTGCCGGCCATCGACGACAGCATGGTGTTGCTGCCGGCAGGCGCGCGAGGACCGGCGTTTCTGGTGGGGCCGAACTTCCGAGCCATCCTGCGCTACAACAACTCGACCAGCTATGCGCTGGCCGTCGGCCTGCTGTCGCAACGCATCGCCGGCGGTGCAGGGGTGCAGGCGGCATGGCCGCGCGATCTGCAGTCGCTCTCGCGCAGCCAGTTGCTCACGATGCAGACCGCGTTGAACCAGCGCGGTTTCGCTAGCGGCACGCCTGATGGAATGATGGGGTCGGCGACGCGCGACGGTGTGCGGCGCTACCAGCGCAGCGTCGGGCTGCCGGCGGATGGGTACCCGACGATGGAGCTCCTCGGGCGGTTGCAACAGCCCTGAGCTACGCCTCGTAGCGCTGGCCCAGCGCGATAGTAGCGCTGCAACTGCGCCGCCACGAAGCGTGCGGTGCCACCCTCGGGCGCAGCGCGCC
>CAXTCC010000093.1:0-9922 GCA_964242015.1 uncultured Variovorax sp.
ATCGCTGCGTCGACAGGCGCATCCTTGCCGGCGTGCTTGCTCGCCGGCTTGACCACGCTCTCCGGCCCCTTGCACGGCGATGCGTCAGGTCAGGTCCAGGCGTTGTTCAGCGAAGTGGAAAGGCTGGGCGCAGACCGAGTGATGGTCCATTACCTGTCGACCGGGTTGCCCCTTGCCGGATTCGGCCATCACATCTATCCCGATGGCGATCCACGTGCTGACGCGCTGCTGGCGCTGTTCGAACCGCCCGAGGTGATTGCGCGTTTCATCGAAAAGGTCGCGACCCTGACGGGACTGCAACCCAACATCGACGTCGCGCTGGCAGCCCTCGTCGCCCACCACCGCCTGCCGGTCGATGCAGCGTTCGGGTTGTTCGCCACTGCGCGCAGTGTCGGTTTGCTGGCCCACGCCTTCGAACAACTGGGCGTGGCGAAAGCCATCCGGCCACTCGGGCGCTATGTAGGCTCGATGCCCGACACAGGTTGAACGCTGGTGCTCTTTGCAACATTGCCGAGGTAGCCCCGCTCCAGCCAAACGCTCAACGCCTCGGCGCGCATGGGCCGCGCAAAGAGATAGCCTTGCACCGCGTCGCATTCAGAGGCAATGACCAAGTCGAGTTGCGCCTGCGTTTCAACGCCCTCTGCAACGACGATGAGCTCGAGGGCATGCGCCAGCTGCGTGATCGCCGCAAAAATTGCGGCGTCGCCCGCCGTCTCGGTGGCGTTGACGATAAAACTCCGGTCCAGCTTGACCGAAGTCAAAGGCAGCCGAGGGAGTTGCGACAGCGTGGAGTAGCCCACACCGAAGTCGTCCATGGCCACCCGGAAGCCTAGAACGCGTGCGCGTTCCAGCGCGCGCACGGCCGGTGCTGCGGCAAAGACGCTTTCCGTAATTTCCAGACAGAAGTTCTGCGCCTGCAGGCCGTGTTGTCGAACCATCTCTGCGAGATCGCCGACCACGTCGCTGCCCGCGAACTGCACAGGTGAGACATTGATGTTCATGAGAGGACAGCTGCCGGCACGCTGCGCCTCCCAGGCTGCCGCCTGACGCACTGCGATCTGCATGAGCTTCTTGCCCAGTGCGACCATCAACCCGCTGGTCTCTGCGATCTTGATGAAGCGGTCCGGCGAAATCGGGCCCAACCGTGGGTGCTCCCATCTGGCAAGCGCTTCGATCGCGAGAACCCGATGGTCTTTCACGTGCACGACCGGCTGGTAGTGCAGGCTCAGCTCACCGTCGCGGCGCACCGCTTCTTGCAGGTCCTGCTCCAGTTCGACCTGTTGCTTGCGCGTTTCATGCATCTCCGACGCGAAGACAACGCATTGATTCCCGCCCCGCTCCTTCGCCACGTGCATGGCGTCGTCTGCGGCTTGCTGAAGGTTCAGTCCGGCCGCGTGCTCACCGCGGGCGATACCGATGCTTGCGGTCAGCCTGAACTTGCGTCCTTTGACATCGAAAGGCAACGCGAGGGCCTGAACAGCTGCGGCACCCAAAAGTTCGGCGTCCGCCAGAGTGATCGCAAAGCACACCACGGCGAATTCATCACCGCCCAGACGGCCCACCGCATGGCCGACGGCCACCCGACGAAGCCGATGCGCCACTTCCACCAGCACCTTGTCTCCCTCGTCGGGGCCAAATGCCTCGTTGACCCTGCCGAAACGATCCAGGTCGACAAGAAAATGGGTCGAGTGCGGCGACTGGCTGTGATCGCCGGCGGGCCGCAGTCGCAAGAGCTGATTGCGTGTGAGCAGGCCGGTCAAAGCGTCTCGCGTAGCCGTGCGCTCGAGAAGGCGCTCGGCCAGGCCACGATAGCGGTCGAGCCGGTCGGCACGCATCGTGATGACCGTGACAAGCGCCCAGGTCCACGCGAGCATCAGCGCGATCTGATAGACCAGTAGTTCGCCGTCGGCTGGCAGCGGTATCCCTGGCGCATCGATGCGCCGCGTGACAACCCATCCCGTGAGCAACAGGAAGACGGTGGAGCTGCTCAGAAGAATTCGCGCGAGGCGGCCCGGCGCTGAAGATGCCGTCAGCCCGCGCATGAAGCCGTGACGGGACGTTGCGAACAGCAATGCGATGGACAGCAAGGCGGTGCCGAGGAGCGTGGCGGGTGCCATGGTGCCGAAGAACGGACGCAAGCCCGCCAGGTAGGCCGTTGCGGCCATGAACAACAGGCTGAGCGCGCACCCACCCAATACTTGCGAGAGGACAGGACGCCTCGCCCAGCGGGACGCCTCGCCCACGCCCACCAGAAGCAGCGTCCACGCGGAGGCCGTCCCCATCGTGAGCGCCTTGCCGGCACCGCGCTGCGCCGCGACCGTCTCGGCGAAGGGCGTCAAGAACTCGAACAGCCTTGTTCCGAACAATGGCACCGTGAGACGGACCGACAAGAGCGCCAGGGCAATGACCACGGCGCCGCGCGCGGCCAGCCTCCACGCCGATGAACGTTGCGCCAGGAGCGACCGTTGCGGCAAGAGTCCCAGCGCAAGCAACAGGATGCAAAGCGCCGTGGAGGGATGTATGGCTGGCAGCCCGGCGGTCAGCCGCCACGCGCGCTCGTATTGCATCGCGTAACCCCCGAGCACGAGTGCCGCGATCAATGCGGCGAGCGACGCGCTGAGCAGGCGCCACGACGGGCTGGACCTGAACGCACGGTCGACGCTGAGCACCTCGGCGCCGAAGCGCGGGAGCTTGAGGATGCCGGTGTCGATTTTCTTCATCCGGGCTCCTGCAGGCGCGGAGGCCGGCGTGGCTTTGTCAATTGACGATTGCGGTGGAGCCGCCAGGAAGGCAACGGTTCACGCCTGAGCAGCGAGGCCGCCCATGGACACTCAGTTCGCTTTGGACAAGTGCGTCAACGAAGCATGTTGCGCTTCGATCGCCTGGTTCACTTCGTCCATCTTTTCAGCCGTTTCGTTCAGCTTCTCTTCCAGGCGATGCGTGCGCTGCACCGCTCCTTCCAGGTCACCATCGGCAGCCGATTCGGCAATTCGTGTGCGCAACACCGCGTGGACCACGCCCAGCTGGTCTGCCACGTCTTCGACGGCCGCGGCAGCCTCGATGTTTTTCTTCAACGCTTCAGCGATCGCCTCCATGTCAGGACCACATGCGATTGAAGATGTTTTAGTCAAAGTGTTCCTCCAGCAGAGAGCGGCATCGCGCAGACGAAGCGCAAAGCGCGGCGTTTGGGCCTGCGTGTCATCTTAAGGGCGTCCGCAGATCTGTATCTAAATATTTCGATGCCGCGCGCGCCAGACCGGGCGGCTGAGCACTCAATTCTTGAGCTCGACCCATGCCGGGGCATGGTCACTGCTTCCTTTAAGTCCACGCACCGCACGGTCCACGCCGGCCCGTTTCATCCGCCGAGCGGCTTTCGGGCTCAGGAGCAGATGGTCGATGCGCATGCCGGCATCTCTCGGCCAGCGGTTGCGCAGATAACTCCAGAAGGTATAGAGCGCCTTGTCGGGCGATTGACGGTGTAGCGCGTCGGTCCATCCGGCCTCCAGCAACGCCTGGTACGCCGCCCGCGGCTCGGGTTGCAGCAGTGCGTTGTCCACGAACGACCGGGTTGCGTAAATGTCGGCGTCGGTCGGCACCACGTTGTAGTCGCCCGCCAGCACCACCGGATGGTCCGACGCGAGCAGCGTCGAAGCATGCGCATTGAAACGAGTGAACCAGTCCAGCTTGTAGCCGAACTTGGGACCGGGCTGTGGATTGCCATTGGGCATGTAGCAGCAGCCGATAACCACGCCGTCGACTGCGGCCTCGACATAGCGTGCTTGCTTGTCGGAGGGATTTCCGGGCAGGCCGCGGCGAACTTCGAGCGGCAGGCTGCGCGCCAGAATCGCCACGCCATTCCATGTGCTCTGTCCGTGCACCAGGGCTTCGTAGCCCATGGATCGAATCTCGGCGTACGGAAATGCTGCCGTCGTGCATTTGAGTTCTTGCAGGCACACCACATCGGGCGAGGTGACGTCGAGCCACGCCCGCAACGGCTCGAGGCGCTTGCGCACGTCGTTGATGTTGTAGGTGGCGATGCGCATTCGGGCGTGAATTCAGGTCGGCTTTTTCGCTGCCTTCGGGCGCTCTTCGACGTCGGCGGTCAATGCAACCCAGCTCTGATAGTCGATGAGCATCAGGCGTCGGGTGACGTCTGTGGCCCTGCGTGGCTTCGGAGGGTAGCGGGTCGAACGGACGGGACCCGGCATCGAAAGTTCAAGGCTCGATTGGCGTGGCTTCATCATGCCCAGATGATCTGCAAAGCAACGATGCCGCTCGTAGTCTTCTGCCGCTGCCTTGCGCCCTCATGGGCCGATGTCGGCGAAGGTGTCAGTCCCGGACCAGGTCGCGCGCAACACCGATCACGACTCGCTAAGCCGAAAGACGAGCGGCCGCCTTCCGGATGGCTTCGGCGAACGCCATGGCTGTCGCACCGGGCTTCTTGCCTCGACGCGACACCAGGTACAACTCCAGATGTGCGACCGGCTCACGCAGCATGTTCACCACCAGTCCCTGCCGCAGGCACTCCTCCAGTGCGAAGGAAGGGATCACCGCGTGCCCGTGACCTGCTCGCACCATGGCGATGATGGTGCCGATGAGGTTGAAGCGAAGCCGCTCCCCAGAAAGACGGCCGATATCGGCCAGGTGCTTTTCGATCACCGCCTGGATCGGATTGTCGAACGGCAAGCTCACCAACGGCACGGTCGCCAGTTTTTGCCACGGCTGGCTGGCCTTGAGGCCCTGCTTGCCCCCGACGGGCGGGCTGATGCTCATCAGCCGGAACTTGCAGAGCGGCTGTCTTGCCAGTCCCACCGCCGGCTTGACGAAAAAACCGAATCCGATGTCCGCTTCGTCTTCCAGCACGCTGCGCCGGACCTGGCTTACATCGAGGTCTGCGATGCTGACCCGCACCTGCGGATAAACCCGGGCGAAGTCGCCGATGACCGACGGCAGGAGACTGGCCGAGACCATCGGCGTCGCTGAGATCCGCAGCTGCTGGCGAACGGCATCCTGGGTGCCCTCGATCACCGACTCCAGACCCCGCAGCTCCTGCACGATGCGCTGGGCCACCGGCTCCAGCCGTTGGCCTGCTTCCGTCAGCGTGACCGCGCGGGTGGTCCTGTGGAACAGACGTGCTCCGACCTGGTCCTCCAGTTCCTTCACGAGCATGCTCATGCCCGATGGCGACAGGTGAATCTGTTCTGCAGCGCGCGCAAAGCTCTGCAGCCGGCTGATTTCCAGGAAGGCCAGCAATTGCCGGGTGCTCAGATTCATCAGCTTTCTTGACGAATTCATCAGAATGTTCCGTTTGATTCAAGTGGGGCGATTCGCTGTAATTGTCATCTCACAGACATCGGAGACAAAAGAATGCGCAAAGCCTTCACACCGGCGTGGCTCGACATGCGCCGCAGCATCCTGTTGGGGAGCCTCGGCGCGATGGCGACACCGCTGAGTTGGGCCCAGGGCACGACGGACGCGCCCTTGCGGTTGATCGTGCCGTTCACCCCCGGCACCGGCATCGACCTGATCGCCCGGCAGGTCGGTCCGGGACTTACGTCGCAGCTCAAGCGACCGTACTTCGTCGACAACCGCCCTGGTGCGGCCGGCAATATCGGTACCCAAGAAGTGGTGCGTGCCGCGCCGGACGGCAGCACGCTGCTGGTCAGCGTGAACACGCTGGTGATGAATTCGGCGCTCTATCCCAAGCTGCCCTTCAACCCGCTGACGGATCTGACACCGGTCACGCTGACAAGCTGGGGCCAACTCATCCTGGTGGCCAGCACGCAATCCGGCATCGGCTCGCTGCAGGCTTTGATGACAAGCGCCAGGGACAAGCCTGGCAAGCTCAACTACGGCTCCCCGGGAACCGGCACCCCGCACCACCTCGCGATGGAGCTCTTGAAGAACCGCGCCAAGATCTCTCTTACGCACATCAGCTACCGCGGCACCGCCCCGGCACTGACCGATCTGCTGGGCGGACAGATCGACGTCATGTTTCTTCCTATCCACGTGGCGCTCCAGCACGTCAAGGCGGGCAAGCTGAAAGCGCTGGGCATCAGTTCCGACAAACCCAATGCGTTGCTACCTGACGTGCCCTCACTCCAGACCCTCAATGTCGGCAACCTGAACGTCGACATGTGGTACGGCGTCCTGGCTCCTGCCGGCACACCGCGCCCCGTGGTCGACCGGTTGAACAAGGCGCTGGGCACGGTCCTGTCGCAACCCGATGTGGCAAAAGCCTTCGAGGCGCAAGGCATGACACCGGCGCACAGCACGCCGGAAGAATTCGGCCGTCTGATGGCGGCAGATTCCAAACGCTGGGCTGATCTGATCAAGGCGCAGGGCATCACTGCGGAATGACGAACCTTATGACAACGAGCAACATGGATTCGCCAGCGCCTGGAGAGGTCGACCGCACTGAAGTGGTCATCATCGGCGGTGGTCCTGTCGGTATGGGCCTGGCGATCGAGCTTGGACAGCGCGGCGTGCGCACCGTGATCGTCGAACGCTACCCGCAACCCCAGCAGATCCCGAAGGGCCAGAACCTCACGCAACGCACGATGGAGCACTTTCATTTCTGGGGTGCCGAAAAGCAGCTGCGCGCCGCGCGCACCATCCCGTCCGGCTATGGCATAGGCGGCCTGACTGCGTACGGCACGCTGCTCGGAGCCCATACCTACGACTGGCTGCAGCGCGAACTCGTCAAGCCGTACTACTACACCGCCAACGAGCGGCTGCCCCAGTACGCGACCGAGGCGGTGTTGCGCCAGCGTGTCGCCGAACTGCCCTGCGTGACCGCCCTCTATGGCTGGGAAGTGCAAGGCGACGTGCAGGCCGAGGGACAGGCCGACGCGCCAGCCGTTGCGCAAAGCGATGACGGCGTGTCCATCACCATTCGGGAGCGGCACAGCGGCGCGCAGCGGGTGGTGCAAGCAGCCTATGCGGTCGGCTGCGACGGCAGCCGCTCGCCGGTGCGCGAGCAAGCCGGCATCACCCAGACCCGTACCGACCACGACCGCATGATGGTGCTGCTCGTGTTCCGCTCGCACGAGTTGCATCGCCTGCTCGAGCGTTATCCCGGCAAGTCGTACTACAACGTCCTTCAGCCCGAATTGCAGGGCTACTGGAAGTTCTTCGGCCGTGTGGATCTCGGAACCACCTGGTTCTTCCACGCGCCGGTGCCCCCGGGAACGACAAGGGACAACTTCGATTTCCGGACCTATCTGCAAGAAGCTGTGGGTGCGCCTTTCGACATCGATTTCGAGCACATCGGCTTCTGGGATCTGCGCTTCATGATGGCGGACTCTTACCGCAAGGGCCGCATCTTCGTGGCAGGCGATGCGGCGCACAGCCATCCGCCCTACGGCGGCTACGGTGTGAACACCGGTCTGGAGGACGCGCGCAACCTGGGATGGAAGCTGGCAGCCACGCTGCAGGGCTGGGGTGGTTCCACGCTGTTGGACTCATACGATGCCGAGCGCCGGCCCGTGTTCGCTTCGACCATGCGCGACTTCATTGCCAAGTCGATCGAGTCCGACCGGCAGTTCCTCGATGCGTACGATCCGTCTCGCGATCAGGCAGCGTTCGAGGATGCCTGGCAGTCGCGCGCCAAGGGGGCCGTCGGCGAAGTGCATTCCTTCGAACCGAACTACGAGGGCTCACCGGTGGTGTCGCACACTGCGGGGTCGGATCTGGTCTGCAGCGCCGTCGGCTCGCACCGGTTCGAAGCGCGGTCCGGCCATCATCTGGCGCCTGCGATGCTGCCTTCGGGGCTCAATGTCTACGACGAGCTCGGACCGGGCTTCACGCTGCTGGCTTTCGGTGCTGACGAAGCCACGGTCGCTGCCTTCGCGGACGCAGCCGCCTCGCTGGCGTTGCCGCTTGCGATCGTGCAGGCGGCCAGCGTCGGCGAGGTCGGGCGTTACCAGGCGCGTCTCATCCTTGTCCGTCCAGACCAGTTCGTCTGCTGGGCGGGCAATGAAGTCGACGCCGCAGGCGATCAGATCACGGACATCCTCGCCGGGGCCGTTGGTTTTGAAAGACGGTCCACTTCACTTGAAGCCGCCGACTGAAGGGCTCGTCAGCGCGCAGGCGACGTCGGCTGGGTGGTCGGCGCGGAGGCGGCGCCACGGGTCGATGCGCCCGAAGCGGTGCCATCGCCGACATTGCGCTTCGGAAGTCCCCCCGCCGTGCCGGTACCGGGCTCGCGCGAAGGCGCCAGGCGGGCACTGGCCGGTCCCATGTCGATCTTGCCGGAACTGGCGCCGCCCGACGCCGCGGAGGCCGCACTTCCTGTCGCTGGAGACTTCGACATTTCCTGGCTGACGGGCGCAGGCGTGCCTTTGGGATTGCCGGTGGGTTGCGCCCAGCCGGGGGCGCCAATTGTCATCATCGAAAGACTCGCTGCGATAAGGAGCGAAAGCCGCAAGCTGCTGTGATTTGTCATGAACGAAACTCCTGAAGGAGATCGACACTCCGTCTCTGCGATGCCGCACGATGTAGGTCGCCCGGCCGAGTCGTTGAGAGACGCGCCAAGCCTCGCCAAGCACCGACCCACGCATCTCGTTTTGCTTCGCCCACTGCTCCCGGTACGGTGATGGCCACCGGCCTAGCCTAGCTTGAGACATTCCATCTTGAACTTGCGATCGAGCCGGTTTTCCACGGCGGCCAGCATCGCCGTGGCGTCCTGTGTCCTTCCTTGCTTCTGCAAGGCGCTCGCCTGTGCGAGCTCGTCCTGCATGCCTTGCGGACCGGCAACTTCGTCGCGGCATGCAGCGTGTGGATGAGCGTTCAGTTGTCCCAGCACGTCCGCAAGATAGGTGTACCGGTCCGTCGCCTGCGACGTGATGACCTGCGCTGTCACCGGGCCGGCGGTCGAGACAGGGAGCGGCGTGGCAGGGGGCACTCGAGCTTCCGTCGGCCGCCCTGTGTGATGGGCAGCGACCGCATAGGTCACCGCGACGGTAACGACGAGAGCTCCTGCCCACGCGGACCGTTTAAGGCGGATGGCTCGAGAGAACTGCAGTGATTGAGGAAGATGCATGGCCCAAGTTTCAGGGCGCGCGGGGATGCCCTTGGCACCTGCCGTCGGCAAGCGGCCGAGACCGTGAACCGGTTCACGACCGCGTCGCCGCCGCTGGGCGTTGCGCCTACAAGTGAGATGGCTCCGTGCCACTTGGGTCGCCAACGGTGCGGCTCCTCAGCGCGAGGACAACCCACGCCGGCACAGCGCCCTACCGGGCCTTCGTGAAGACAATCACGTGCTGCCAAGGCAGCGTTTCCACTGTTTTGAGCCAGACCAGCGGCAGCACCTGCGCTTCGAGTCGCACCTGCGCTTCGCTCATCTTGTGCAGCGCCTTGATCGGCACGCTGGCGTCCTCCGCGCGGTATTCGACAAAGACCACCTGCCCACCCGGCTTGAGCGCCTTGACGATGCTCGAGAGCACCTCGTGAGGCGACGACAGCTCATGGTAGACGTCCACCATGATCGCCAGGTCCACCGATGACGGTGGCAGCTTGACGTCGGTCTCGGTCCCCAGCGAGGGCGCGATATTGACGAGGCCCTCCTGGCTTGCCGCCTTGCGCAGCAGCGCCACCATCTCCGGCTGCACGTCGACAGCGAGGACCTTGCCCGAAGGCGCGAGCACCCGAGCCATGCGCCGCGACAGATACCCGGTACCGGCACCCACGTCGGCGACGACCATGCCTGGCTTCAAGTCCAGCGCACGCAGCAACAGATCGGTGCGTTCCTCCTTTTCGCGCTCTTCGCGCTCCAGCCATCCCGCTCCCTGCCAGCCCATGACCTGCGCGATCTCACGTCCCATGTAGCGCTTGCCGATGCCATCCGCACTGGGTGCGGTGTGGGTGTACGCGGGCGGCGGGGCCAGCTGCGCATGCGCCAGTGAGAAAAAGCACAGGGCCA
>CAXTCC010000093.1:10022-14410 GCA_964242015.1 uncultured Variovorax sp.
ATCAAGCAACGATCAGATTCTTCGCCAGTCCGTGCCATGGATAGGCAATGCCCCCGCGCTCGTTCAGCCCGTAGTCGGTCTTAACCGCGTCGCGTGCTGCATAGGCGCGTTCGACCGCAGGCCGCTCCGCGATCGCGGCATGCCATCGCGCCAGCGCTGGAAACTCCGCATCCGTTAGGTCCGGTCCCAGATACCTGATCCACGGAAAGCACGCGATGTCGGCAATCGAGTATTCGCCGGCCAGATATTCGTGCGTCGCGAGCTGCCGCTCCATCACGGCCCACAGGGCCGACAGCATTCGGGTGTAGCGGCGTCGCGGATAGGTGAAGTCGGTGTCGGGCTCGAGGCGCTGCGCGAAGCTTTTGAAGTGCCAGAACTGGCCGCCGACCGGGCCCAGCCCGCCCATCTGCCAGAACAACCATTGCATTGCGCGCAGACGCTCGCGAGGCGCCGCAGGAAGCAGTCGGCCCGTCTTCTCCGCCAGGTACTGAAGGATCGCGCCCGATTCGAAGACAGTCAGCGGCGCACCATCGTCAGACGGCGCATGGTCCTTGATGACCGGCACCTTGCCGCTGATCGCGCCGCCGAGCTTTTCAGGATCGTGCTGCTCACCCTGGCTCAAATCGACAAACACGATCCGATGGTCGAGCGCCAACTCTTCCAGGGCGATCATGACCTTGAAGACGTTCGGGCTACTCGAATAGAAGAGATCGATCATGGTCGGCGTCCGGTTCGTTTCCTTCAGTGCTCACTGCCCCGGCAGCCGCCCCTTCTTCTTGCGAAGCGAGCGCATCAGCCCGACGAAGCCCATCGGCATCACGTACACCGACAGGATCAAGAAGGCGGCGTAGATCGCCGACGGCGCAGACTTCGAGATCTGGTCGGCCACGTTGGGCACGAACTGGATGAACACCGCGCCGACCAGCGCACCGCTGATGGTGCCCAGCCCGCCGACCACCGCCCCGACCAGGAAGAAGATCGAGACGAACATGCCGAAGCTGTCGGGCGCGACGAACGCCGCGGCCACGGCGCCGAGTGCGCCGGCGACACCCGTGTAGAGCGCGCTGATGCCGAAGGTCACCGCCTTGGTGTACGCCACGTTGATGCCCATGGCCGAGGCGGCGATCGGTTGCTCGCGGATGGCAATGGTCGCGCGTCCGAGCCGCCCGCGCAGGATGTTCCATGCCACGATGAACATGCCGACGGCGATCAGCAAGGTGAGCGCGTAGAGCCACTTGTCGGGCGACAGCGTCCAGCCGAAAGGCGGCTCCGGCTTGCTGAGGACGATGCCTTGCACGCCACCGGTCCAGGGTTCGAGCAGCTTGTACTTGAGCAGTTGCGGCGTGGCGAGCGCGAGCGCAAAAGTGGCGAGCGCCAGATAGTGGCCCTTCAATCGCAGTGCGGGCCAGCCGAACAGGAAGCCGAAGACGAAGCACACGAGGCCCGCAACCGGCAAGGTGGCCCACCACGTGAAGCCCGCATGCTCGATCAGCACCGCAGCGGTGTAAGCGCCCAGCGCGTAGATCGCGCCGTGCCCGAGCGACAACTGCCCGTTGTAACCGACCAGCATGTTCAGGCCGAGCACCGCGATCGCCATGATGAGCGTCATCGTCGCCTGGAAGATGCGGTAGTCGGACACGAAGAAAGGCAGTGCGATGGCGACGGCCAGCAACGCGGCCGCACCCCGCATATCGCGCCACTTGAAACCAGCCGACGGCAGCGACGGCGCAGCCATGGCCGGCACGGGAATCACATGCGCCAGCGGTGGCGCGGTCGGCACGCGCGACGACGCCGAAGCGGCGACAGTGGAAGGCAATGCGGACATCGTCAGACCCTCGCCACGAGTTTGCGACCGAACAGGCCCGACGGCCGGATCAGCAGCACGCCGACGATGACGACCAGTGCCACCGACAGCTTGAGCTCGGTGCCGACGACGTAGGTGCCGGCCAGGTTCTCGACCACGCCGACGATCAGGCCGCCGGCCACTGCGCCCCAGGGGTTGTCGATGCCGCCGAGCAATGCCGCTGCGAAGGCATAGATCAGCACGCCGCCCATCATGTTGGGGTCGAGAAAGACGACCGGCGCCACCATCATTCCCGCAATCGCGCCGATGACCGCCGACAGGCCCCAGCCCAACGACAGCATCATCGACACGGGGATGCCCGACAGCCGGCTCGACACCGGGTTTTCAGCCGAGGCGCGCATCGCCAGCCCGAGCCGCGTGAAGCGCATGAACAGGAACAGGACGGTGACCACCACCAGCACCACCGCGATGGTGCCGACCTCGTGCGCCGACACCAGCGTCGTGCCGAAAGGCGCCTTGTCGGGGAACGGACTCGGAAAGGTCTCGAGCTGGTGACCGAAGATCCAGCCCGCCAGCGAATTGATGCCGACGAAGAGCCCGATGAAGACGACCACCACCGACATCTCCGGCGCGTCCTTCAACGGTCGCAGCACCACGCGCTCGATGACGAAACCCATGACGAAGCCGAAGGCGACGGTGGCGATGAACGCCGCCCAGTAAGGCAGCCCGGCCTTCAGGCAGAGGAACGCGATGAAGGTCGAGAACATCGCCATCTCGCCCTGCGCGAAGTTGATGTGGTTGGTCGACTGGTAGATCATGACCAGGGCCAGGCCGAGGCAGGCATAGATGCCTCCCATGGCGATGCCAGAGGCGATCTGCTGCAGCAGGTTGAACATGCGCGAAGCTCCTTGAATCTTGTTCTTCAGAAACCGAGGTACGAGCGACGGATTTGCTCGTTGTCGCGCAGCTCCTTGCTGGTGCCCGACATGACGGTGCTGCCGGTCTCGATCAGCCAGGCGTGATCGGCGAGTTCCAGGGCGCGCGCCACGTTCTGCTCGACCAGCAGGATGCTCACTTTCTCTTCGCGATTGATCAGCCGCATGATGTCGAAGATCTCGCGAATGATGAGCGGCGCGAGCCCGAACGAGGGCTCGTCCAGCAGCAGCAGCCTGGGCTTGAGCATGAGCGCACGGCTGATCGCCAGCATCTGCTGCTCGCCGCCCGACAAGGTGCCGGCCTGCTGTTGCCGGCGCTCGCGCAGCCGCGGAAAGTAGCCGTACATGCGCTCGAAATCGGCGCTGGCCGCAGCACGATCGCGCCGCAGGTGCGCGCCGACGCGCAGGTTCTCTTCGACCGTGAGGTTGACCAGCGTGCCGCGGCCATCGGGCACATGGGCGACGCCCAGGCCGGCGATCTTTTCGGTCGAAAGGCCATCGATCCGCCGGCCCTGGAACCAGATCTCGCCTTTGGTCTTGATGAGCGCGCTGATCGCTCGCAGCGTGGTCGTCTTGCCGGCACCGTTGGCGCCCAGGATGGTGGTGATACCGCCCTCGGCCACCTCGAAATCGATGCCTTGCAGCACTCGCGTACCGCCGTAGAAAGCCTCGAGCTTCTTGACCTGCAGGATCGCGCTCATTGGGTCTCCTCCGTGCCCAGATAGGCGCGAACCACTTCGGGGTCGGCCTGCACCATGGCGGGCGGGCCGTCGGCGATCTTGCGTCCGAAGTTCATGGCGACCACCTGGTCCGACACGCGCATCACCAGGTTCAAGTGGTGTTCGACCAGCAGCACTGTCACCTGGAAGCGGTCGCGGACATCCTGGATCAACAGGCGCAGCGTGTCGACCTCTTCGTGGTTGAGACCGGCGGCGGGTTCGTCGAGCAACAGCAGCTTGGGTTCGGCCACCAGCGCACGCGCCATCTCGACCCGCTTGCGGGTTCCGAAAGACAGCTCGCGCACCGGCGTGTCGGCCAGTTCGCTCAGGTGCAGCAACGACAGCAGCGTGCGGGTGCGGTGCTGCACTTCTGCCTCTTCGCGCCCGACCGACTTCAGGCGAAACGCATTGGCCCAGTAGCCGGTGTGCGTGCGGCAATGGCGCCCGACCATCACGTTCTCGGCCACCGTCATGGCCGGAAACAGCGCCACGTTCTGAAAGGTGCGGCCGATGCCTGCAGCGGCGATGGCATGTTGCGGCAACGACAGCAACGCTTCACCGTCGAACTGGATGCTGCCCTGGTGCGGTGTGTACAACCGGCTCAGGCAGTTGAAGAGGGTCGTCTTGCCTGCGCCGTTCGGTCCGATCACGCCGCAGATCTGGCCGCGATGGACGTCGAACGAGATGCCGTCGAGCGCCACGATGCCACCGAAACGCACCGACACATCGCGCACGCTCAGCAGCGGCGTCTCAGGCGGCGTTCCAGTGTGTGTCGAGGACGTCGAAGCGGGCATAGGGGTCATCGACGCGAGTATTGAACGGGGTTCTGCGCGTGTCTGTCCCCCGCGGGCGGTACGGGTCGATGCGACTCCCTCTGTGCCCCGCTGGCTGCATCGCTCTGTCCCACCGTGCGGGGACAGACGCCATGCC
>CAXTCC010000094.1:0-14227 GCA_964242015.1 uncultured Variovorax sp.
ACCAGCCGGTCCATCGGCTGCGGCGAGATCATGTCCTGGATGACGGCGTGGATCGCACCCTTCTGGTCGGCTGTTTCCTCGAAGCCGAAGTCGTTGGCGAACACCTCGTAGTCGGCGGCCGAATAGCGGAATGCATGGCCTTCGCGCAAGGCGCGTCGCGCATAGATGTTCAGCAGTTCTGCCGCCGAATCGCGCACCTGCTCCGCCGCCTTGCGCTTGGCTTTTTCCCACTGGCCGGAGCCCAGCTTGTGCAGCGGGGCCTCGTCGGCGCTGACGCCGGTGTAACGGCTGATCTGGTGCAACTGGCTCACCGGCACGTAGAGCGTCGCCTTGTCCGCGTACTCCAGGTGCAGCATCTCCTGCAGCAGCGGCGCACCTTCGGCATCGACGCCCTGACCGAGGTCCATGTGGATGAGTCCGCGGTAGCGGCCGATGCCGTGCGCCGAATGCACCACCGGGTCGCCCACTTTGAGTTCCGACAGGTCCTTGATCAGCGCTTCGACATCGCTGACCTGCTCCTGCTTCTTGTTGCGGCGCCGCGTGGTCGGCGCTGTGGCAAAGAGTTCGGTCTCGGTGACGAAGTCGATGCCGGTCTCGCGCCACGCGAAGCCTGCGGCCAGCGCGGCGGTGGCGATGCCGATCTTCTCGTCGGGCGAGGCTTCGAACTCCGCGAGCGAATCGAAGGAGGGCGGGTTGACGCCACTGGCCCGCAAGAAGTCGAGCAGGCTCTCGCGCCGGCCGTCGCTCTCGGCAATGAGCAGCACGCGGTGCGGCGTGCTGTCGATGTGCAGCTTGAGACCGACCAGCGGATCGTCGGCACCGCGGACGACAGCGAACGGCGGCAGCTTGTCGAACTCGGCGTAGGGCGCAGTCGTCTCCTCTCCACCTGTTCGGGCTGAGCTTGTCGAAGTCGGGGTCGGCCCTTCGACAAGCTCAGGACGAACGGCGGGAGCAACCGATCGGATGGCCAGCTGCGCGTGCGGCTTGGCACGCAGATAGAACTGCTCGGCGCTCAGGAACAGCGTCTCGGGCGGCAACGCGGGACGCTCCGGGTCGCCGCGCACCAGTCGGTAGCGCTCGCCGGTGTCCTGCCAGAAGTGCTGGAACGCCGGCTCCAGGTCGCCATGCAGCACGACGGTGGTGTCGACACCGAGGTAGTCGAACACCGTCGCCGTCTCTTCGAAAAAGAGCGGCAGGTAGTACTCGATGCCGGCGGTCGCGACGCCGTTGCCCATGTCCTTGTAGATGCGGCTCTTGGTCGGATCGCCTTCGAGCATTTCGCGCCAGCGGCTGCGAAAGCGCGCGCGGGCATCGTCGTCCATCGGGAACTCGCGGCCGGGCAGCAGGCGCACTTCGGGCACGGGGTAGAGGCTGCGCTGCGTGTCGGGGTCGAAAGTGCGGATCGAGTCGATCTCGTCGTCGAACAGGTCGACACGGAACGGCACCAGCGAGCCCATCGGAAACAGATCGATCAGGCCACCACGCACCGCGTACTCGCCCGGACTCACGACCTGCGTGACGTGCGTGTAGCCGGCGAGCGTCAGCTGCGCCTTGAGCTTGGAATCCTGCAGCTTCTGCTTGGTCTTGAAATGGAAGGTGTAGCCCGCGAGAAAGGCCGGCGGCGCCAATCGGTAGAGCGCGGTGGTCGCGGGCACGAGCACCACGTCGGCTTCTTTCTGGCTGATGCGCCAGAGCGTGGCGAGCCGCTCGCTGATCAAGTCCTGGTGCGGCGAGAAGCTGTCGTAGGGCAGTGTTTCCCAGTCGGGGAACAGCGCGCAGCGGAGCTCGGGCGCGAAGAAGGCAACCTCGTCGATCAGGCGCTGGGCGTCGTTGGCGTCTGCGGTGAACACGGCGGTGGCACGACCGGCGGTTTTTTCGCGCGTCGCAAGCTGCGCCAGCATGAGCGCGTCGGCCGACAGGGGGGGACGTGGCAGCGTGAATCGCTTGCCCGCCGTGAGGTGGGGGAGGTCCATGAATCGCTTCGAAAAATGCAGAACACCCCGCGCCGGCTGGCGAGGGGTGTGAGACCGGGCAATTCTAGAATGACGGCCCCATCGCTGCTGGCGCGCGGGCGCATCACCATTCGATGTTCTCGGCCTGCCGGCCTACAGGAGTTGCATGTCGTCTTCGCGTCTTTATGTGCTCATCCCTTGTGCGGGCTCCGGCCACCGTGCCGGCGGCACCCTGCCCAAGCAATACCAGCAGCTCGCCGGGCGGCCGATGGTGGCGCACACGATCGACGCTTTCCGCGCCTTGGCTGATCGCTTTGCCGGTCTGGCCGTGGTCGTGAACGAAGGCGATCCCAACATCGCCACGCTGCTGCCGGACTTTCCGGGAGCCAACGAGCATCTGTTCAGCGTCGGCGGCGCCAGCAGGGCGGCCAGCGTGCGCAACGGTCTGCAGGCGCTTCGCGAGCACGGCGCCGGCGCGCACGACTGGGTCCTGGTGCACGACGCGGCGCGTTGCCTCGTCATGCCGACGCAGATCGAGGCGCTGATCGCAGCCTGCGAGCACGATGCCGCTGGCGGCCTGCTGGCGCAGCGGTTGCCCGACACGTTGAAAGTCGCGTCGCCCGAGGGTCGAGTCGCTGCGACCTTGACCCGCGCCGACAAGTGGCTCGCGCAGACGCCGCAGATGTTCCGCATCGGCATGCTGCTCGACGCCCTGGAGCGCGCCGGCGACAGCGTGACCGATGAAGCGAGTGCCATCGAGGCGCTGGGCCTGGCGCCGCTGCTGGTGCCGGGCAGTGCACAGAATTTCAAGGTGACCTATGCGGAAGACTTCGCGCTGGCCGAGGCCGTGTTGACCAGCCGTCGGAACAACGCGCGGAGCACGCCATGACGAGGCCATTCGACATCCGCGTGGGCGAAGGCTGGGACGTGCACCAGCTGGTTGCCGGTCGCAAGCTGATGCTGGGTGGTGTCGAGGTGCCGCATGTCACCGGCCTGCTCGGACACTCCGACGCCGACGTGCTGTTGCACGCCATCACCGATGCGCTGCTAGGCGCCGCCGGGCTGGGGGACATCGGCCGGCACTTTCCGGACACCGACGCGCAATTTCATGGCGCCGACTCCGCCGTGCTGCTGGCCGAAGCCGCTGCGCGCGTGCGTGTGGCGGGTTGGGCGATCGGCAACGTCGACAGCACCGTGATCGCGCAGGCGCCGAAGCTGGCGCCGTACATCCCCGCAATGTGCGAGCGCATCGCATCGGTTCTGAACGTCGCGGTCGACCGGGTCAACGTGAAGGCCAAGACGGCCGAGAAGCTCGGGCCGGTCGGCGAAGGGCGCGCGATGGAAGCGCGCGCCGTGGTGTTGCTGTCTCGCTGACGTTTCGCCTCGCGACGCCTCGCTAGAGCGGCGGTCGGGCCGCGGGCCGAGCCGTCTGCGCGCTGCCGCTTTTGGGCACGGCTTCCCCCTTTTTGCCCGGCGCGCCGTCGAGCTTGATCGACGGCCCGCGCGGCATGCGAATGTGCGCTGCCAGTCCGCGGCCCGGCGTGCTGGTCAGGGCGAAGGTGCCGCCCATCCGCTCGATGTTCTTCGCCACGATCGACAGTCCCAGGCCTGCGCCCGCCGCCGAGGTGCGCGCCGCGTCGCCGCGGAAGAACGGTTTGGTCAATTGGGAGAGCAGGGCGGGCGCGACACCGGGGCCATGGTCGCGCACCTTGATGAGCACCGCATCGTTGTGCGCCTGCGCCTGGATGTTGATGTCCGCCACGCCCGTGGCGGGTGTCTTGCCGTAGCGCCGCGCGTTCTCCACCAGGTTGGACATCACGCGCTGCAGCTCGACCTCGTCGGCCATCACGCGCAAATCGGGCGCGACATCGACCTTGATCTTCATGTCGTCATGGTCCTGCACGGCATAGATGCAGGCGTCGACCACGTCGCGCAGCAGCACCGGCTTGAAGTCGACATGGTCGGGCCGGGCGTAGTCGAGGAACTTGTCGATGATCGCGTCGAGCTGGGCGATGTCGGCCGCCATGTGATCGCGCGCGTCTTCGTCGGCCACGCTCATCTCGGTCTCGAGCCGCAGCCGCGCCAGGGGGGTGCGCAGGTCGTGCGAAATGCCGGCCAGCATCACTGCGCGGTCCTGCTCGATCTTGGCGAGCTGGTCGGCCATGCGGTTGAAGCCGATGTTCACCGCGCGGATCTCGCTGGTGCGTGCGCTTTCGTCGAGCCGGTGCGCCTCGTACTCGCCTTCGCGCACCTGGCGTGTCGCGCGCGACAGCTGCTTCAGCGGCCGGTTGATGAAGCGCGTGATGAGCGCGGCGCCTGCCAGCGACAGCACCATCGCCGTGATCAGCCAGACCAGCCACGTGCGCCCGCCGACGCGACTGAAACGCGTCGGGTCGAGCAGCAGCCAGTAGTTGTCGCTCTCGATGGTGAAGCCGATCCACAAGCCCGGCTCGTCGTTGACCCGGCTCGCCACGTTGGTGCCTTCGCCGAGCTGATCGATCAGCTCTTCCGTCACGCGCTGGTCCAGCGAGCCGCTGGTGTACGCCTCGAAGCGGTCGTTCGGTTCGCGCGGCAGGATGCGCACGCCTTCCTGGTCGGCCAGCGTCTTGATGAGCGAGACGCGGGTGATCGCGTCGGAGTACACCAGCGCCGCGCGCGTGAGGTTGACCAAGGACGCGATCTGGTGCGCGGTCTGGATGGCGCGGGGTTCGTACTCGAGCGCACGAAAGGTCTGCAGCCACGCGAAGGTGCAGCCGAACAGCAGCAGTGCCAGCAGGAAGAAGGTGCGCCAGAAGAGATTGAAGCCGAGCTTCAGGCGCGCGCGCCCGCGCTGCGGCAGCCCTTCGAGCGGGCTCGGCAGCGTGACCGCGCCGGTGTCCTCGCCAAGCGGGTTCGGCAGCGTCGATTTGGGGCCGCTGGCCGCCACGGAGCTCAGGTGGTGCCGTCCGGCACGAACACGTAGCCGACGCCCCAGACGGTCTGGATATAGCGCGGCGCGGCAGCGTCCGACTCGACCAGCTTGCGCAGGCGCGAGATCTGCACGTCGAGGCTGCGGTCGAAGGGTTCGAACTCGCGGCCGCGTGCCAGCTGCGCGAGCTTTTCGCGCGACAGCGGCTGGCGCGGATGGCGCACCAACGCCTTCAGCATCGCGAACTCACCCGTGGTGAGCGACAGCTCTTCGCCGTCTTTCTTCAGCGTGCGCGAGCCCAGGTCGAAGCTGAAGGGGCCGAAATTGACAGTCTCGTTGTCGGTCGACGGTGCGCCCGGTGCTTCGAGCGGCGGACGGCGACGCAGAACCGCATGGACGCGCGCAAGCAATTCGCGCGGGTTGAACGGCTTGCCCAGATAGTCGTCGGCGCCGACTTCGAGGCCGACGATGCGGTCGACGTCTTCGCCCTTGGCGGTGAGCATGATGATGGGCGTGCGGTCATTGGCTGCGCGCAGTCGGCGGCACACGGAGAGGCCGTCTTCGCCGGGCATCATCAAGTCGAGCACGATCAGATCGACCGTGTCGCGCAGCAGGATGCGATTGAGCGCCTTGCCGTCTTCGGCCACGATGACTTCGAAGCCCTCCTGCGTCAGATACCGGCGCAGCAGGTCGCGGATGCGGGCGTCGTCGTCGACGATCACGATCTTGTCGGTGCGAGCGGGGGTTTGATTCATTTCTACAACACTGAATTTGTAACAGCGCCGATTCTGAATGCGTTGGCGGGCCATTGAGCCGGTTTTGTCTGTGCTTTGACACTAAGTTACAAAACTTGCGGACGAACGCCGTCCAGACATTTATGCCTTGCGTACCGGTGGCACAGTGACTTCACCTTGCCGCACCGCCTCATGAAAATTTCTCACCGAACACTGCCTCTGGCAGTGGCCTTGCTGTGCTTTTCTTCGATGGCTGCGCAAGATGGATTGATGCCAGTTGCCGCACAGCGGCGCAGCGATCTGCGGGACGCTGTCGAGGCGCATCGATCCTCTCAGCGGGAAGAAGTCCGGCGCGAGGAGGCTGCGGCAGGGCGGCGACTGACCGCCGCCGAGCTCGCCGAATTGCGTGAGCAAGTGCGGCAACAATGGGCCGCCCGCGCCGAGATGCTCCGCTCGGCAGAGTCGCAACCTGTGGAGCGTATGGTGAGCGCTCCGGAGGCGCGCGCCGTGCAAGTGCCGGCGCCGCGATTGCAGCGGCCCTGATCGCGGCGCCGCACGGTGCGCAAACGTATAGGAAGGCGCGTGCGCCTCACCCAAGTCTTTTTTGAAAATGGAAGTTATTTTTGAACGCTATTAAATTGGTGGCGGCATGCGCCGCCCTGTCTGCGGCTGTCACGGGCTTCGCCCAAACCGCGACGATGTCGCCGCCGCAGAACGTGCTGCAACTGTCGGCCAATGGCACGGTCGAAGTCCAGCAGGATCTGCTCAGCATGACGCTCGTCACTTCGCGCGACAACGCCGATGCGGCCGTCGTGCAGTCGCAGTTGAAGACCGCGCTCGACATTGCGCTGACCGAAGCGCGTAAAACAGCGCAGCCGGGTCAGCTCGATGTGCGCACCGGCAACTTCAGCCTGTCGCCTCGCTACACGCGAGACGGCAAGATCAACGGCTGGCAGGGGTCGGCCGAGCTGGTGCTTGAAGGGCGCGACTTCCCGCGCATCACGCAAACGGCAGGGCGCATCACGACACTCAGCGTTGGCAATGTCGGCTTCGGTTTGAGCCGAGAGCAGCGCACCAAGGTCGAGGCTGACGCGCAGACGCTCGCCATCGAGAACTTCAAGCAGAAGGCGACCGAGCTCGCCAAGGACTTCGGCTTTGCGGGGTACAGCCTGCGCGAGGTGTCGGTTAGCGCCAACCAGGCAAGCCCGATGCGCCCGCGCATGATGGCGATGGAAGCCAAATCGATGGCGTCGGATTCGGCCGTACCGGTAGAGGCCGGAAAGACCAGTGTGGTCGTCAACGTTTCGGGTTCGGTTCAACTGAAGTAGTCCGGCCGAGCTGTTCGCGAGGGCATAGGCCTGCGCATAGCCTGCGCCCGATGCCCGTTTTGTGGATGACTTACGATGCGACAAGACAATCGTTTGCATTCCGGAAGCCTGCTTTTCATGACCGAATCGACCTTGCATCATGTGGCGTGCCACGACGCTGCCGGCGGTCATCGCATGGCTTACTGGCAGTGGGGTGATGCACACAGCGCGCACGTCGTGCTGTGCGTGCATGGCCTTACCCGCCAAGGGCGCGATTTCGATGCGCTCGCCCAGGTGCTTCTGGCGCGGCAAACTGGCGACATTCGCGTGGTCTGCCCGGATATCGTCGGGCGCGGCGAGAGCGACTGGCTTGTCGATCCTGAGGGATATCAGCTGCCGCAGTACGCAGCCGATGTCATTGCGCTGATATCCCAACTCCATTCAGAGCAGCCGATCGGCGTGCTCGACTATGTCGGCACCAGCATGGGTGGACTGATCGGCATCGCAGTGGCCGGCAGTCCGAGCGTCCCCTTGCCGTCCCCGATCCGCCGGCTGGTCATCAACGATGTCGGACCGACCCTCGATCCTGCTGCGCTGAAGCGCATCGGCACGTATGTCGGCCAGGGCGGTACATACGAAACGCTCGAAGCCGCGGCCGATGCCATGTGGGCGCTGTCGAGCACCTTCGGGCCGCACTCTCCTGCACAGTGGCTCGATTTGTCGCGGCACATGGTGGCGCCTGCAGCGTCGCGCAGCCCGGCGGGCGACGCCAAGGTCGCGGCTTCGGGCAATGCCGGCCCCTACGTCCTTCATTACGACCCGGCCATCGCGCTGCCTTTGCGTGCGATGACGGCCGAGGCCGCTGCGCAGGGCGAAGCGGTGTTGTGGGCGCTGTACGACGGCATCACTGCCATGACGTTGCTGACGCGTGGCGCGCAATCGGATCTGCTGGCGCGCGACACCGCCATCGCCATGACCAGCCGTGGCCCGCGTGCCCGCCTGATCGAGTTCGATGGTGTCGGGCATGCGCCGACGTTCGTCGCCGCGGATCAAAGTGCAGCCGTTGCGTCGTTCTTGCTCGACTGACAAGTCAGGCGTCGTCCGCTCATCCTTGTTCGCTGATCGTGCCCGCGTCCGTGCCTGCTTCCGTGTCCATGCCTGAGCATCTCGTCGTCGACTATCCGCTGTCTGCCGCAACGGCCGACCGCTCGCCAGTGATCGACCAGATGCTGTCGCGCGCGCGGGCCTTTGCCGAGCCGTTGATAGCCGACGAGACGCTGGACACCGGCGAAAACACGCTGGCGCACGCCGACGCTGTCGCCAAGATCGTGGCGCACATGGGCGGCTCGGAAGCAATGCAGGCGGCGAGCTATCTGGTCTATTCGTGCCAACATCTGAACCGCCCGCAAGAAGTGATTGCCAAAGTCTTCGGCGACAACTTCGCGGCGCTGGCGGTCGAGACGACCAAGCTGGTCCACGTGCAGAAGCAGGCGCGCTCGGCCACAGCCGGCAAGCTGTCCGATGGTCTCGGCTCGCAAACAGAAAACGTCCGCAAGATGCTGCTGGCGTTCTCGCGCGACTTGCGCGTCGTCATGCTGCGGCTGGCGTCGCGTTTGCAGACTTTGCGGTATGCGGCCGCCTGCAAGGAGCCCGTTGCGGAAAACGTGGCGCGCGAGTCGTTGCAGGTGTTCGCGCCGCTGGCCAACCGGCTCGGCATCTGGCAGGTGAAATGGGAGATCGAAGATCTTTCTTTTCGCTTTCTTGAACCGGAAACGTACAAGCTCATCGCCCGTCTGCTCGATGAAAAACGCATCGAGCGTGAAGGCTATGTGGAGCAATTGCGCTCGACCCTCGAGCTGGAGTTGAACGAGCAAGGCGTGCAGGCGAAGGTTCAGGGCCGGCCGAAGAACATCTACAGCATCGTCAAGAAAATGCGCGGCAAGTCGCTCGACTTCGCGCAGGTGTTCGACATCCTCGCGTTGCGTGTCGTGGTGCCTGATGTCAAGGATTGCTACGCGGCGCTGGCCTGGGTGCATTCGCACTTTCAGCCCATCGACGAAGAGTTCGACGACTACATCGCTCGCCCCAAGCCGAACGGCTATCAATCGTTGCACACGGTGGTGCGGGCGGTGGTCGACGGACATGCGAGCAAGCCGATCGAGATCCAGATCCGCACGGAAGAAATGCACGACCATGCCGAGCACGGCGTGGCGGCGCACTGGGCTTACAAAGAGGCTGGGCACAAGGGCTATGCCGGCGTGTGGGCCAGTGGCGAATACGACGCAAAGATCGCGGTGCTGCGGCAGTTGCTGGCCTGGGAGCGGGATCTGTCGGGCGGCTCGCAAGGCCAGGGGCTGTTCGACGACCGCATCTATGTGCTCACGCCCGACGCGGCCATCGTCGAACTGCCGCAAGGCGCGACCGCAGTCGACTTCGCCTATACCGTGCATACGAGCCTTGGCCATCGGTGCCGCGGCGCGCGCATCGATGGCGCCATGGTGCCGCTCAACACGCCGCTGCAGAACGGACAGACGGTCGAGATCGTCGCGGCCAAGGAGGGCGGACCTTCGCGCGATTGGCTCAATGCCGACCTTGGCTATCTGGCAAGCCATCGCGCTCGTGCCAAGGTACGCGCCTGGTTCAATGCGCAGATCACGCATGAGACCGTGGCGCGCGGTCGCGAAGCCGTCGAGAAGGTGTTGCAACGGGAAGGCAAGACCTCGTTCAAGCTCGAGGATCTGGCATCCCAGCTCGGCTTCAAGTCCGCCGACAACCTGTTCGAAGTCGTGGGCAAGGACGAGTTCTCGCTGCGCAATATCGAGATGCTGCTGCGTCCGCCTGAACCTGCGCCGGGCGCAGACGATGGCGCGCTGATTCGCAAGTCGCGCGGCAGCGAGAAGTCGGCCAAGGGCGGCGTATTGGTGGTCGGCGTTTCGTCGCTCATGACGCAGCTCGCCAAGTGTTGCAAGCCGGCGCCGCCGGACGCGATCGGTGGGTTTGTCACACGCGGCCACGGCGTCAGCATCCATCGCACCGACTGCAGCAACTTCCGACAGATGGCAAGCCGCAACGCCGAGCGGGTGATCGATGTGGAGTGGGGCGCTTCCAGGCCGGACGATGGCGCTGTGTACGCGGTCGACGTCGCGGTGGAGGCGTCCGACAGGCAAGGCTTGCTGCGCGACATCTCGGAAGTGCTGACCCGCGAGAAGATGAATGTCATCGGCGTGCTGACGCAGTCCATCAAGGGCACTGCGTGGATGACCTTCACCGTCGAGATCGCTGATGCGGCGCGGCTCGCGCATGTATTGAAGGTCGTTGCCGGCGTGGCGGGCGTACGTTCTGCACGTCGGCGCTGAATCGCTCGATTTCTCGGGCTATAATCGCGCTCTCGAATGCATCCTTAGGCGCGTAGCTCAGCTGGTTAGAGCACCACCTTGACATGGTGGGGGTCGTTGGTTCGAGTCCAATCGCGCCTACCAATTTCCCGTTTTCAGATCACAGTTCCGGCATACCAGCGCCGGATCAAGCCGGTACGGCACTGTGAATCGTTGCGCAATCCACCTCGTCGATCTGTCCGGCCCAGGTTTTTTGCAGCAAGCGGGCCAACTCTCCCCACCGATCGCGGGATTTTGGACATACTACGTAACCAGATGTCCTCGTCCACCACAGATCCGACTTCCGCTTCGTCGCACACTGCGATCGAACCCGCGCTCGAAGAGATGCGGCTTGCTGCGTTGCTGCGGCAGGCCCCGCTCGAGTTCGCGCGGGTCGTCTATGGTTTGAACGATCGGGCCAATGGTCGTGCCGGCACCATGGCCGCCGAAGAAGTCGCCCGCACGGTGCGCCAAGGCTCGCCGGTGACGCGTGAGCGCGCCGAGCAGCGCGCCAGGGCCTACCTGCCCGTCGCAGGGCAGGAGCACTGTCCGCGTTGCTGGATATTCAACGGCATCAAGAGTCCACTTCACTACCGCGAGCCGACCGACACGCGCCCTGAATCGGCCGCATGCAAAGTCTGCGGCGCCGAGTACGCGACCGCGCTCGACTGACGCTGCCGGCGGTCCACCACCCAGGCTGGCGCACGCGCGCTGGTCAGGGTAAACCTTGGCGCAAGGCTGCGAGGCCGCTCCCTAGAATGGTTTTCGACGCGGTGGCGCGAACACATGAAGGAGTCTCCAGTGCAGAGCAAGAAGTCCGGTGGCAAGCCGGGTCAACGCGTCATCAAAAAGTACCCGAACCGAAGGCTCTACGACACCGAAACCTCCACCTACATCACGCTGACCGACATCAAGCAGCTCGTGATGCAGAACGCGCCTTTCGTGGTGCGGGACGCCAAGTCCGGCGACGACCTGACACGAAGCATCTTGCTGCAGGTCATCCTGGAAGAAGAGGCCGGCGGCGCCCCGATGTTTACCGAACAAGTGCTCTCGAGCATCATCCGGTTCTACGGGCAGACCATGCAGAGCTACATGGGTCCGTATCTTGAAAAGAACATCCAGGCCATGACCGAAGTGCAGGCCCAACTCTCCGAGAAAGCCGAAGGCCTGACGCCGGAAATGTGGTCCCGTTTCATGACGACGCAGTCGCCCATGTTGCAGGGCCTGATGGGCAACTACGTCGAGCAATCGAAGAATGTCTTTCTGCAGATGCAAGAGCAGATGCAGAAGAACACCGAGCAGGTACTCGGCGCGTTCGGGCTGAAGCGCCCCTGAAAGCCGTACTGCCGCACGATAGCTGGGACAATACGGGGATATGAGTGAAGTTGTCTCCCCTGAACGTTCGGCCACCAAGGCCGCCCCCAAAGTCGGCTTTGTCAGCCTGGGCTGCCCTAAGGCGCTTACCGATTCCGAGTTGATCCTCACGCGTCTGAGCGCAGAGGGCTATGAGACGTCCAAGACCTTCGAAGGCGCGGACCTCGTCATCGTCAACACCTGCGGCTTCATCGACGACGCCGTCCGTGAGAGCCTTGATGCGATCGGTGACGCGCTCGCTGAAAACGGCCGGGTGATCGTGACTGGATGCCTCGGCGCTAAAACCGGCGACCAGGGCGGCAACCTGGTGCGGCAGATGCACCCGAGCGTGCTGGCCGTCACCGGTCCGCATGCAACGCAGGAGGTGATGGACGCAGTGCACCTGAATCTGCCCAAGCCGCACGATCCTTTCATCGATCTGGTGCCGGGCGCTTTCGGCATCGCCGGACTCAAACTCACGCCCCGTCACTACGCCTATCTGAAGATCAGCGAAGGCTGCAATCACCGCTGCACTTTCTGCATCATTCCCTCCATGCGCGGCGATCTCGTCTCGCGGCCCGTCGGCGACGTGCTGAGCGAGGCCAAGGCGCTGTTCGAAGGCGGCGTGAAGGAACTGCTGGTGATCAGCCAGGATACGTCTGCCTACGGTGTCGACGTCAAGTACCGCACAGGTTTCTGGGATGGCAAGCCGGTGAAGACGCGCATGCTCGACCTCGTGAGAACGCTCGGCGAAATCGCCGAACCCTACGGGGCATGGGTTCGCCTGCACTATGTCTATCCATACCCGAGCGTCGACGAAATCATTCCGATGATGGCGAGCGGACAGGTGTTGCCGTACCTCGATGTGCCGCTTCAACACAGTCATCCGGATGTGCTCAAACGCATGAAGCGTCCGGCCAGCGGTGAAAAGAATCTGGAGCGCATTGCGCGCTGGCGTGAAGGCTGTCCGGAGCTCGTCATTCGCAGCACCTTCATTGCCGGCTTTCCCGGAGAGACTGAAGCCGAGTTCGAGCATTTGCTGGACTTCATTCGCGAAGCGCAGATCGATCGCGCCGGCTGTTTTGCCTACAGTCCTGTGGAAGGTGCAACCGCCAACGACATCCCTGGCATGTTGCCGTTCGAAGAGCGCGAAGCCCGTCGCAGTCGTTTCATGGAAGTAGCTGAAGCGGTGTCGATCGCCAAATTGAAAAAGCGTATCGGCGCGACGATGCAGGTGCTGGTGGACTCGGCGCCGGGCCTGGGCCGCAAGGGCGGCGTGGGTCGCAGTTACGCAGACGCGCCGGAGATCGACGGCACCGTCCGATTGTTGCCGCCGGAAAAAATCAGCAAGACCTTGAAGGTGGGTGAATTCACCCGCGCCCGCATCGTCGGGGCCGAAGGCCACGACCTGATCGCGCTGCCGATTTGATGGCGCACGCGCTGTTCGAACAGGCAACAAAAAAGCCACCGGAGACCGGTGGCTTGATGCGTATAAACCTTGAATGGTTTTATTTAAACTTGGTGCCCAGGAAGGGACTCGAACCCCCACGATGTTACTCGCTAGTACCTGAAACTAGTGCGTCTACCAATTCCGCCACCTGGGCCCACATGCTGCACAAGTGCAACGTGTTTTGAATTTCAGGAAAGAGAGAGATTGTATCAAAAATAATGGCCATCCCAGCGGCTTGCTGGATGAGATCGAAGGCTCGGTTCAAGGACATCGCGACGGACACGGCTTCGTGCAGCGCGACGACGGCGAAGCCGACATTTACCTGCCTCCTAATGAGATGCGTGCGGTACTGCACAAAGACCGCGTCAAGGCGCGCGTGGTGCGGCAAGACCGCCGCGGCCGCCCTGAAGGCCGCGTCGTAGAGATCGTCGAACGCCCCGAGCAGCCCATCATCGGCCGGTTGCTGCATGAGGGCGGCATCTGGCTTGTTGCGCCCGAAGACAAGCGCTACGGACAAGACGTGCTGATTCCGAAGGGCGCTACCGGTACCGCAAAGGTCGGGCAGGTCGTCGTCGTTCAATTGACAGAGCCGCCAGCGTTGTTCGGCCAGCCTGTCGGCCGCGTGAAAGAGGTGCTCGGCGAGATCGACGATCCCGGAATGGAGATCGAAATCGCGGTGCGCAAATACGGCGTGCCGCATGAGTTTTCGGAGGCGTGTCTGGCCGAAGCGCGGGCATTGCCCGATACGGTGCGCCCCGCCGACAAGAAGGGCCGCATCGACCTGACCGACGTGCCGCTCGTGACCATCGACGGCGAAGATGCACGCGACTTCGACGACGCCGTGTACTGCGAACCGGCGAAGGTCGGCCGTGGCAAAGGCTGGCGATTGCTGGTGGCGATCGCCGATGTCAGCGCCTATGTGCAGACTGGCTCGGGCATCGACATCGATGCTTACGATCGCGCCACCAGCGTCTACTTTCCGCGTCGCGTCATTCCGATGCTGCCGGAAAAGTTGAGTAACGGCCTCTGCTCCCTCAACCCTGAAGTCGAGCGCCTGTGCATGGTGTGCGACATGCTGGTTGCAGCCGATGGCGAGATCTACGCTTACCAGTTCTACCCCGCCGTGATGTTCAGTCATGCGCGCTTCAC
>CAXTCC010000095.1:0-14176 GCA_964242015.1 uncultured Variovorax sp.
CGACCATGAAGTCGAACCTGTCGGTCGGCTTGCCGCTCGACCTGGTCGTGTACGAGGCCAACAAGCTCGAGACCGATCGCGTGATCTGCATCGATGCGGACAATCCGTACTACCGCATGATGCACAACAGCTGGGGCCAGAAGCTGCGCGAAGTGTTCGACAGCATCGAAGACCCGGTGTGGGACGACGCCGCCAGCGCGCATCCGCTCAAGATGCCGGCGGCACGGCACAGCGCGCTGCGCAAGATCTCGACGCCTGAAGAAAAATTGATCTGAACGCGGCGTCGGCAATGGGCATGCCATCCGTCGTCTTCTCCCACGGCAACAGCTTCCCGGCCAGCACCTACCGCGTGATGCTCGACAGCCTGCGCAGCCGCGGCTTCGAAGTCGATGCGGTCGAGAAGTTCGGCCACGACCCAGCGTATCCGGTCACTGACAACTGGCCGCATCTGGTCGAACAACTCGCCGACTTCGCGCGCGGCCAGGTCGACAAATCAGGCGGCCCGGTCTTTCTGGTCGGGCATTCGCTTGGCGGCTTCTTGAGCCTGATGTGCGCCGCCCGTCATCCGGAACTCGCCAAAGGCGTAGTGCTGCTCGATTCGCCGCTGCTGGGCGGCTGGCGCGCCAACACGCTCAATCTGGTCAAGCGCACGCCATTCCTTCAAAACATGTCGCCCAGCGCGTTGAGCCGCAAGCGCAAGAACAGCTGGCAAGACCGCGACGCCGTGTTCGAGCACTTCAAAAGCAAGAAGGTCTTCGCGAAGTGGGACGAGCAGGTGCTGCACGACTACATCGATCACGGCACGCTGGACGCTGAAGATTCGCGCACGCTGAGCTTCGATCGGGACGTCGAGACCGCCATCTACGACACGCTGCCGCACAACCTGAGCGCCTTGCTGCGCGGCAATCCGCTGCAGTGCAAGGTCGCCTTCGTCGGCGGCCGTCAATCCGTGGAGATGCGGCGCGTCGGCCTGGCGATGACGCAGCAGGTGACCAAGGGCCGCATCAGCATGCTCGACGGCACGCATCTTTTCCCGATGGAAAAGCCGATTGCCGCAGCGGCGGCTGTCGAGGCCTCTCTGCGCAATCTGCTCCCCTGAGCGGCGCACTTCGGCTTCAGCCTCGGCATTGCCGAGTCGACCCTATTCCGCCCAGGCGACCAGGCCGCTCCACCAGGTCAATAGCACCACGATGCCGAAGGCGATGCGGTACCAGGCGAACGGCACGAAGTTGTGCGTGCTGATGTACTTCAGCAACCAGCGCACGCAGAGCCATGCACTGATGAACGCAAAGACGAGGCCGACGAGGAACAGCGGAATGTCCGCCACCGACAGCAACGCGCGCTCCTTGTAGAGGCTGTACACACTGGCACCGATCAACGTCGGGATCGCCAGGAAGAACGAATAATCGGTCGCTGCTTGCCGGCTCAGCCCGAGCAGCATGCCGCCGATGATGGTCGAGCCGCTGCGGCTGGTGCCCGGGATCATCGCGAAGCATTGCACCAGGCCGACCTTGAGCGCGTCCCAAGGTGTCATGTCGTCCACATGCTCGATGCGCACGGCGCCGGGCGGCCGCTTTTCAGCCCAGAGGATGATGAAGCCGCCGATGATGAAGGTACTGGCCACCACGATCGGGATGAACAAGTGCGCCTTGATCGCCTTGCCGAAGAGCAAACCCAGCACCACCGCCGGCAAGAAGCCGATGAGCACGTTGAGCGCCAGGCGCCGTGCCTTGGGTTGCCGCGGCAACGCCACGATGGTCGACTGGATCTTCTGCCAGTAGACGAGGATGACCGCGAAGATCGCGCCGGTCTGGATCGCGATGTCGAAGACCTTGGCCTTGTCGTCGTCGAAGCCCAGCAGCGAGCCCGCCAATATGAGGTGGCCGGTCGATGAGATCGGCAAAAATTCGGTCAGACCCTCGACGATGCCCATCACCGCGGCCTTCACCAGCAAAACGATATCCACACGCACTCCTTGAAAGTGCGCCGATTATCGCGAGGCGCGCGTTCAGGTTCTGCTCAGCCGACACCGAGCGCCGACTTCGGCATCGACCTTGGCACGGCCTGCGCAAAAGACAGCGCGGTCGCCAGGTAGTCGATAAAGAGCTTGGTCTTGGGCGACACGAGGCGCGAAGGCAACAACGCATACACCGGCACGCTCGCCATCTCCCAATCGACGAGCACGCGTGCACTGGTGCGCGCCGACTCGGACAATGCAATCGGGTACACCGGCAAGGCGGCGATGCCATGGCCCTGGTTCACCAGCTGATGCGCCATCTGAACCTGATTGGTCGACAAGCGCCCTGCCACCTTCACCTCGACCTTTTCGTCGCCTCTGCTGAACGTCCAGGTCGCGCCGCCGGAGGGCGTGTCCAGCAAGATGCACGCATGCGCCTCGAGATCGCCCGGATGCTGCAGCGCAGGCGCGCTCGCGAGGTAGTCGCCGGCCGCGAACAGGTGTTGCGGAATCGCACCGAGCGGCCGAGCGATCAGCAACTGCTCATGGACCGGCCCGACCCGGATCGCGACATCAACGCGCATCGCAGAGGGGTCGACGCCTTCCGGGCACAGGTCCAGCTCGAGCTCGATCGCCGGATGCGCGCGAATGAAATCGCCCAGCAACGGCGATATCCAGCTGTTGCCGAAATCCGGCGGCATGGCGACGACAAGTCGCCCCTGGGCGCTGGCAGCCGCGGCCACCGTTTGCGCATAGACCGAATGCACCGCCGCCACGAGCGGCTTGGCCCGCGCAAAATAAACTTGGCCTTCGGCTGTGAGTTGCACCGACCGGCCGCCGCGCATGGCGAGCTTGGTGCCGGTCCAACTTTCGAGCGCGCTGAGGCGCTTCGACACCATCACGACCGGAATGCCGAGCTGCGCACCCGCACGCGCCAGACTGCCCAGCTCGCCAACTGCCACGAAAGCGGCAATGTCCTGGAGGTGATCGAGCGAATCCATCAGTCCGCCACGCTTCTGCGCAATCTGGATTCGAGCCATTCGACGAACACACGCGCCTTGCCGAGCGAAGACTTCTCGCTGACCACGGCGCTGAGTGTCAGCAAGGGCAACTCCCACCCCGTCAGCACCGGTACCAAAGCAGTCCTTTTTGTTGCAGTCTGAATTGGCAAAGCGACGATGCCGAAGTGCTCACTCGCAAGGCTGGCCCGCAATGAAACGTTGTTCGTGGCCAGCGTGCCGCTGACTTCGATGGTCGCTTGCTGGCCGTCGCGCTCGAACCGCCACAGGTTCATGCCAGGCTCGCGCCCCTCGACGATGCAGTTGTGGGCCGCCAGATCGGTGGGCGCCTGGAGCGGTGCGGACATCGCGAGGTAGCGTTCGGAGGCATACAAGCGCTGCGGAACCGTCGCGATGACGCGCACGAGTGCACCGGTGTCCGCTGCAGTGTCGACTGCGCCCAGTCGCAATGCGACGTCGTGCCGGCTCGGCTCATCGGTCGCATGACGCGGCGACAGACTCAATTCGAGATCGAGCCCGGGATGCCGCCGGATGAACTCAGAAATGATTCCGCTCAAAAAGCCGAGCCCGCATTCGGCAGGCGTCGTCACGACCAGGCGACCTGACAATTGCTGATCGAGGGCCCGAAATGCGTCGTGCAATCGCAGGGCGTCGAGGGTGAGCGCCTCACTTCGCGCGAAATAGTCTGCACCGGCCTCGGTCAATTCAATGCGGCGGGTAGAGCGTTGCAGCAGGCGAACACCCATCGCGGATTCGATGGCGGTGAGGCGCCTCGAAAGCGTGGACGGCGCCACGTTGAGCGTCTTTCCGGCCTCGGTAAGGCTGCGCGTGCGCGCCACTTCCACGAACACGGCCATGTCCTGAATTGTTCCGAGAGTGCCCAAGCTGAAGTCTCCCCGCAGGATTATTTGAAGCAAGTGGAAACTTTATTCCATCATCGAAAACACTCCAATAACAATTGCGGGAAGAGTCAGCATTTAGCATCAAATCGCCAAATTAGTCCGATCAGAATTTCAAAGAATCCAATTACAAATTGATTGCAATTAATCGCTTTCAAGTCACCAGAAAAGCAATTCCAAGACAATCAATTCAAACGCCGTTCCAGTCGATCAATCCGGAGCCGCTCCAATGGCCCAGCGAGGTGATGTCGAACTTGGGTCGAGCCACCCGCCGCCAGATGCCAACCATGTTCATGACCCGAATGTCGTCGAAGAAAATGATCGGGTCGCGTCGCAAGGTGAGCGTGGCCAGGTTGGCCAGAATCTTCGACTCGGTCGTGCCGTCCTTGGGGCCGTCGATGAAAATGAAATCGGCGGCTTCAAAAAGAGCGCGATACGGCTCGATGCCACCGGGCGCCGAGACATCCGCCAGCACCTGCGACACACGACGCGACGCAAAGTCTTGCTGCTGCAGCCACGTGTGCTCGAAGCCGTCCCAGGGAACGAGATCGAAGGTGACCACCTGGCCATCGGGTCGCAAGCCTTGGAGCAGGGCCACAGTGCCCATGCCGGTGAAGGTGCCGATCTCGATGACCGTGCTGGCATGGAGCGTTTTGACCATGGCCGCCAGCAGCCGGTAATGCTCGCCGGGCCATGTGTCGAACCATCGCGGCTCCGCTGACTTGCGGCCTTCGAACACCGGCAACGTCGTCCTGCACGTTTGGGTCAACACGTCGACCACCAGATCGAGCAAACGCTGATTGGGCCTGGCCGGGTCATCGTCCATGCTGGCGATGACCGAGAGCTCTTTGTGCCGAGCCGGCATCTCTGCGAACTGTCGATCGATCGATTCGACGAAGGTCATGATTGCACGTCCACTTTCTGAAACAGGCCTGTGAGCAGATCTTTCTCGACGAAGCGATCGTCCTTGAAGCATTCGATCGTCGTGAAACCGGCCTGCTCCATGAGCAGCGAGAGACTCTGCTCTGTATAGAAGCAGACGTGGCACGGATCCATGTACGCATGGTCATAGGGAATCGACATCACCAGATATCCGCCGGGTGACAGGGCCTCGAAAGCGGACTGCAGGAACTTGAGTGCATCGCTGGCGTAGATGTGTTCGAGCGTATGAAAGCTGACGATCGTGTCGGCAGAACCGGGCTCCAATGCTTGCTGCGTGATGTCGGCGCAAATGAAACTGCTCGGAACCGATACCGATTCAAAGAGAGAACGCGCAAGCGCCAGAGCCTCTTGATTGAGGTCGATGCCGGTGATGTACTCGACTTCCGGATTCTCCAGAAGCCAGTACGTGCTGGCGCCATGGTTGCAACCCAGATCCAGCACGCGGCCGCGGATGCGACTTCGATAGTTACCAAGAATGTGCCGGTTCGCATGCCCTTCCCAGAATCCGAATGGACTCGGTTGCACCGTCACATAGGACTCCTTGCGGTAACGCCCCTCGCCGGACCCTGCATGCTCGTCGCCCAGAAAAAGATGCCGCAGACCCGCTTGCGCTGCCATCCAGCGCGGCGCCTCGGCCGGACTGACGACCTTCCACACATACCCGGGCCTGCCGTACAAGTCGAGCCCCGATGCCGTCAACGCGCCAATGTCGATGGCCGCAAGGATCTCGGGCGTGTTGTACTCCTGGTGGGCAAACGTAGAGATCTTGCGGCGCACGTCGTCGTCGCTCATGCCCATGTACGACAGATGCCAGCCCGCATCGCCGATCAGCATGGCCGGCTGCACGCCGTTTCGCACCTCCATGCGCAGCCGATCGGGCGTGGTTGTCTCCAGCCTGGCGCGTGTGGCCGCCACGGTCCAGATGCTTGCGACTTCGGGGCCCGCGACGTTGCGATAGTTCGCGTAGAAATAGTAGAACGCCAGGCTCAAACCGAAGACGTCGTGCGCATGGTCGTCGCGCATCAAGCGCACGACATCCGCACGCGGTATCTCGTCGACATCCGACACCATCACGAGGTCGTCGGGGTGTGCATCGGCCAGCCCGCGCATGACCTGGTTGCGCTGGAATTTCTCGCGCACCCAATGACCGGTTTGCGGTTTGGCGCGGAGCCAGTCTTTTTGCGCTGCCGGCGCTGCACCGGTGGTTGCGGCCACTTCGTCCTCCGGCATGTCGTCGACTACGACATACCGCAATCGCTCTGCGAATGGCGCAAAGCGTGCATCGGCCGCATCGAAGGTCAGTCCCTTTGGCTCGCCGTTGAAAGTGCAATCGGCTTCGACGATGACAAAGAAATCGACGACGCCCGACAACTCGTGAAGGCGTGCTGCGAGGATATCGTCCTCTCCGTTGTAGGTGAAGCAATCGAACACCTTGCGTTCACGCACAGGTACGTTGCCGGAGGTAGCCACGGCTGCCGAAGGTTCCGCCGCAAACTCGATGCGATAGCCATTGCGCTCGAACATCGACAGGATGTCGCGCTCGCCATACCAGGCGTCGAGTTGCGACAGCGGAATGCCGGAAGCGAGCGTGAGCGGTGCCAGGCTGGCGAGTCGGCGCACCTTGGCGTGATGGCCGAACAATTGCATCGCGTCGTAGCCCTGATGAATCGACGGGCCGGCATGCTCGATCGAAAAACTCCGTGCGACGTCGATCGGTGCGAAACGCATGCCGACCGCCTGCAACGCCGGCCGCAACACGCCGCTGAGCTGAACATCCTCGAGCAACGCGTTGTTGTCCCAGCGCATCCGCAGCGGGTTGCCGTCGAACCCATCCGGCGGCGGTATCTCCACGCGGATGTGTCGATGGTCCACCAGCGCCCGCATGAAGCGCTGACTTCGCAGGCTGAACCCGCCGTTTTGAACGGGAGTAACACTGTGCCCCGGCTGCGTCGGCTCATGCGTCCACTCGAAGCTTTTCTTCCAGTGCGAGCCATGCGGCGTCACGATGAGCGCGAGATGAATCGGCGCCCCGATGTAGTCGTAATCGAGAAAATCGTCTCGCCAATTGGCAGCATTCACGACCCATCCATCTTCCTGCACGACCAGCGCGAATTCGGTGTCGATGACTCGCCAGAGCGCGAACATCATGAACCAGCTGTACTCGTGATAGTTCATGTGCGCGACCGGCAGATGGACGATGCCATTCGCAAGGTCCGGCGGCCGCACGGGACTGCACAACAGTGCACGCGCACCGGGCAAGCGGGACTGGCTGTGCTGCAAGGCACGCGCGGCGCCGCTCGCGTCTGCCAAGCCGTTGACCGACACGAGCGTGATCTGTTTGAAGGATTGGGTCACATCGTCCCTGGAGCATCAACGCCGCACAGGCGCAGCCGATGGGTCTTTCCAGTTGAATTCGACGTAGCGTCGAATCACCAGGCAACCGGGCGGCGAGTCGATCAGCGACACCGACGACGTCGGGTCCTTGCCATCCGTGTAGACCGCAAAGTTGGGCAGCAATTGCGTCTGCCGATAGCCGACCAATTCCTGCTGCGCCACGCTCTGGCAGGTAAAAGGCGCTACGGATATGCGCTCCGCCTGCACCGAGCAGGCGCCATCGGCTTCCGGGATCGCCGTGATCGACATCGCGGCGCCGCCATTGGCGTACTCCATGCCGATCATCGCGAAGGTGGCGCTGTCGTTGGTGCGCTTGCGGTCCCAGTCGAGCAGCACGTCGTTCGACTTGGCTCCCAGCACCGCCGCCGATGAAAGGCGCTGCAGCGCCGGCAAGCACCGCTTGAGCCCGACATTGGCGGCCGCGGTGGCGAGCGAGTTGACCGGCGCAGCAGCCTGGCGCGGTGGCACCAGCACGCCTTGAGCCTGCGCCGACATCACGCTGACCACGAGTACGCAACCCAGCACTGCACGGAGGAAACTCATCGATGCGTACGTCACTCAGGCCTCCCGATACAGCGCGTCGAGGGCCTCCGTGTAAGTCCGCACGTTGCCCTCGCTTTCAGGGTCGAGCTTGCGCAGGAACTGTTCTGCTCGAATCCGGTGGCTTTCAATGTCGCGGTCGTGTTCTGCAAACGCCCGCTGCAACGCGACGCCCCCCGCTTCGCAATCGAACCCTTCGTAGTAGTAGCCACAGTCGTCGATCAATTTCGAGTTGTGGATCAGCGGGTAATTGCCGTACAGAGCTTCGTAATAGACGTAGTTCTGACCGTTCTCCCAGTGATGACTGACGATGGCATCGACGTTCGGCGCCAGCACTTGATAGATCGGAAAGCGCCCTTCGAAAGTCGAGAGTCCATGCCGCACGATGTCCAGGCTGTTGGCGAACTTGTTGAACACCGCATCGTCTTTCATATGGAAGGTGTTGTAGCAATACACGTGCTCGATCAGGTTGGCATTGGCGCGGTGTGCGTTCTCGCACACCAGCATCGGAATGTGGCTGGTCTTCACCATGCAGACATTGGGCTCGAACATGCCGAGTCGCCAGCGCTTCTTGCCGGGTTGGTAACCGAAAGGCGCGCTGCCAGGTGCATCGGCGAGCTGCCTGGCAATGCCGCGCTCCAGCACCGCAGGGCTCCACAGATGCGGCAGCATGCTCACCGGCGCACGAAAGGTGCTGGCGAAGTAAGGCACGCAGGTCGCTTCGTACTCCGGCAAGGTCCACACGGCGTGGTACGGGGCACCGTTGATCAACAGCCCGTTGGGCTTGTCGAACACCATGCGCTCGATGTCGATCACGTAGTCGTTGCCGACGCGCATCGAAGCGACCTTGCCACCCTTTTCGCGAAAGGCGACGACCCATTCCCGCGAGAGTTGCGCGCTCATTTCGATCATCACGTCGAGCTCGGCTGCGGCGGTGGTCATGTCGATCACCGGCACCGGCGAGTCGGCCAGGAATCGTGCATCGGTCGGCGTGCCGTCACCCCCACCCGCCACCAGGAAGGTCGCCGACACGCGAGGCGAGCGCATCAGCAGCATCACCAGAAAAAGACAGTTCTGGAAGATGCCGTTTTCCCAAAGCGACTGCTCGCCCTTGCGCACGAAGACCGAAACACCCACCTTGAGTTGAGGTCCGGTCACGCAGGTGCCCCTTGCAGACGAAGTAGCAGTGCCGCGTAGCCATCGAGGTTGACGCGGTTGAAGGGGTCGACCGCCTCGAAAGTGCGTCGCGCCCGCTGGCGATAGTCGTCCAGCTGCGATTCATGCGTCTGTGCGGCGACGCGCAGTTGACGGCCGCCTTCGGCCGCGTCGAAGCCCGGGTAGTAATAGCCCGCGCCCGCCACATCGCGCAGCCAGGGCGAGTTATGAACGAGGGGGTAGTTGCCATACAGCGCATCGAGGTAGCTGTAGTTCTGGTCGTTGTGCCACTGGTGCGAGACCACCGCGTCGGCATGCTGCGCCATGTAGCCGACGATGTCATGGCGCCCCAGAAACACGGCCTTGTGCTGCTTCACCAGATCGAGCGAGTTCGCCAGATAGAGCATGGTCGGATGCGTCGTCATGTGCAGCGTGTTGAGCGCGTTCAAGGCATGGACGCTCGACGGTTCGGCGCGATACGCCTCGTCGCAGGCGAGCAATGAAATGCTGGACGTCTTGGCGACCGAAATGTTCGGCTCGAAGATCGCGACCCGAAAGCCTTTTTTCTTCCCCGATTCGACCGTCCTCGTCTGGTATCCGTAGCGTATGCCGGTGACGTTCTCGACCTCCTCGATGCGCTGATCCAGAAAATGCGGTTGCCAGATGTAGGGCGCCACGTAGGCCGGACAGCGATTCAAGGTGCGCATCATCGGAGCGAATTCAGCGTACTCGGGCAGCAGCCACACCTCGTCGCACCGGTCGGTGTTGCCCAGGTGGCTCGGCTTCTGAAACACCGAAGGTTCGATCAGGCTCGTGTAGGGCTGCCCGCAGCACAGGAACGCCACCTTGGTGCCACGCGCCCGCATCAACCGCAACCATTGCACCTCGAGCGCGCCCGCCATCTCGACGACGACATCGACCTGGTCCGTGGCCTCAAGCATGCTGAGGCGTCGCAGGCCCATGGCGAACAGATCGACCTGTGCCGGCATGCTCGCCTGGTCGCCCACGTCGATCAGGACGACATCGCGAACGAAAGGCAACTTCTGGAACAACCGTGCGAGGAAGAACACGTTCTGCCCCATGCCGTTTTCCCAGACGTTCTGGCCGGCGTGACTGATAACCGAGATACCGATGCGCATGTTTTTTGGCCCAGGTCTCCAACAGGAAAAGCCTCCGCGCCGGAACGCGGAGGCTCATCATGAACTCAAGCAGACCGGCTTACTTCCATTTCCAGCCGATGCCGGCGTTGATGCCCCATTCCTTGCCGGTCGTCGAGACACCGGCGCCCCAAGACATCTGACCGTCTTCAGCCATCTGCTTGTAGTTGAGCGCGAAGCCCGTGTAGCCGTGGTAGTTACCGATACCCAGACCCACCGCCTTTTCACCCGCCAGCAGCGATGGCATGTAGGTGCCGGACATCGCCAGGGCCAATGCCGTACCGGAGTAGGCGACCTTGGACACTTGCTGGACCTGCGCGCTCATCTGCGTCTGCGCGTTCTGCAACTGACTCACGTTCGCCGCGTCGGTCGGTGCGATGCCGGCCGCCACGTTGGTGATGCGACGCTCGTTGCCCGGCGATCCGACCGACACCGTGTTCGGCTGATTGGCGATGGAGCCTGCACCCAGTGCCACCGAGTTGGCGCCCATCGCGCTGGACCCGAAGCCGAGCGCCGTGCCGTTGGCTGCCGTGACCGAAGCGTTGGCACCGATGGCGACCCCGTTGTCCGCATTGGCCGCAACGTACGAGTTGGCACCCACCGCGGTAGACGGATCGGCCAGCGCCTGGGCCTGGAAGCCGATCGCCACCGAGCCCGCCTGCTTGGCCGTGGCCCGGAAGCCGATCGCCGTCGTGTTCTCGTCCTGTGCCAGCGATTGCGCGCCGTAGGCCGTTGCACCGTTGGCGACGATGGTCGAGGTCGCACCGTTGACGCCGATCCGGGTTCCGGCCTGTGCGCAGGTGCCGGTCGCCGTCGTGTCGACGCCGTTGGCCGTCGAGCAACCCGCGCCTACCGTTGTGGTGGATGTGTTGTCGAAAGTCCGACCCTGCGTCTGCAACTGGCCGCCCTGCATGCCACCCGTGAGGGACGCTACGACTGCACCGCCGTTGGCCGTTGCCGCCTGGGCTGCCGTCACCAGCGGCTCCAGCGATGTCGACAGCGTCGTGACGTTGTTGTTCGTCGTGCTCAGCCCGGTCGACAGCGACGTGATGCCGGTCGAGAGCGAACTGACTCCGGTCGACAGCGAACCGACGTTGCTGTTCGTCGTGCTCAGGCCAGTCGAGATCGAATCGACCCCCGTCGAGAGCGAACTGACCGTCGTCGACAGCGAGCCGACCGTGGTGGACACCGAGCTCACCGTCGTCGACAACGAACCCACCGTGGTGGAGATCGATCCCACGGTCGTGGAGACGGAGCCCAGGCCGGTGGACAGCGACCCCACGTTGCTGGTCACCGTGCTCAACCCGGTGGAGGCCGAGGTGGACAGCGACGTCACGTTGCTGTTGGTGCTGCTCAGGCCGGTCGACAGCGAGGTGACGGTGCTGGTCGTGGTGCTCAGGCCGGTGGAGAGCGACGTGACGTTGCTGTTCGTCGTGCTCAGCCCGGTGCTGGCCGAAGTCGAGAGCGACGTGACGTTGCTGTCTGTCGTGCTCAAGCCGGTCGAGACCGACGACAGTCCCGTCGACGCCGACGTGGAGAGCGACGTCACATTGCTGTCTGTCGTGCTCAGTCCGGTGGACAGCGACGAGATGCCCGTCGATGCCGATGTCGACAACGAACTGACACTGCTGTTCGTCGTACTCAATCCGGTGCTGGCCGAAGTCGAGAGCGACGTGACATTGCTGTCTGTCGTGCTCAACCCGGTGGACAGCGAAGAGATGCCCGTCGATGCCGATGTGGACAGCGACGTGACGTTGCTGTTCGTCGTGCTCAGGCCCGTCGACAGTGACGAGATCCCGGTCGACGCGGAGGTCGAGAGCGAGGTCACGTTGCTGTTGGTCGTGCTCAGCCCGGTCGACAGCGACGAGATACCGGTCGACGCCGATGTCGACAGCGAGGTGACGTTGCTGTCTGTCGTGCTCAGTCCGGTGGACAGCGACGAGATACCGGTCGATGCCGATGTCGACAGCGAGGTGACGTTGCTGTTCGTCGTGCTCAGCCCCGTGCTGGCCGATGTCGAGAGCGACGTGACGTTGCTGTCCGTCGTGCTCAACCCGGTCGACAGAGAAGAGATACCGCTGGTCGCGGTGCTCAGTCCGCTCGATGTCGAAGTCGAGAGCGACGTGACATTGCTGTTGGTCGTGCTCAGCCCCGTCGACGTGGAGGTCGACAGCGAAGTCACGCTGCTGCCGACCGTGCTCAACCCGGTGCTGGTCGAAGTGCTCAGGCTGCTGATGCCCGTCGACAGCGAGCTGGTCGTGGTCGACAGTTGCGACACGTTGACCGCGTCCGTTTGCGCCGAGCCCGCGGCCACACCGGTGACCTGGCGGTCGCCCACGTTGATTTCACCAGCAGAGTTTTGCGGTGCGGTGAGGCCGTACCCGACGTAGCCGGTCTGTGCACCGACCGTCGCATTGGAACCTGCACCCAGCGCCACGCTGTTGGCGACCGAAGTCGTCGCACCGCTGCCCAGGGCGATGCTGCCGGTACCCGTCGCCACTGCACCGCGGCCGACGGCCACGCTGTTGACACCGTTCGACGTCGCGTTCGGCCCGATCGCCGTGCTGTCCGCACCCAGGGCGCTGCTGTCCGGCAACGTGCTGTTGGTGTGGAAGTACTTGGCGCCCGTCGAGTTGATGGTGCTCAGGCCGGTCGACAAGGAGCCGATGCCGCTGGTCGCCGTGCTCAGCCCGGTGCTGGTCGAAGTCGAGAGCGATCCGATGCCGCTCGCCGAGGTGCTCAGGCCGGTCGACGTGGAGGTCGAGAGCGACGTGACATTGCTGTCGGTCGTGCTCAGCCCGGTGGAGAGCGATCCGATGCCGCTCGTTGCCGTGCTCAAGCCGGTGCTGGTCGAGGTCGAGAGCGACGAGACGCCCGTAGACAGCGAAGAGATGCCGCTGGTCGCGGTGCTCAACCCTGTCGAGGTCGACGTGGACAATGACGTGACGTTGCTGTTCGTCGTGCTCAGCCCGGAGCTGGTCGAGGTCGAGAGCGATCCGATGCCACTCGTCGCGGTGCTCAGGCCAGTCGAGGTCGAGGTGGAAAGCGATGTGACGTTGCTGTCCGTTGTGCTCAGGCCCGTGGACAGCGAACCGATGCCGCTGGTCGCCGTGCTCAAGCCGGTAGAGGTCGAGGTCGACAGCGAGTTGACGCTGCTCACGCCGGTGCTCAGGCCCGTGCTCGCCGAGGTCGAGAGCGAGGTCACGTTGCTGTCCGTGGTGCTCAGGCCAGTCGACAGGGAGCCGATGCCGCTGGTGGCGGTGCTCAGACCCGTGCTCGTCGAAGTGGACAGCGACGTGACGTTGCTGTCGGTCGTGCTCAAGCCGGTCGACAACGAGCCGATACCGCTGGTGGCGGTGCTCAAGCCGGTCGAGGTCGAGGTCGACAACGACGTCACGCTGCTGACGCCGGTGCTCAGGCCGGTGCTGGTCGAGGTCGACAGAGACGTGACGTTGCTGTCCGTGGTGCTCAAACCTGTCGACAAGGAGCCGATTCCGCTTGTGGCGGTGCTGAGACCCGTGCTGGTCGAAGTCGACAGCGAAGAGACGCTGCTCACGCCGGTGCTCAAGCCTGTCGACGTCGAGGTCGAGAGCGACGTGACGTTGCTGTCGGTGGTGCTCAAGCCCGTGGACAGTGAACCGATGCCGCTGGTGGCCGTGCTCAAACCAGTACTCGTCGAAGTCGATAGCGAGCTGACGCTGCTGACGCCTGTGCTCAGACCCGTGCTCGTCGAGGTGGAGAGCGATGTGACATTGCTGTCTGTCGTGCTCAAGCCGGTAGACAAAGAGCCGATACCACTTGTAGCCGTGCTCAGGCCAGTGGACGTCGAAGTCGAGAGCGACGTGACATTGCTGTCGGTCGTGCTCAGGCCTGTCGACAAAGAACCGATACCGCTCGTTGCAGTGCTCAGCCCAGTCGAAGTCGAAGTCGACAGCGAGGTAACGCTGCTGACGCCTGTGCTCAGGCCGGTAGAAGCGGACGTCGACAGAGAAGTGACGTTGCTGTCGGTGGTGCTCAGGCCGGTGGACAGCGAGCCGATACCGCTGGTCGCCGTGCTCAGACCTGTCGATGTGGAAGTGGACAGCGAACTAACGCTGCTCACACCTGTGCTCA
>CAXTCC010000096.1:0-2078 GCA_964242015.1 uncultured Variovorax sp.
GAGCCTGCTCGAATCGCATTCAAAATGGCGAGACTTAGAAGCACCGTAACCCGGACCCGATACTCATGACCGACACACCAGCCACCGCTAGCAGCGCGACCGAACCCACGCAAAGGCCGCAACTTCCCGACCACCTGTCGATCGATCCACGCAGCCCGCACCACCTGGCCGCTGTCTTCGATCACGACATCGGGATCACATTCAACGGCAAAGACAGGGTCGACGTCGAGGAATACTGCGTCAGCGAGGGCTGGATCAAGGTGCCGGCAGGCAAGGCGCTTGACCGCAAGGGCAAGCCGCTGCTGATCAAGCTGAAGGGCAAGGTCGAGGCGTTCTACCGTTAGCCTTCGATCGGGCGCAGGTACGTGCGCGCTACTTGTTGCCCAAGCCGAAAAACAGCGCGCCGAGCGCATACACGATCCCCAGCGCAACAAGGAACAAGAGCGTCGCAGTTCCAAAGGCGCGTGCACGTCCAATGGCCAGTCGATCCTTGAACAGCACCGTCTGCACGCACAGATACCAGACTATGCCGACCAGCGCGACAATCGCCCCGACGCCTGACAGTCCGCTTCGAAAGCAGGCGACAGCAATCCCGTTGCTCACGATGAACGGCGCCGCGAAAAAGCACTGCAGGTAGAACGGACTGCGCAGCGTTTCCCGGTCGACGCGGCGCCGTTGCCTGGAAACCATGCCATAGGCCATCAGCAGCGGGAAAAAGCTGTTCGCGATCATGCGGAACACCAGCAGGTTGGTTTCAGAACTGACAATCTGCCGGGCCAGTTCAGAACTGCCGAAGATCTCCGCCATGTTCTCGTGCAGGGCGATTTCGATCCCGTGCGCCAACAAGATCGTGAGCATCAAGAAGAGCGGCGGACTCACCAGGTCGATGAACCTGTCTTCTTCCTTGCCGGTCAGCTCGGCCTCCGACTTGGCGGCCAGTACGCGCGGTCGCGACAGCACGTACCAGAAGGTTCGCGGATAGAAAAGCAGCCACGTCATGACCTCGTAGAGCAGCTCTTCGACCGAGCGTATGAACTTGAGAAATTCCATAGCCGTGCACAGTGTGGCACGGCATCCTTCCGATGTCGCGCTGAGTGAACGACCGGTCAGCGATTCGGATTGTTCGGCGCGCGGTCGTAGCGGTTCGGGATGCCGTCGCCGTCGCGGTCGCGATCAGCGCGGTTCGGAACCCCGTCGCGGTCGCGATCCCCATAGGGGCGCGGGGGCGGCGGTGGGCGGCCTTGATCGTACGGAACCGCAATACAGCCGGCGAGCATCGATGACGCAGCGAGTACCAACAAAAGTTTCTTCATAGAGCGATCTCCTTGTTTCAATGCTTGAAGGTGACCGATGCAGGGGGCCGACGCAAGCTGCCTGGCGCCTGACTTGAAGTAGGCCGGGAGGAGGGCAGAACACCGACGAACACTTCAGCGCTCCGCTCGGCGCCAGCACAATCCCATGATGAAGACACCGCGATTCACCGACGCCCTCGGCCACAGCCAGAGCGACAAACGCATCGACATCCTGCGCGGCATCGGCCGCCGCGGCAGCATCTCTCAGGCTGCACGCGACGCGTCGGTCAGCTACAAGGCCGCTTGGCAGGCGATCGACACGCTGACCAATCTGGCCGGCGTGCCGCTGGTGGAGCGCGCGGTCGGCGGTGCGGGAGGCGGCGGTGCGTCGCTTACACCTCAAGGCGAGCAGTTGCTGGAGTTGTCGGATGCACTGGCTGTGGCGAGGGCGGCAGTGCAACAACGTTGGCGCGCGTCGTCTGGCATGCAGACCGGCGCTGTGGTCGACGCCGACCGCATGGCCGAGCTGGGCGTCACGCGGCTCGCACTGCGCACCAGCATGCGCAACCAACTGCCGGCCACGGTGACGGCCATCGACACGATCGGCACGATCTCCCGCGTTGTTCTGAAATTGGGCGACGATGCTGCCGTGACCGCGCGCATCACGCGCGAAAGCACGGAGTTGCTTGGACTGGTTGTCGGCATGGAAGTGGTCGCACTGTGCAAGGCGACGGCAGTCAAGGTGCGGCGTGAAGCCGTCGCACCTGGATCTGCCGGCATTTTGAA
>CAXTCC010000096.1:2178-14069 GCA_964242015.1 uncultured Variovorax sp.
CCGCGAAACGCCGCGAAGTCTTTGACAGCAAGCTCGATGGGGCGTGACGGATCGACCCGATAGTGCACCACCGCTTCAGCTGCGAGCAGGTCGCGGTGACGGCGACACAAATCGATCCAGCTTTCCCCGCCGAGGCGATTGCCGAAAACGTGCGACAGCGTCTGCTCCGAAATGTCGGCGAGGATTCGCCCGCCGTCGATGCCATCGGGATAGAACGCGAATCGGATCGACCCGAAATCGAACCGGTGAATGCCTTCGAATGTCATGGGTTTGATGCCTCCTGCTTTTGTGATTGGGCGAAGCGGACGGGCGGTGTCGAGCAGGCCGACATGGAGGACGCGAAGGACGCAGGGTGCGCCGACGGCGCAACCGAAGCAGGCAGTGCCGGCATCTCCGGCTGGCCCGCCATCAATCGGTTCCGCTGCAGGGCCGCCACGCCCGCCTTGGTCACACGCATGACGATCGCCTCGCCGGAAAATGTCGAAGTGCCGCGACCATGCAGCATCGGCGGCAGGTCCGCCTCGATCCATGCGGCGTTTCGGAGAATCTCGCACTTCTCGATGTCCGCGGCGACGTCGATGTGAATCGGCAGCTGGACACAGCACAGTCGCTCCAGAAGTTTCATGGGCATTTGTTTGTCTCGGTTGGTGTACCGACCAAAGGTAGTCCCGCCGCGCCGAACCATGTGTCCGTCACCGTACGCAACGCCCACTTTATTTTTTGCGCCTGCGCGACCTAAGTCGCCATCCTGGCCGGCAGCAGCCGGTCGTACTCCCTCTTCACCACCGCATAGCATTCACACGACCGATTTTCCAGGCCCGGCCTGTCCAGGACGGTGATCCGTCCACGGGCATAGCTGATGAGCCCTTCGGCCTGCAACACCAGCGCCGCTTCGTTGACGCCGCCTCGTCGGACGCCGAGCATGTTGGAGATCAGCTCTTGCGTCATCACGAGTTGCGTCGAACGCAGGCGGTCGAGGCTGAGCAGCAACCATCGGCACAGCTGCTGCAACAGGGAGTGATGGCGGTTGCAGACGGCGGTCTGTGCCATCTGCGTGATGAGCGCCTGGGTGTATCGCAGAAAAAGATGAGAGACAGGTCCACCATCCTCGAAGGATGTTTTCATGGCCCTGGCGCTGAGCCGGTAAGAGTGGCCTGCGCTCTGGACCACTGCGCGGCTCGGTGTGGATTGGCCGCCCATGAAAAGCGATATCCCGACCAAGCCCTCGTTGCCCACCACCGCGATCTCTGCGGAGGCGCCGTCTTCCATCACGTACAACAACGACACGATGGCGGTGGTCGGGAAGTACATATGACTCAGGGTGCCGCCGGATTCATAGAGGACGTGACCCAGCGGCAGCTCGAAATGCTCGAGTTCAGGAAGCCATTCCAGAAAATGCGAGTCAGGCAGAGCCGCCAGCAGACGGTTGGCCTTGGGGTCGGAGGGCGCGAGGGTCATTTAAATCCAGAGTCATGGTGAAGCGCGCGCCGGGGAACAGCAAGGGCCAGTCAAAAGAGTATTGGACATCGGTCCTCGCTTGTATGTGCGCTGCCCAACACCCTGCGATCGTGGGCGACGCAGCGACAACGCATCGCGTCGCTTGGACCTTTTGGCGTTTGGCCCATCGCCTTTCGCCTTTCGCCGTTTAGGCAGCGCGGTTGCTATTGAGAGCCCGAAGGCGCTGAATGATGTTCGGGGTCGCGATCGATGAAAGGCAAACAGGCCTGCGCCGCGACTGCGTTCAACCTCTGGAAGGAATGATTTTGGCTATTGTGAAAGACGTGTGCATCGAGCAATTGCAAGTAGGTGACCGGGTCTACACCGGCTCGACGCGGCACCTTGCCGAAGAATGGCAGACCGTCCGCTCGGTGAAGGGCCCGAGCGCGTCGTCGAGAACCTATGGCGTCGGGTTTGGCGGACTGACGATCGAGCGACAGCCGGGCACCAAGATGCGAGTGCAGATCGGCGAGGATCGCTGACGCGTCGCAAGCGCCAGGTCGACAAGAAGCACGCTTCAACCCCGCGGCTGTCGCCCCGAAATCTTCCCGTGCCAGAGCTTGCGGTACACGGTCGCCCGGCTGATCCCGAGAGCGCGCGCCGCCTCGGCGACGTTGCCTTTTGCGTCGGTCACCGCCTTGCGTATCAGCGCGGTCTCGACATCGCGCAGACGTGGCCGGTCGGCGCTGGCGGGCGGCACGTGAGTACCCGTCGCTGCCAGGCCGTCGATGCCTTCCGCTCCACCACGCCGCGGCCGCACCCGCATGCGCAGCCCTGACCACAGCGGCACCTCGACCGCATCGCCACGGCGCGCCGCATCGAACAGCATGTCCAGCGGCAGCGCGAACAGGTCGCTGCAGTTCAGCGCCGCGCGTTGGCGCATCAAGGGTTGATGCAGCATCTGCCGCGCTGCCGCGTTGGCGCCGGTGACGCGGCCTTCGGCATCGACGCACAGCAAGCCGTCGCTCGCCTCGTTCTCCGCCGAGCCCGGCCAGGCGAGCTGCAACAGAAGCGCGCACGGATGCCGTTGCACCAGCGCGTTCTCGATGCCGCGCACCGATTGAGACGCCAGGTGGCGCAACTCGGGCCGCTCGGCCACCTGCACGCCGGTGAGGTCGAGCATGCCGATGCAGTCGCCCTCCGGCCCGAACAGCGGGGCGCCGGCGCAGCTGTAGACACTGGTGGCGTCGAAGAAGTGTTCGCCGCGGTGCAGCCAGACCGACTCGTGCTCGGCCAGCGCCGCGCCGATGGCGGTGGTGCCGACCGCGCGTTCCGATAAATCGATGCCGATGCGTGCGATATCGCGGGCGTGCCGGTCGGCCGCATCGGTCCCGCCGGGCAGGGCGCCGACGTCGATCACGATGCCGTCGGCGTCGGTCAGGATCGCGAAGTAGCGCGTGTCTGCGATGGCACGGGACAGCCGGTCGATCACCGGCCGTGCGGCAGACACCAGCGCGTGGTGCTGCTCGGCGACGCGCGCGGCCGCGGCGTGCGACACCGCGTCGAAGGTAACGCGATGTTGCGGCCGCTGGCCGGCCTCGATGCAGCGCTGCCACGAGCGCGTGATCCACGGTTCGATGCGCGGCGCGCCAGACGGCAGAGCGTGCGACGGGCCTTCGCCGTCGATCCAGTGCCGCCTCGCTTGGGCAATGGCGACGGAACGCGAGGTGTCGGAAGCAGCGGCGGATGGATCGGATTGAGCGGAGGCAGGCATCTGTTTCATTTTGAGAATTTCACGGCCATGGCGCAAGCGCCTAGGGTTTTGCCTAGGCAAAGGGTATGGTCACGCAGACAAGATGCCAGTCGCCATAGCGGGCCTCCACCAGGCCCATCGCGAAGCAGGCATCGCCTCAGCCATCACCTTCCACGGAGACAGCCAACATGCAGGTTCCCTTCACCGTCAACGGCCGCGCGGTCACGGTCGACGCACCCCCCAACACCTTTCTCGTCTTCGCGTTGCGCGAGCACCTGCACCTGACCGGCACCCACGTCGGCTGCGACACCGCGCAATGCGGCGCCTGCACCGTTCACGTCAACGGCCGCGCCGTCAAGTCTTGCAACGTGCTGGTGGGCCAGGTGGCCGGCGCCGACATCACGACCATCGAAGGCATTGCGGAAGCCGACGGCACCATGCACCCGATGCAGGCCGCCTTCAAGGAGTGCCACGGCTTGCAATGCGGCTTTTGCACGCCCGGCATGGTCATGAGCGCCATCGACCTGTGCACTTATCACCCCAATTCGAGCGAGACCGAAATCCGCTCGCTGCTCGACGGCAACATGTGCCGCTGCACCGGTTACCAGAACATCGTCAAGGCGGTGCAGGTGGGCGGCGCGGCGATGCTCGCCGGCCCGGTCCAAGCGACAGAAACGACCGCGGCATAAGGGGAACGACATGGGCGCACCCGACTTTGCCAACCTGCCGCACATCGGCGAATCGCTTCGCCGGAAAGAGGACTACCGTTTTCTGACCGGCGCCGGCAATTACACCGACGACATCAACCTCGCCAACCAGACGCACTGCATCTTCGTGCGCTCGCCGCACGCGCACGCCACCATCAGGTCGATCGACATCGCCGAGGCCATGAAGATGCCCGGCGTGGTCGGCATCTTCAGCGGCAAGGACATCGAGGGAAAGATGGGCGGCCTGCCGTGCGGCTGGCTCATCAACAACCCCGACGGCACGCCGATGAAGGAGCCGATGCACCCGATCCTGGCGATCAAGAAGGTGCGCTACGTCGGCGATCACGTCGCCATGGTCGTCGCCGAGACGGTCGAGCAGGCGAAGAACGCCGCCGAAGCCGTGGTGGTCGACTACGACGTACATCAAGCGCTGGTCAGCGTCGCCGACGCGGCCAAGAAGCAGAGCGGCGTCACCCTGCACGACGAAGCGCCCGACAACCAGTGCTACAAGTGGACGCTGGGCGACAAGGCGGCAGTCGACACGGCTTTTGCCAGCGCGGCGCACGTCACCAAGCTGGATCTGGTCAACAACCGGCTGATCCCCAATCCGATGGAAGCGCGCGTCGCCATCGGCAGCTACAGCCGGGCCACCGAAGACTACGTGCTCTACGTGTCGAACCAGAACCCGCACGTCGAGCGGCTGCTGATGACGGCCTTCGTGCTCGGACTGCCGGAACACAAGGTGCGCGTCATCGCGCCCGACGTCGGCGGCGGCTTCGGCTCCAAGATCTACCTGTACGCCGAAGACGTGTGCCTGACCTGGGCCGCCAAGCAGCTGAACCGCAGCATCAAGTGGACGGGCGACCGGTCGGAGTGCTTCCTGTCGGACGCGCATGGCCGCGACCATGTCAGCCACGCCGAAATGGCGATGGACAAGGACGGCAAGTTCTTGGCGATGCGGGTGCACACCGACTGCAACCTCGGCGCCTACCTCTCGACCTTCTCGACGGCCGTACCGACCATCCTCTACGCGACGTTGCTGGCTGGCCAATACACCACGCCGCAGATCTACGTCGAGGTCGATTCGTGGTTCACCAACACGGCGCCGGTCGATGCCTATCGCGGAGCTGGCAGACCCGAGGCGACTTACCTGCTCGAACGTCTGGTGACGCGCTGTGCCTGGGAAATGAACCTGAGCCAGAGCGAGATCCGCTCGCGCAATTTCATCACCGCGTTCCCGTACCAGACGCCAGTGGCGCTGCAGTACGACACCGGTGATTTCCACACCTTGATGAACAAGGCCAACGAGCTGGCCGATGTCGCCGGCTTCGCGGCACGGCGCTCCGCCAGCGAGGCGCAGGGCAAGCTGCGCGGCATGGGCTACTCCAGCTACATCGAGGCTTGCGGCATCGCGCCGTCGAACATCGCCGGTGCGCTCGGTGCGCGCGCCGGCCTCTTCGAGTGCGGTGAGATTCGCGTGCATCCGACCGGCAGCGTGACGGTGTTCACCGGATCGCACAGCCACGGGCAAGGCCACGAGACGACCTTCGCGCAGGTCGTGGCGGCGCGCCTCGGCATCCCGGTCGAGAACGTGGATGTGGTGCACGGCGACACCGGCCGCGTGCCTTTCGGCATGGGCACCTATGGCTCGCGCTCGATCTCGGTCGGCGGCGCGGCCATCATGAAGGCGCTCGACAAGATCGAGACCAAGGCCAAGAAAATCGCCGCGCACTTGATGGAGGCGAGCGACGCCGACATCGAGTTCGCCAACGGCGAATTCACGGTCAAGGGCACCGACAAGAAGATCCCTTTTGGTCAGGTCGCGCTGACGGCTTATGTGCCGCACAACTACCCGCTCGACAAGCTGGAGCCGGGACTGAACGAGACGGCCTTCTACGATCCGACCAACTTCACCTTCCCTGCGGGCACCTACATCTGCGAAGTCGAAATCGACAAGCAGACCGGCGAGGTCAAGGTCGACCGCTTCACCGCGGTGGACGACTTCGGCACCATCATCAATCCGATGATCGTCGAGGGTCAGGTGCATGGCGGACTGGTGCAGGGCATTGGCCAGGCCCTGATGGAAAACTGCGTGTACGACAACGAGACCGGCCAGCTGCTCACCGGCAGCTTCATGGACTACGCGATGCCGCGCGCCGAAGACTTCCCGCAGTTCACGCTGGCAACGAACTCGACGCCGTGCACGCACAACCCGCTCGGCACCAAAGGCTGCGGCGAGGCCGGCGCCATCGGTTCGCCGCCGGCGGTGATCAACGCGGTGCTCGATGCGCTGGCGCCGCTCGGCGTCAAGGAGTTCGACATGCCCGCGTCGCCGCACCGCGTGTGGGAGGCCATGCAAAAGGGCGCCACCACGCCGATGCAGGAGCCGCAAACACCGTCGCTGGCTGCCAGCACCCAGGGCCGTCCGGCCGTCTGAGCGTCGTCGTCATTCAAGGAAGAACACACCATGTATCCCTTCACCCTCGAAAAGCCGGCCACCGTGGCCGACGCGGCCAAGCTCGCAGTCGGCGGCGCCAAGCCGTTGGCGGGCGGACAAACACTGCTGGCCTCGATGAAGCTGCGGCTCTCTGCTCCCGAACAGCTCGCCGACCTGAGCGGCATCAAGGAACTGACCGGCATCAAGAAAGATGGCGAGACGCTCACCATCGGCGCCATGTCGCGGCACCTCGATGTCGCCAACAATGCCGACGTCAAGGCGGCCTACCCGGCGCTGGCCGACCTGGCATCGCGCATCGGCGACCGGCAGGTGCGGGCCATGGGCACCATCGGCGGATCGGTCGCCAACAACGACCCGGCCGCGTGCTACCCCAGCGCGGTGCTGGGCTCGGGCGCGACCATCGTCACCGACAAGCGCGAGATCGCCGCCGACGACTTCTTTCAGGGACTCTTCACCACCGCGCTCGACGAAGGGGAACTCATCACCGCCTTCAAGTTCCCGGTGCCCAAGCGCGCCTATTACGAAAAGCTGCGGCAAAAGGCTTCGCACTTTCCGCTGGTCGGCGTCTTCGTCGCGCAGTACGACAGCGGCGTGCGGGTGGCGATCACCGGCGCGGGCAACGGCGTGTTCCGGCACAAGGGGCTCGAGGACGCGCTGAACAAGAGCTTTACTGCCGAGTCGGCCGCCGCTGTGAAGATCGATTCGACCGAGCTCAACAGCGACCTGCACGCGACGGCACCGTACCGCGCCAACCTGATCAGCGTGTTGACGCAGCGAGCGGTGACCAAAGCGCTCGGCTAAGCTGGGCGCAATGATCTTTTCATCCATAGACGCGGTCGTCGACGGGCTGCGCAACGCCGGCTATTTCGCCGACCGGCGGCTCGCGACCGCTGTTTTTCTCGCGCTCAAGTTGCAGCGCCCGTTGCTGCTCGAGGGCGAGCCCGGCGTCGGCAAGACCGAGCTGGCCAAGGCCCTCTCTAAAGCCTTGCAGCGCGAACTGTTGCGTCTGCAGTGCTACGACGGGCTGGAGCAGCGCGAGGCGCTTTACGAGTGGAACTACGCCGCGCAGCTGCTGCACATGCGCGCGGCGGAGGCGACCGGCGCGGCCCGCGACGTCGAGGCCGAGGTCTACCAGCCGCACTACCTGATCCGCCGCCCGCTGCTGCAGGCGCTGCAAACGCCGGTGCCCGGTGCGGTGCTGCTGATCGACGAGGTCGATCGTGCCGACGAGCCGTTCGAGGCTTTCCTGCTCGAGTACCTCGGCGAATACCAGGTCAGCATTCCGGAGCTCGGCACCATCCGCGCGGTGGTGCCGCCGATCACGCTGCTCACCAGCAATCGCACCCGCGAACTGAACGACGCGGTCAAGCGCCGCTGCCTCTATCACTGGCTCGACTATCCCGATCGCGACCGCGAGCTGGCGATCGTGCGCGGCCAGGTGCCGGAGGCCAGCAAGACGCTGTCGGCGCAGGTCGCGGCCTTCATGGGTCGGCTGCGCAGCGCGCCGTTCGTCAATGCGTTTCAGCGTGCGCCGGGCATCGCCGAGAGCGTGGAGTGGGCGCGGGCGCTGATCGCGCTCGACACGGTCGAGCTCGACCCTGAGGTGGTGGTCGACACCGCCGGCATCCTGTTCAAGCAGCGCGACGACGTTGCAGCGCTCACGCACACGCTGGCGACCGAGTTGCTGATGCCAGAGGAAGAGGCCACGCGGTGAGCGCCATGAGCGCTTTGGTCAAGGTGCGCGGGGCAACCCGTGACTGACGCCTCGGTCGCCCGCGGCGTGCCGCAACTCGGCGACGCGCGCAGCGGCAAGCTGGCCGGCAACATCGTCGCGTTCGGGCGTGCCTTGCGCCGTGCCGGCGTGCGCACCGATGCCGCGCGCATTGGCTTGGCGACAGAAGCCGTCGGGCTGGTCGGCGTCGACGAGCGCGCCGATGTCTGCGCCGCGATGGAGGCGGTGATGGTCAGTCGCGAGCAAGACCGCATGGTCTTCCGCGAACTGTTCGACGCCTGGTTTCGCGACCCCGAACTGGCCAACAAGCTGCTCGCGCAAATGCTGCCGAGCGCCGAAGGCAAGGCCGAGCCTTCCAAGCGGCGGCCGCGCGTGCGCGAGGCACTGACGGCGCCGCGCGAACCGACGAAGGCCGCGCAGACCGAGCGCGAAGTCGACTTCGATGCGGCCATGACGGCGAGCGATCGCGACTTGCTCAAGCATGCCGACTTCAACGCGCTCGGTGCGTCTGAATACCGCTTGGTCGAGCGGCTGGCGCGCGACATCACACTGCCGGTGCCGACAGTGCGTTCTCGACGCTTGCGCGTGGCCGGCGGCGCGCAACAACATGCGCGCATGCACTGGCCGGGCGTACTACAGGAGGCCGCACGCACGGGTGGCGAGATGCTGCGACTGCCGCGCATGGCACGTCGCGAGCAGCCGCTGCCGTTGCTCGTGCTGGTCGACGTGTCGGGCTCGATGGAGCGCTATGCGCGATTGCTGCTGGCCTTTCTGCATGCATCGACGCGACGTGCCGGGCGGCGTGACGTGTTCGCCTTCGGCACCCACCTGACCGACCTCACGCCAGCGTTTCGGCTGGCCGATACCGACGAGATGCTCGGCGCGGCCAGCCTGGCGATCGACGACTTCGCCGGCGGCACGCGACTCGGCGACTCCCTCGCCACGCTGCGTCGGCTGCATGCGCGCCGGCTCACCGGCCGCCGCACGCTGGTACTGGTCATCAGCGATGGGCTCGACACCGGGGAGCCACAGATGCTGGAGAACGAACTGCTCTGGCTCAAGCGGCACTCGCGGCGACTCTTGTGGCTCAATCCACTGCTGCGCTTCGAGGGCTACGCCCCTCTGGCGCGTGGGGCCAACGTGCTGCATCGCCATGCAGACGCGATGCTCGCGGTCCACAATCTCGGCGCACTGGAGCAGCTCGCTTCCAGCCTTGCCGCACTGATGCGTACGGGCCGCTAGCGCTCGATATCTCTAGCTATCGCTCGTTCAGCGAATCGCCAGACAACAAAAGGGGAACACCATGGAAATGCTCGGAAACCGCCACCTCGGCATCACGCAACAACAGGCGTGGGAAGCGCTCAACGATCCGGAGACGTTGAAGAAGTGCATCCCAGGCTGCGACAAGTTCGAGCTGACCGGCGACAACACCTACACCGTTGCGCTGGCCGTCAAGATCGGCCCTGTCTCGGCCAAGTTTCAGGGCAAGGTCATGCTGTCGGACATCGTTCCGCCCGATGGCTACAAGCTCACGTTCGAAGGGCAGGGCGGCGTGGCCGGCTTTGCCAAGGGCGCGTCGAGCGTGACGTTGCGACCGCTCGCCAGCACCGTCGCCGCGATGGCCGAAGCGGCCGAGACGCCGGTGGGTTGCGAGCTCGACTACACCGTGCAGGCGACCGTCGGCGGCAAGATCGCGCAGCTCGGTCAGCGGCTGATCGACGGCGCCGCCAAGTCGACCGCCGACGATTTCTTCAAGCGCTTCGAGGCCGAGATGCAAAGCCGCTACGGCCCACCGCCGGCTGCGCAAGCAGAGGACGGCAGCGCCACCGCGCCGACTGAAAAAACCGGCGCCATTTCCGGCTTCATGAAGAAGATCGGGCTCGGCAAGAAGGGCGACAAGGACGCTGACAACGCGGCGGAGGACGCTCCGAAGATCGCTCCGGAAGGCGCGCCCGACAGCGCGCCCTGATCCGAGGCCACGCCCGCCATGGAAAACCTCGATGTCATGGTGCTTCGCACGCTGCTCGACTGGCGGCGTGCCGGCAAGCGCGCGCTGCTCACGACCGTCGTGCGCACCTGGGGCTCGTCGCCCCGGCCGGTCGGCTCGATCATGGCGCTGGCCGACGACGGCGCGGTCGTCGGCTCAGTCTCCGGCGGCTGCATCGAAGACGATTTGATCGCGCGCTACAGCCGGTCGCACGGCGCGGCCGAAGAGATGCCGAGCGGCGCGCCGTCGCTCATCAAGTACGGCATCACGGCCGACGAGGCCCATCGCTTCGGCTTGCCGTGCGGCGGCACGCTGGAGTTGCTGCTCGAATACGACCCTGAAGTTGCGCCGCTCGAAGCGCTGGTCGCCGCGCTCGAATCGGGCAAGCTGATGCAGCGCACCGTGTCGCTCGCCGACGGTGCGGTGCGGCTTGCCGAAGCCACCTCGCCGGACGAACTCACGGTCGACGACGAGGAGCTCGTCAACACCTTCGGCCCCGAGTACCGCATGCTGCTGATCGGTGCCGGCCAGCTGGCCGAGTACCTCGCGACCATGGCCAAGTTCAGCGGTTTCGCCGTCACGCTGTGCGACCCGCGCGTCGAATACCGATCGGCCTGGTCGGTGCCCGGCGTCGCGATCACGACCGAGATGCCCGACGACGCGGTGACCGCCTTCAAGCCCGACCGCCGCAGTTGCGTCGTCGCGCTCACGCACGATCCCAAGCTGGACGATCTGGCGTTGCTCGAAGCACTGGAGAGCGACGCGTTCTACGTCGGTGCCATCGGCTCGCGTCGCAACGCCGAGGCACGACGCAGCCGAATGATGGAGCACTTCGATCAGACAGCGGAGTCGCTGGCGCGCCTGCGCGGCCCGATCGGCATCTACATCGGCAGCAAGACGCCGCCGGAGATCGCGGTGAGCGTGATGGGCGAGATCCTCGCGGTCAAGAACGCGGTCACGCTGCCGCGCGAAACCGATGTCGCGTTGGCGAAGGCGTTGCACGGCGATTAGGAAGCGCTATCAACAACGGCGATTGAAGGCGTCGACCGACGCGCGATCCGTGCGCCTGGGCCGCCGGGTGATACTCCGCCCATGGCCATGGACGACACCGATCGCAAACTGATTTCCTTGCTGCGCAAGGACGCTCGCATGACCGCCGCGTCGCTGGCCGCCAAGCTCGGCGTCTCGCGCGGCACCATCGCCAACCGCTTGCGCAAGCTCGAAGACGAGCAGGTGATCGTCGGTTATTCGGTGCGCCTTCGGCCCGACGCCGAACCCGCCAACATCAAGGCCTGGATGAGCGTGGTGGTCGAAGGCAATCAGACCCGAGCCGTCATCGCCGCGCTGCTCGGCGAGCCCGCCGTCGAGGCGCTGCACGACACCAACGGCCGTTGGGATTTGCTGGCCGAACTCCGCGCCGAAAGCATGGCGGAGCTGTCGCAGGTGCTGGAGCGGGTGCGGCTGATCAAGGGGATCAGGAACACCGAAACGAGCATCCTGCTAGCGACGTATCGGTGACCGGCTGAATGGCTGACCGCTGACCGCTGACCGCTGAATCGACGTCTATTCGATCGTCGCGCCGGACGCCTCGACGATGCCTTTCCACTTGGCATAGTCCTCGTTCACCACCTTCGAGAACTGCTGCGGCGACATCGGCAGCGGCTCGGCGCCTTGCCCCTGGATCGCAGCCTTCATGTCGGGCGTGGCCAGCAACTCGTTGACGCGGCGATTCACCTGATCCACCACGGCTTGCGGCGTCTTTGCCGGCATGAAGATGCCGTACCAGGTGCTGACGTCGAAGCCCTTGTAGCCGAGCT
>CAXTCC010000097.1:0-2942 GCA_964242015.1 uncultured Variovorax sp.
GCGGGCTCGGTCGGCGGTGGCGGCATCGGCGGGCTGATCAACGTGTTGCCGAAGCGGGCGCCGAACGAGCCGCTGAGCGAAGTGAGCGTCGGCGTGCAGAGCGGCGGACAGGGTTACGTGGCGGCAGACATCGCCCGGCGCTTCGGCCCCGATCAAGCGACCGGCATTCGGCTGAACGCGGCACGACGCGATGGCGGTGACGACGGCGTCGATGGAGAAAAGCATCAGCTGAGCGCACTCAGCCTGGGCCTCGACTGGCACAGCAGCAACGTGCGGCTGTCTGCGGACATCGGCTACCAGAACGACAAGCTGAAGTCGCCGCGCCCGAGCGTGACACCGGGCTTCAACCTGCCGATCCCGAATGCGCCGGACGCCAAGAGCAATTTTGCGCAGCCCTGGACCTACTCGAACAGCCGCGACGTCTTCGGCACGGTGCGTGGCGAAGTCGATCTTTCTCCGAACGTCACCGCATGGGCGGCTGTCGGCACGCGCCACAGCACGGAAGACAACTCGCTCACGCCGGTCAGCATCGTCGACGCGCTCGGCGATACGTCGGGCTACCGCTTCGACAACGCCCGCAAGGACAAGGTCAACACCGGCGAAATCGGCATTCGCGGCAAGTTCCAGACCGGCAGCGTCAGCCACACGGTGGTCGCTTCGGCAGCGGCATTGAGCTCCGACTCCCGCAATGCCTACGCGCTCTCCGGCTTCAGCGGCATCGACAGCAACATCTACCGGCCGACCGCGGTGTTTCCGCCGGCCGCGACCTTCTTCACCGGTGGCGTGCTGAGCAACCCGGGCCTGACCGAATCGATCGATACGTCGAGCTTCGCCGTTGCCGACACCATGTCTTTTGCGCAGGACACGGTCCTTCTGACGGTCGGTGCGCGTCGCCAGAAGATCAAGGACACGACGTACGACTACAACGACGGTTCGCGCCTCGACGGCTACGACCAGAGCAAGACGACCCCTGTGGTCGGCTTCGTCTTCAAGCCGACGAAAAGCGTTTCGCTCTATGCCAACTACATCGAAGGCCTGGTCAAGGGCGACGTCGCCCCGACGACGACCTTGACCGGACAGGCCGTGACCAACGCGGGCCAGGTTTTTGCGCCTTATGTGTCCAAGCAAAAGGAGATCGGCGCCAAGTACGACGGCGGAAACATCGGCGCCGGCATCGCGTTCTTCAGCACCAGCAAGCCGAGCGCCTATCTGCAGAACAACACCTACGGTTCATTCGGCGAGCAGCGCAACCGCGGCGTCGAACTGTCGGTGTTCGGTGAACCGGTCAAGGGTTTGCGCCTGCTGGGCGGTGTCACGTTCCTGGACGCAGAGCAACGCCGCAGTGCCGTCGCAGCCAACAACGGCAACGACGTGATCGGCGTGCCCAAGCATCAGATCAACTTCGGCGCCGAGTGGGACGTGCCGGGCGTCAACGGCTTCTCGGTCAACGCGCGCGTGTTGCAGACCGCCAAGCAATATGCCGACGCAGCCAACACGCAAGTGCTGCCGTCGTGGACTCGCCTCGACCTCGGTGCGCGCTACCTGGTGGACATCGGCAACGGCCGCCTGCTGACGATCCGCGGACGCGTCGACAACGTGCTCAACAAGTCGTATTGGGCATCGGCCGGTGGCTACCCCGGCGCCAACTACCTGGTGCTGGGCCAGCCCCGCACATTCGTCCTGACCGGCACCGTCAACTTCTAAGGGCAAGCCGGTTCCGTGCGCGCGTTTTTTACCGTCGTTCACCGCTGGCTGGGCCTCACGGTCGCGCTGTTCCTGATCGTCTCCGGTCTCACAGGCGCGGTGACGTCATGGGATCACGAACTCGACGAATGGCTCAACAGCGCGCTCTACGACACCGACAGCCGCGGCCCTTTCAAGGACCCGATGGCGATGGCCGCCGCGGTGGAAGCAGCCGATCCGCGCGCCAAGGTCAGCTACGTTTCGCTCGGACTCGAGGAAGGCCATAACGCGGCCTTCTTCGTCGAGCCACGCATCGACGCTGCCACGCGACAACCCTATTCGCTGGGCTACAACCAGGTGTTCGTCGACCCGGTCACAGGACGCGTCGTCGGCCGGCGCGACTCGACGGCGGTCTCGCTGTCGCGCGAAAGCCTGATGCCGTTCCTGCGAACGGTGCACTACAGTCTGCACATCCCGGCCATGTGGGGCACCGACCGCATCGGCTACTGGATCATGGGGACTGTCGCGCTGGTGTGGCTCGTCGACAGCTTCGTGGCGCTCTACCTCACGACGCCGCGCCGCCTGAAGACGCCTCGCGATGCGCCGAAAGGCGCCGCACGCCATCGCAAGCCGTCGACCTGGCTGCAGCGCTGGCAGCCGGCATGGGCGATACGCTGGCGTGCAGGCGGCTACAAGCTCAACTTCGATCTGCACCGCGCAGGCGGACTCTGGGTGTGGGTCTTCATCATCGTGATCGCCTTCACCTCGTTCTCGCTCAACCTCTACCGCGAAGTGTTCTATCCCGTGCTATCGCTGGTGTCGAAGACAACGCCGGGCCCTTACGAAACGCGCACCATGGCGCCGCTCGGCACCACCATCACGCCCGCGCTGGGCTTCGCGCAGGTCGTGCAGATCGCCGAGACCGAGGCGCGACGCCAGGGCTGGACGACGCCTCCGGGCGGCATCTACTACGAGGCGCGCTACGGCTTTTACAACGTGTCGTTCTTCAAGCCCGGTGCTGAGAACGGGCAAGGCGGCATGGGCCTGAGCAACCTCTACATCGACGGCATGGACGGCCGCCTGCTCAGCCAGAACGTGCCCTGGAAAGGCACCGCCGCCGACGTGTTCGTGCAACTGCAGTTCCCCATGCACTCCGGCCGCATCCTCGGCTTGCCTGGCCGCATCATGATGTCGATGATGGGCCTCGGCGTCGCGATGCTGTCGATCACCGGCATCGTGATATGGGCCCGCAAGCGGCG
>CAXTCC010000097.1:3042-13963 GCA_964242015.1 uncultured Variovorax sp.
CCGATCAGGAGCAGGCCGCGCGGCGCCAGCGCGCCTCCGATGATTTCCGCGATCTCGCGATTGCGCTCGGTCAGCGGCTGCGCCACACCCTTGCCGCCAGCCGCCAGATTGCCGCGCACCTCGGTCCCCTGAGGAATGCGCGCCAGCACGAAGGGCGCCGGCTTGCCGGCGATGATCAGGATGCGCTTGTCGCCCTGCGTGACCTCGGGCACGAAGCGCTGGACCATGATGGTTTCTGCGCCGTCCTTGTTGAGCGTCTCGACGATCGAGCCGAGGTTCATCGCGTCTTGCCGCACCCGGAAGATCCCCATGCCGCCCATGCCGTCGAGCGGCTTCAGGATGATGTCGCCATGCTCCGCATGAAAGTCGCGCACCGATTGCGCACTGCGCGTGACCAAGGTCGGCGTCACGAACTGCGGGAACTCCATGATGGCGAGCTTCTCCGGATGGTCGCGCAGCGCGCGCGGCGTGTTCACCACGTGCGCGCCTTCACGCTCGGCCTGTTCCAGCAGATGCGTCGCATAGATGTACTCGGCATCGAAGGGCGGGTCCTTGCGCATGACCACGACGTCGAAATCCTTGAGCGCCTTGGTCTCGAGAATGTCTTCGTGGTACCAGGCCCTGGCGTCGCCGGTGAGGGTGATCTGCTGCACGTTGGCGGTGACCAGGCCGCCTGATTTCCATTGCAGGTCTTGCGGCAGGCACGCCGCGATGCGATGCCCGCGGCGCTGCGCTTCGCGCATCATCGAAAAGGTGGTGTCCTTGTAGATCTTGAATTGGTCGAGCGGGTCGGCGACGAAGAGGATGTTGTGCATCAGAAGGTCTTTCCGGCGGCTGCATTGCGCGTCGCCTGCTGTTCATTGGGCACGATCTTGCCGCCGGCTGCGATGGCCTTGTCGACGGAGGCTTTTGTCGGGTCATTGTTGTGGCCGCTATGGCTGCTGTCGTAGCGGTTGCGGCGGCCGAGTTGCTGCACGGCCAAGGCGATGGCGCCGGCCACCACACCCCAGAACGCCGAGCCTATGCCTGCCAGCGTCACGCCGGACAAGGTCACCAGAAAGGTGATCAGCGCCGCCTCACGGTGCGATTCGTCACGCACCGCCGCAGCCAGACCGCCGCCGATGGTGCCGAGCAATGCAAGCCCGGCGATGGCGGCGACCAGCTCTTTCGGGAACGCGGTCAACACGCCGACCACCGCGGCACCGAAGAGGCCGATCACCACGTAGATCGCGCCGCAACTGACCGCCGCCGTGTAGCGCCGCTTCGGATCGTCGTGCGCTTCGGGCCCCATGCAGATGGCCGCGGTGATGGCGCTCAGGTTCAGCGCAAAGCCGCCGAATGGCGCGAGCAGCAGCGTCGCGAGCCCGCTGATCGTGATGAGCTTGCTGATCGGCAGGTCGTAGCCGGAAGCCCGAATCGCCGCGACGCCCGGGAGGTTCTGCGAAGCCATGGTGACGACGAACAAGGGCAGCGCGAGGCTCACGGCAGCGCGCCAGCTGAACATCGGCATCGTGAAGACCGGCATCGCGACATCGAAGTGCACTGCAGACCAGGCCAGCTGACCGCGAGACGCTGCATAGACCACGCCAACGAGCAGGGTCAGCGGCACTGCGTAGCGCGGGACGAAGCGCTTGGACAGCAGGTAGGCCGCCAGCATCGACAAGACGAGCGGCAGCGCGGTCTGCGCGGCGATGAACGCCTGCAAGCCGAAGCGCGCCAGCACGCCCGCGAGCAAGGCAGAAGCGATCGCCATCGGAATCTTGCTCATGACCCGCTCGAACCATCCCGTGGCGCCGGCCAGCGTGATGAGCACGGCGCACACGATGAAGGCGCCGACCGCCTCGTTCATGCCGTAGCCCACGCCGGCCACCGCCAGCACCGCGGCGCCCGGCGTGCTCCACGCGATCATCACGGGCTTGCGCCAATACAACGACGGCAACGCGGAACACAAACCCATGCCCAGACCCAGCGCCCACATCCACGAAGTGATCATTGCGGGCGTGGCGCCGAAGGCCTGCGCGGCCTGGAACACGATGGCCACCGAACTGGTGAAGCCCACCAGCACCGCGACGAAGCCGGCCGTGAAAGCCGACAGGCTCAAGTCCTTGAAAAAACGCATCGGTGAATTGTGCCCGCCAAGGCACAGGACATTCGACGACGGCCTGCCTTGCGGCGATGGCGCGCCTCTTGCAGACTCGCCGCATGACCGCACGCTGGCCCGACAAGCTCCCCTCGCACGACCGCTTCGACTATTCGCCGATCACCCGGCGGCCCGACTATCGCTGGCCCAATGGCGCCGGGCTCGCGGTGTACCTCGGCTTCAACCTCGAGCACTTTGCGTTCGGCGACGGGTTGGGCGCGCGCATCGGCCCACCGTCGCCCGAGCCCGATGTGCTCAACCATGGCTGGCGTGAGTACGGCAATCGGGTCGGCGCCTGGCGTTGCCTCGAACTGTTCGACTCGCTCGGTTTGCCGACCGGCGCGTTGATCAACACGGCCCTGTACGACCACTGCCCCGAACTCCTGCGCGCCGTGCAGCTGCGCGGCGACGAGTTGATCGGCCACGGCCACAGCAATGCGGAGCGACAAGGCGACTACAGCGAAACCGGCGAACGCGCATTGCTCGAACGCTGTCGCGATCGCATCAGCGCCGAGAGCGGCATCACGCCGGCAGGGTGGTTGTCGCCCTGGATTTCAGAAAGCGCCGTAACGCCCGACTTGCTGGTCGAAACCGGCTACACCTACACGCTCAACTGGTGTCACGACGACCAGCCGACACGCATGCGCACGCGCAGCGGCAAGTCGCTGTGGGCCGTGCCGTACCCGCAGGAACTCAACGACATCCCGATGATCGTCGCGCGCCAGATGGACGCGAAAGACTTCGCGACGATGGTCGTCGACAATTTCGACGAGATGCGCGAGCAGGCGCGCACGCAGCCGCTGGTGATGGGTGTGGCGCTGCATCCGTACATCGTCGGGCAGCCGTACCGGCTACGTCACTTGAGGCGCGCGCTGGAACCGCTGGCTGCGGCGCGGGATCGCGGGGAGATCTGGTTCACGACGCCGGGGGCCATCGTGACGCACATGGAGGCCCTGGAAAGCTAGAGCGGCGAGGTCCAGGCGTAGTAGCCGACGCCCTCGTAGTGATAGCTTGGGGAGTTTTGCAGCACGGCGTCGCGTTCAGCCGCACTGATCGTATAGAAATGCGTGCCGGTCTTGGTGTTGAGGAAGCGGTGCATTGCCGTCGTGCCAGTGGTGGCTCCCACGCTGGCGTACCACCCCTTGCCCTCATAGTTGAAGGCCGGGTTGTTGGCTTTCACGTTCGCGCTTTCCTCCGCACTGATCGTGTAGAAGTGCGCTCCGGTCTTCGAGTTGTAGAAGCGCTCGAGCGCCGTCGCACCGGTGGCGCCGTCTGGGTAGGCGTAGAACGCGATGCCCTCGTAGTTGTACTTCGGCATCGTGTTGCGCACGCTGTCGCGCTCCGTCGCGCTGGCGGTATAGAAGTGCGTCGACGTGTCGGTGTTGTAGAAGCGGTAGATCGGAATGCGCGGACGCGCCGGCGCGTTGAGCCACTGCGACATGCCCGCGTTGTATGCAACATCGAAGCGTCCATAGACCGCGATGGCGTTGCTGCACGAAGAAGCGCCGCCGAACAACTGGCCCATCAGGACGCTCGTGCCGTTCGATGTCGTGAAGAGCGGTGATCCGCTGCTACCGGGCTGCACCGGACCTTGACCGAGCATCACTTCGACATAGCGCGCTGTCGACGGCGCAGCCGTCGTAAAGGTGCAGTTGCCATCGGTGGTGTGCGCGACGCACGAGAAGTAGTCGATGACCTTGCCGGTGCTGTATTTCTGCAGGTCGGCCAGCGGATGGTGCAGGCCGAAAGCGTCGCTGCCGATCGGTGGCGGCGTGGCGCTCCACGCCGCATACACGGCGCCCGGCGGGGGCGTACCTGCGAGCGACATGAAGGATGTGTCGGTCTCCGCGCTGGCGAGCAGGAGCGTTGCGCCACCGTAGACCGTGCGGGCGGCGTCGCTCAACGCGCCGTTGCCGCATTGCGACGAGTGGAAGAACCAGTCGGTGATCAGACTCGACGCTTCAGCCTGCGTCGAGATGCAGTGGTAAGCGCTGAGGAAGTAAGGCGTGCCGGACGAGGCTTTGTCGTTCAGCAGGGTGCCGGTGCAGGCATAGCCATCGCCGTCCTTTACAAAGGTCATGCGCGCCACCGACTTGCTCTCTTTGTCGTAAGCGTGCGTACAGCTGACGTCGAGCGTGCAGGCCGCAGCATTGCCCAGTGCCGCGTTCGCCGCCAGGGCATCCACCGCGACGAACATATGGGTCAGGCGCGGTATGGCGATCTGAACCAGCGCCGTATCGGTGCCGGCCGGCACTTCGATTTCCAGCGTGATTTCTTCGCCGCCCAGATCCGGCGACCAATAGGTGCGAGCGGCGTCACCCGTTTCACCGGCGTCGAGGTTGCGCTGAATCGACGCGAGCACCTGTTGCGCCGAGACCTCGATCATCGTCGTGCTGCCGGTGACATAGAACCGCAGCATCGTGCCCAGCGGAAGACTGGTGACTCGCACGCCGAGCCGCACGCCCTTGGCATCCGGCGTAGCGAAGTGGATGGCAGCGATACGCCCCTTGCTCGGCGATTCGTTCCAGACAAGAACCTGAGCGGTGGCAGCCTCGGTCGCGGTCGCATCGATGCCGCGCCCCAGGCCGACCTGCGTCGGGATCCCCGCGGACGCGGTGGACACCGACTGAGCTTTGCGTGCGAAGGTGCCCTTCTTCTCGGCACTCAGACCATCGAGCGTGACATAGGCCTGTGACCTCGAAGCGCCGGGCGTGCGCTTGCGGACAGGCGACGCGTCCTGCGGCATATCCGCGGTGCGCGTAAGCGGAACGATTGCAGCGTCGGGAACAGCAGACGTTGTGGACGCCGACTTCGAGGCTGCCTGCAGCGCAAACGATGCCGGCGCAATGGTGACGCTGGTGTCCGCCTTCGCTGTCTTGCCCGTACCTGAATCTGAAGCTGCTGCCGTGGCAGCGATGCTGGTACCCGAAATCGCACCTGAGCTGCTACTTCCGCCGCCCCCGCATGAAGCGACCACGCCGGCAAGGGCCAGCGCCAACACAGCACGGCTCAGCCGTGGAAACTCGAAAGCCGACGTACGAATTGCCAAAAGTCGCCTCAACGGGTGAGCCGACGCTGGAACGAAAACTAAAAAGTCGGCAACGACACTCTAGTGCAAAAATACACAATAGTTACAAAGTGGTACACGTACGTCACATAGGGTTTCTACGGCCCTAGATCTCGATCTTCGAACCGAGTTCGACCACCGCATTGTTCGGCAGGCCCAGGAAATCCGCCGCGCCACTGGCGTTGTGGTGCATTTGCGCAAACAACTTTTCGCGCCAAGGCAGCATGCCGCTGCCAAGCGTCGGAATGACCACGTCACGCGACAAAAAGTAACTGGTTGTCATGGGCTCGAGCTGGCAGCCGCGCATGCGCGCCTGCTGCAGCGCACGCGGCAGGTCGACATCGTTCTTGAAGCCATAGTGGACGATGACCTGCCAGCAGTGGTGCCCGAGCGCGTCCATCTCGATCCGCTTGTCCATCGGTATCCACGGCACCTCGTGGCTTCGCACCGTGACGAAAAGGTTTTGCTCGTGCAGCACCTTGTTGTGCTTCAGGTTGTGCAGCAACGCGTTGGGCACCACACCGGGCTCGGCTGTCAGGAATACGGCGGTCCCGTCGACCCGCAGCGGCGGGCTGATGAAGACAGAACCGAGAAAGGTCTTCAGGTCGATCGCATCGGCGCGCTGCACCTCGCCCATGAGCCGGCGACCCTCTTTCCACGTGATCATCAGCGTGAACACCGCGCCGCCGATCAACAACGGGAACCAGCCGCCTTCGGGCAGCTTGAGCAGGTTCGACGCGAAGAACAGGAAGTCGACGATGAAGAACGCGGCGGTCGCCAAGACGCAAAGCACCAGCGGCATCTTCCAGGCATAGCGGATCACGAAGAAGGTCAACACCGTGGTGATGAGCATGTCGGTGGTCACCGCGATGCCGTATGCCGCTGCCAGGTTGCTCGACGAGCGGAACATGACGACCGCCAGCACGATGGCCACGAACAGCCCCCAGTTCACCAGCGGGATGTAGATCTGCCCGGCGGTGCGCACGCTGGTGTGTTCGATCTGCAGTCGCGGCAAGTAGCCGAGCTGGATCACCTGCCGCGTGACGCTGAAGGCGCCGGTGATGAGCGCCTGCGATGCGATCACCGTGGCGGCGGTCGCCAGCAACACCAGCGGGATCAGCGCCCACTCCGGCGCCATCATGAAGAACGGATTTTTGACCGCTTCCGGGTTCTCCAGCAACAGCGCGCCCTGGCCGAAATAGTTGAGCGTGAGCGCCGGCATCACGACAGTGAACCAGGCAATACGAATCGGTCGCTTGCCGAAATGCCCCAGGTCCGCATAGAGCGCCTCGGCACCGGTGACGCACAGCACCGTGGCCCCCAGCATGATGAAGCTGGTGACCTTGTTGTCCCACATGAACTTCAACGCGTACCACGGGTTGAGCGCCTTGAAGATTTCCGGGTGGTGCACGATTTGCGAAACGCCGAGCACGGCGATCACCGCGAACCACAGCAAAGTGATGGGCCCGAAAAAGCGCCCGATGCCCGCCGTGCCGCGCTTTTGAACCGCAAACAGACAGAACAGCACGACCAGCGTGATCGGGATCACGTAGTGCCGGAACTGCGGCGACACCACTTCCAGGCCTTCGACCGACGACAGCACGGAGATGGCCGGCGTGATGACGCCATCGCCATAGAACAAGGAGGTGCCGAAGATGCCGACAATGAGCAGCACGCTGCGCAGCTTCGGTTTGTCGGCGACTGCGCGCGAAGCCAGCGCCAACATCGCGACCAAGCCACCCTCGCCTTCGTTATCGGCCCGCAACACGAGCACCACATACTTCAGCGAGACGATGACCGTCAATGTCCAGAAGAACATCGACAGGATGCCGTAGACGTTCTCGACCGTGAACGGCACGAGTCCGTGGCTGAAGACTTCTTTGGTGGCATACAGCACGCTGGTGCCGATGTCGCCGTAGACGACGCCGATGGCGCCCAGAATCAGGGTCGCGGCGGAGTTTTTGGGAGCTGACACAAGGTCGATCGAAAGAGCGGCGTCAGGCCGCACATGCGCGCCTTCATGAGACCGGGAGCGTGCACGGCACGCACCCAATCCTCCGCCCTCTGTTTTTGTTTGCTATGGGGCCGCTATTTTGCAGCGCCTCGACCTCGCCGCAAGTCGCTTCCGCGCATCATTATTCGTAGACTTCGGCGTCCGGGTTGGTCGCTTCCATTTCGTAACTCGCCGCCACCATCGCCAGTCGACCGATCACGCCGTACATGTAGAACCGGTTGGGTGCACTGGCACCCGGCTTGGCACCCGGTTGCGGCATGTGCGCGCTTTCCGAGAAAGCCAGCGGCACGAAACTCGAACTTGGCGAACTGAGGCTTTCATCGGCGCTGCGCTCGGCATGCACGCGATAGAAGCCGCCGACCACATAGCGATCCATCATGTAGACCACCGGCTCGGCCACGCCGTTGTGCACGCGCTCGTTGGTCAGCACGCCTTCCTGCACGATCACTTCGTTGACTTCGAGGCCGGTGCGGGTGCTGCTCATCTTGCCCCGGGGCTTTTTGTCGAGCGCGTCGAGTTCCTTGACATCGCGTACCGTCATCACGCCCATGCCGTGATTGCCGTTGTCGGCCTTCACGATCACGAAAGGCTTCTCGTTGATGCCGTATTCCTTGTACTTGCGGCGCACCTTGGTGAGCATGGCGTCGACGTGGCTGGTCAGCACGTCGATGCCCATGCCCTCGGCAAAATTGACGCCGTCTGCCTTGGACGTCATCGGGTTGATGAGCCACGGATCGATGCCGAGCAGTTTGCCGAAGCGCTTGGTGAGCTCTTCGTAGCTGTGCGCATGGTTGCTCTTGCGGCGCACCGACCAGCCCGCGTGCAGCGGCGGCAGCAGGTATTGCTCGTGCAGGTCTTCCAGAATGCCGGGCGTTCCCGCCGACAGGTCGTTGTTCAGCAGGATGGTGCAGGGGTCGAAGTTCTTGAGGCCCAGCCGGCGCTTGGTACGCACCACCGGTTCCAGGCAAATGCTCTCGCCGTTCGGCAGTTCGATCTTCTTGGGCGACTTGATCGCCGGGTCGATCGAGCCGACGCGTACGTTGAGCCCGGCCATCCGGAAGATGTGAACGAGCTGGAGCACGTTGGCCAGGTAGAAGGTGTTGCGCGAATGATTTTCCGGAATGACCAGCAGGTTGCGCGCTTCCGGGCAGATCTTTTCAATCGCGGCTTGTGCGGCCTGCACGGCCAGCGGGAGCATTTCCTTGGTCAGGTTGTTCCAGCCGCCAGGGAACAGATTGGTGTCGACAGGCGCCAGCTTGAAGCCGGCATTGCGCACGTCCACCGAGGTATAGAACGGCGGCGTGTGCTCCATCCATTCGAGCCGGAACCAGCGCTCGATGGCGGACATCGAGTCGAGCACGCGCTGCTCCAGTTCGTTGATCGGGCCGTTCAGGGCGGTGACGAGATGCGGGACCATGCGGCGGCCTTGTTGTTGTGGAGGCTTTGTACAAGAAAGCTGGAGCGGGATTGTAGGATTTGGGGCCTGACCGCCGAATGACAACCCGCCGAACGCAAATCGGCCTGCTCAATCCGGATCCCACAGCTCGCGCGCTCGCGTGCGGATCAATTCCTGATCTCGCCTTGTCCGAGCACCACGTATTTCAGCGAAGTCAGGCCCTCGATCCCCACCGGCCCGCGTGCATGAAACTTGTCCGTGCTGATGCCGATTTCTGCGCCCAGGCCGAACTCGAAGCCATCGGCAAAGCGCGTGCTGGCATTCACCATGACGCTGGCCGAATCGACCTCTCGCAAGAACCGCTGCGCATTGACATGGTCTCGCGTCACGATCGCGTCGGTGTGGTGGCTCGAATAGTGGTTGATGTGCGCGATCGCCTCGTCGACATCCGCGACCACCTTGATGCTGATGACGGCTGCCAGATATTCCTCGGACCAGTCGGAATCCACCGCATCGACGACCAGCGCTCCCGAGTCCACCGCCCCCTCACCGCGCAGAATCCGGGCGGCCTTCGCATCGCAGCGCATCTCGACGCCCTTTGCGGCAAACACGGCACCGATCATCGGCAGGAAGGCCGTCGCCACGCTCTCGGCGACCAGCAGGCCCTCGGCGGCGTTGCACGGGCTGTACTTCTGCGTCTTGGCGTTGTCCACGATGGCCAGCGCCATCGGCAACTCGGCGCTGCTGTCGACATACACGTGGCAGTTACCGTCGAGGTGCTTGATCACCGGCACCTTGGCGTCGCGGCTGATGCGCTCGATGAGCCCCTTGCCACCGCGCGGAATGATGACGTCGACGAACTGCGGCATCGCGATCAACTGACCTACCGCTTCGCGGTCGGTGGTCTGCACCAGCTGCACCGCTTCGCGCGGCAAGCCGGCCTCGGCCAGCGCATCGCTCACCAGTCGCGCCAGCGCCTTGTTCGATTCGATGGCTTCGGAGCCGCCGCGCAAGATGGCCGCATTGCCGCTCTTGATGGCAAGGCTGGCCGCTTCGATCGTCACGTTGGGCCGACTCTCGTAGATCATCCCGAACACGCCGATCGGCACGCGCATCTGGCCGACGCGGATGCCACTGGGCTGTTGCTTCATGCCGATGATTTCGCCGATGACATCGGGCATCGCGGCCAACTGCTCGCAGCCTTCGGCGACGGTGGCGATCACTTTGGGCGTCAGCTCGAGCCGGTCGACCATCGGCGCCGACAACCCGGAGGCGGTGGCGCGCTCCATGTCTTGCCGGTTGGCGAGTTCGAGCGCCGGACCGGCTTCGCGCAGGCGCCGGGCCAGCGCCTTCAACGCCTTCATCTTGGTGGCGGCATCGGCGCGGGCCATCAAGGCCGACGCGGTTTTGGCCTGCAGACCCAAGGCCTGCATGTGCTCGTGGACATTGAACGCGTTCATGCCCCTATTTTGCCGCGGCTCGGGCCCTTGGACGCTTGCGCGTGGCGGCTTCAGCCGCTAGCCTACGCCTCGTCACAAAATAGCACTAAAGGTTTCATATATGGATGCGGCGGCCGGCGATGCCCTGTCGGGCACGGCTCGTGAGTTCGCGCGATGGCCGATTGCCCTCGCGGTCGCCATGCTGTTGGCAGCGCCGGCTATCGCATGGTTCGGCCCGTGGCGGCATACGGCGCCCAAAGCGCTCCAGGCACGCGGCGCGCGGCTCTTCGACGGCAACGAGCCGCTGACAGCGACGCTGGCGGGCACGGCTGAGCCGCTGGCAGCCGGCGCCGCGCGCTGCAGCCAGTGTCACGCCGGCCCGCGTGCCAAAGATCCGAAAGACCCGAAGGCATCGATGGCCACGGTACTCGACCGTTACCACCTGCGAGAGGCCTTGCCGCGCCGCGGCAGTCAACCGGTCAGCTATGACCTCCCCACGTTTTGCAACGCATTGCGCAACGGAACCGATCCAGCACAAGGCGTGTTGCCGGCAGGCATGCCGCGATTCGAGATCGACGATGTGCGCTGCGGAGCCCTGTGGGCCTACGTGACTCAGGCACCGAGCTGATCGATCAACTCGCGCAACTGCGGCACAGCATGAATGCCAGCCGTTGCAAGGCCTGCCAGCCGCTGGCCGGCCAGTCCGGCTGCTTCAGGCCTTTGACGATGCCGTCGACAGTGTGCGCTGCGCGCAGCATGCGGGCCAGCGCGCGATCGTCGATGCGCGGCAGCACGCGCTCGAAGGCCCGCTCGCGCGCGCCCCAGATGCGGTTCTCGCGCAGCGCCATCGGCAGCGGTCGGCCGG
>CAXTCC010000098.1:0-13767 GCA_964242015.1 uncultured Variovorax sp.
CCGAGCCGCGCGAAGATCGAGATCAGCGACGAACCGAAGGCGAATCCGATGAGCGGGTTCAGCAGCGTGGCCAGGTTGGCGCCGGGCGCCGCGCTACCGACCAGGAACCAGAAGAAGCCGGCGACGCCCAGGAGGCCGAGGCCGACGACCAGCATGCCGGTGATCGCACCGCCACGGAAAGCGACGTCGAGCGCCGGGCCGATGCCGTGGGTCGCTGCCTGCGCCGTCCGCACATTGGCCCGTACCGACACATTCATGCCGATGAAGCCGCAGGCACCCGACAGCACGGCGCCGATGATGAAGCCGACCGCTGTGGTGAGGTCGAGAAACAATCCGATGAGCACCGCCAGCACGACGCCCACGATGGCGATGGTGCGGTACTGCTTTGCGAGGTACGCGGCGGCGCCTGTCTGGATCGCAGCCGCGATCTCCTGCATTCGGGCGTTGCCCGGATCTTTGGAAAGTATCCAGCTGCGAGCCCAGAAACCGTAGCCGACGGCCACCAGGCCGCAGACCATCGCGAGTATCAGGGGAGTGTTGCCGATCATGCGTTTGCTTCTCCATCGTTCGTTGCGATTTAAAGAAACGGAAAGCACGCGGGACCCTGCGCGCAACGCGTACGGGACCTTGGATTTCCGTCGCGTTGCTTCCTCGAAGCTCACTGCACCTGGGTGCGGAGCCGATTGGCCAACGGATGCAATTTACAGGCAAAAGTCACGCTTCGTGTGAGCGGACCGTGACACGATCAGTAAACTTCGGGTTTGTCCGCATCTTTCGCGATCTCCTCAACCACACGATAAAAGACATGTCCTTCGACAAAGTTTCCCCAGGCAAGAACATCCCCGATTCCTTCAATGTGGTGATCGAGATCCCGATGAATTCCGACCCGATCAAGTACGAGGTCGACAAGGAGTCGGGCGCGTTGTTCGTGGACCGCTTCATGACGACGGCCATGTACTACCCGGCCAACTACGGCTATGTGCCGCAGACCCTGAGCGGCGACGGCGACCCGGTCGACGTGCTGGTGATCGCGCCGTATCCGCTGCTGCCGGGCGTCGTCGTGCCGTGCCGCCCGCTCGGCATCCTGATGATGGAAGACGAGGCCGGTGTCGACGGCAAGGTGCTCGCGGTGCCGACCACCAAGGTGCTGCCGATCTACAGCCACTGGAATTCGATCGACGATGTGAACCCGATGCGCCTGAAGGCCATCAGCCACTTCTTCGAGCACTACAAGGATCTCGAAGAAGGCAAGTGGGTCAAGGTGCTCGGCTGGGAAGGCATCGACGCCGCCCGCAAGGAAGTGCTGGACGGCATCGCCGCGTACAAGAAGTAAGGCCGCGGCGGACAGGCTGGCAGGCGGGTGGGCGGCTCGCCCCGTAACTGGCTCAGCCCTTCGGCATGAGCTTGACCAGCTCGTCTTCCGGCAGCTTGCCGGCTGCTGTCACCAAACGCAGCGCTTCGGCATCGCTCATGGCGTCGCCACCGCTCGCTAAAAACCGGATGACGCACGCGCCGACCTTGATTTCATCGCCGTTGCCGAGCGCGCAGCTTTCGACGCGCTGGCCGTTCACATACGTCCCGTTGGTGCCGCCCAGATCGCGAATCTGGATCGCGTCGCCTGCCTGCTCCATCACCGCATGGGCGCGGCTGACTTGCGGGTTGTCGAGCACCAGGTCGCAACTGGGCGCGCGTCCGATCAGATACGGGAGCTTGAACAACGCCACCTGCTTGGGCGTGGCTGTCTGTTGAAGGACGATGAGTCGAGCCATTTGATATTCTCCCGCGAGCCAACCTGCGCCGAATGACGCCTTGCCATATGCCGAACATGCCGAACGCTGATGCCGATCGGCGGCATGCTAGAGCGGGCCGCCGGAGGCGTCAGCCGGCAGTATGTATAGCCTTTATGGCGAGTCGCATATATCAGGCCCGAAGCTCGGGAATAAGTCACGAAGCCTTGAAAGGACTGCGTTCCCCGAGGTGCCCCATGTAGTTTTCTATGCCTTCGCCTTCGCGTTCCAGAAAGCGCTCGACGGCGTCCGCGAACGAGGGATGTGCAAGCCAATGGGCACTCGTTGTCTTGACCGGCATCAGCGCGCGCGCCATCTTGTGTTCGCCTTGGGCGCCGCCTTCGAAACGCGTCACGCCATGGTCGATGCACCATTGCAAGGGCTGGTAGTAGCAGGCGTCGAAATGGAGGCAGTCGACGCGCTCCAGCGCCCCCCAATAACGGCCGTAAGCCGCGAGCGGGGCAGCGCTGTCGCCGGCACCGTTCTCCGCCGCCGCAGAAAGCGCGATGAGGCTGGTGGCGATCGGTTTGCCGCCGCGCTCTGCAACGAACAGCAGCCACGCCTCCGGCAGCGTGTCGGCCATGCGACGGAAGAAGTCCCGGGTGAGATAGGGCGCATTGCCGTGTTCGCGATAAGTGCGCGCATAGCAGCGGTAGAAAAAGTCCCAGTCGTCCGTGGAAATGTCGGCGCCGCGCGACCAGCGAAACGAAACGCCTGCATCGGCCACCTTGCGACGCTCCTGCCGAATCTTCTTGCGCTTGTCGTGTGACAGGCTGCCCAGGAATGCCTCGAAATCCGCGTAGCCGGGGCCTGTGTTCGTCCAGTGGAATTGAACGGTGTGGCGCAGCATGAGCCCGGCTTCCGCGCAGGCCGCGATGTCTTCGTCGGCACCGAAAAGAAGATGCAGTGAAGAAAGCTCTTCCTGCTTGCACCACTGCACCAGCCCATGAACCATCAGGGTGCGGGCGGCGGCGTCGCGCGCCAGCAAGCGCGCGCCCGGGACCGGCGTAAAGGGCACCGCGACGAGCGCCTTAGGGTAGTACTTGAGTCCGTGCTGCTCATAGGCGTTGGCCCACGCCCAGTCGAATACGTACTCGCCATACGAGTGGTCCTTGACATAGACCGGGCAGGCACCTTCGAGGCGCTTGCCGCGACGCAGCGTGACGAAGGCAGCCGTCCAGCCGCTTTCGGGTGTGGCGCTCTTGCTCTCATGCAGGGCGACCAAATACTCATGCCGCATGAAGGGCGACGGATTTTTCTGCAGCGCGAGCAGATCGTTCCACGCCTTCGCGTCGATCTCCGTCGGAGACGTGTGGATATGGAGAACGAGATCGGTCAAGGCAGATTCACAAAAGCAGAAGCACAAGCGGATTCAATAGCAACGACGTGGCAGTTTAGGAAGGAATGCGAGACCTCGTGCGGCGACAGGCATCGTTGCATGAGCAGGGCCCCTTGCTGGCGGACCGTCAGCGGCGCGCCCCGAGGTACTCCGCCACCCCGATACCGCTCAGAACCAACGCCAACGCGACCGCGTGGTACAGCGAGAGCGGTTCGTGCAACACGAGCACGGCAAGCAACGGCCCGAAGATCGGTACCAGATTGAGAAACACGCCGGCCCGTGCTGCACCGATGAGTTCGACCGCGCGAATGAAGGTGAGCTGTGAAATGAACGAAGGCAGCAGTCCGACAAAAAGCGCCAGTGCGATCCCTCGGGCGGTCGGCACGAAGAAGTGCCCGGTTGCAACTTCCATGGCCAGCAGCGGCATCGAACTCAGGAAGGCCACCGCAGCCAACGCGGCGAAGAAGACGATGCCCGGCACCTGCGGCCGCCCCCGTAGCGCGAGTGTGTAAGCGGCGTACATCATGCAGGCGACGACCATGGCGATATCGCCCCGGTTGAAGGCCAGTTGCGCCAGCGCGGCGAAGTCCCCTTGGGATGCCACCACCGCGATCCCGACGATGGTCAGTGCGACACCGAACAATTGAAGCCCGCCGATGCGTTTTCGAAAAATGAAGAAGCTGCCGATGAGCACCAACACCGGGATCGTGCCCTGAATGATGGCGATGTTGATGGCGGTGGTGTGGTGCGCCGCGGTATAGAAAAGCGCGTTGAAGCCGGTGAATCCGAAGCCGCCCATCAGCACGATGCGTCGCCAGGCTGGCAGCAACGCGCGCCAGTGCTGCGCGATCTGCCTGTGCGCGGTGAGCCCCAGCGCGAGGCAACTCACGATCCAGCGTGAAGCGGTCATCATCATCGGGGAAATCTCCCCGACAGCGAGCCGTGCTGCGACCGCATTGGCACCCCAGACCAGGGTGGTAAAGATCAGCAGGAGGTACGCCTGGCGGCCGAACCAGCGCGACAGCGAATAAGGGGTGGAAGAAGCGTCGGCATGCATCACCCAAGGCTACCAGCCAGCTTCGGCTGCTCTGGCACGCTCCATGCGAGATCACGAAGGCATTCCTCGGCATAGGGGTCACTCATCGCAGCATCGGGCATGGATTGGCGTTACCCTATCGTCAGCATATTCAACGAAACCGCCGGAAGACCACCATGAAGCAGATCACCGCTATCGTCAAACCGTTCAAGCTGGAGGATGTGCGCGAGGCGCTCGCAGAGGTGGGCGTGACCGGGCTCACCGTCACGGAAGTCAAAGGCTTCGGCCGACAGAAGGGCCACACCGAGCTGTATCGCGGCGCCGAGTATGTGGTCGACTTCTTGCCGAAGATGAAGGTCGAGGTCGTGGTGAACGCCGCCGACGTCGATCGCTGCGTCGAAGCGATCGTGAACGCCGCACGCACCGGAAAAATCGGCGACGGCAAGATTTTCGTCACCAGCGTCGAGCGCATCGTCCGCATCCGGACCGGCGAAGAGAACGAAAGCGCTATCTAGGCGCCAGGGCCTTTGGGCTTGCCAGGGCCCGTCAGATATTTTTTGCGAGCAATCCCGATGGCCCGCTGCCGCCGCGGTGGTCCATCAGCCAATCGAGCAGCGCTTCCGCATCGTTCATGGTGTTCATCAGGTCCATTTGCCATTCGCCCATGAAACCCTCGCGCACGCTGTGCGCCAGAAAGCCGAGCAGTCCGTCGTAGTAGCCCTCGACATTGAGGATGCCGACAGGCTTGTCGTGGTAGCCGAGCTGGCGCCAGGTCCAGATCTCGAACAGTTCCTCGAAAGTGCCGATGCCACCCGGCAGCGCGACGAATGCGTCGGCACGCTCGCCCATCATGGCCTTGCGTTCATGCATGGTGTCGACGATGTGGAGTTCGTCGCAGAGGGTGTTGGCCAGCTCGCGGTCGACCAACGCTTTGGGGATGATGCCGATCACCCGGCCGCCTGCCGCTCGTGTTGCTTCAGCCACCGTGCCCATCAGGCCGGTGCGGCCGCCGCCATAGACGAGCTGGCCGCCGCGTCGGCCGATCCATTGACCGACTGCGATGGCCGCTGCCGCAAATTCAGGTCGCTCGCCGGGACGCGAGCCGCAATACACACACATTGAAAATTCTGGGGTCATGGCCCCCATCATGCCAACGCGAGATGTCGACCGGCCGAAACTTTATCGGATCGCGGCGCTACGTTGGTCAAGCGCCGAAACGTTGCCAGAACGCGGCCACCCAGATTCCGCCGCAGATCAGCAACGACAGCAGCACCGCCGCACTGCCCATGTCCTTGGCGCGCTTCGACAGGTCGTGCCATTCCGGGCCGATGCGATCGATGGCGGCCTCGACGGCTGTATTGAGCAGCTCGACGATCATCACCAGCATGATGCTGCCCGCCAGCAGCGCGGTTTCAACCCAGCTGCGGCCGAGCCAGAAAGAGGCGGGAACGAGCACGATCGAGATCAGCGCTTCCTGCCGAAAGGCGGGTTCGCTCCACCCCGCGCGCAGACCTTGCAGAGAGATGAGCGTGGCGTGAAAGACGCGCTCCAACCCTTTGCGGGCTTTTTGCGGATTGACGGTTGGATCGGGAAGGGCGCTCATGGTGTGTTTGCTGGCAGCTTAACCGCGGCCGACGGGTGGCCTGCGGATGGCGTGAACACGGTTCAGCTGCGGCTCATCGGTCGCGACGAAATCAGTCGCGTGCCGGCCCAGGCGTCGTGCCAGAACTGGCGCCGGGGCTCGAAGCGCGACAACAGCGCCCAGACGAGCACCCAGCCAAAAATAAGCAACGCCGATTCGCCGCCGGAAAGTTTGAACGGCGCAATCGCTGCGAGCGGTGGCAGGAACCAGATCCAGCTCAACAGGTAGCGGGCCAGCGCGCGGCCCTGTGTGACGGCTCGACCATGGGCATCGACCATGCGAATACCCCAAGTCTTCATCGCCAGCGTCTGGCCGTGAATCCAGAACCAGACGAAGTACACGCCGAAAACGACAAACAGAAAGGCCTGAAGCAAATGACGGCGTTCGTCCATTGCATCTCGCATTTGGCCCAATGTGCTGAAAAGCCAGCCCGCCACGAAGACCACGGCGAACATCAGCATTCCCTCGTACAGCCAGCACGCCATGCGGCGCCACAGGCCGGGCGCTGTCAAAAGCGTTGCGGCTTCGACTGGGCCGATGGGCGTCTCTGCAAGACTGGCTTCAGGTTTTGCGGAACTGGACAACGGCATCGACGGCGACATCAAGGTGTCGTCGATGCCTGGCCCGGTGCCCGCTCGACCGGTGTCGTCGGAACGAGCACCTGCGCTTCAGCGGGGATCGGTGCGCCCGATGACCGAGGGGGGGGCGACGAAGGGGCCTCAGGTAATGCTGACGATGCGGGCAAGGGGCGCGATGTCCGAACGGACACTGCGGACGGCTCGCTGGGCGGCGCCAGCTGAATGCGCGGCAAACGGTCGCCGACCGGCACCGGAACAGGCGCGAACTTCTGAGCAGACACCGGCTTTGCAGGTATCGCCGCACCCCGAGGTGGCTTGACAACGGCTTTCTCGGCGAGCTCACGCTTTCGCTCTTCGCTCAGTGCCTGGTATGCCTCCCACTTCGCCTTGCGCTCGTCCGCGGGGACTTGCTTGACCTCAGCGAAGTTCAACCGAGCTTGCGCTCGTTGCTGCTGGCTCAAAGTCGCCCAACCTGTCATGCGGCTGTGCATGACGGTTTGCTCTTCGGGAGACATCTTCGGATAGTTGCGCGTGATCGCCAGCCATTTGCGCTTGTGGCCGAGCGACAGGCTGTCCCAGTGCTCGGCCAGCGGTTGCAACGCCAGCTGCTGCGACAGGTTCAGTTCGCTCCAGAGCGGCTTGGCGACGCTGGCTGACTTCGTGGTGACCGCACCTGCTGAGTTCGGGTTGCCAGCCTTGGCGTCCAGCGGCACCTGAGCGTGCGACCCGGAGGCTACAGAGAGTGCCACTGCGACCGCCGCCGCCCATCGCAGCACGCCACGCGAGGCAATGACGACCGGCCGCGCCTGGATGGCGGCAGGCGCCGCAGCGCGAGAGTCAGAAATGGACGCGGAGCTGAGCGGCATTCGAAAGGATCAACGTGCAGCGGAGTCGTCGGCCTTCAAGAACTGCGCGAAACCCGGGTCCGTGTAGGCAGCGGGCGGCAAGTCGCCGGTGAGCAATGCCGAATCGACCTCGGCAAGGTCGTTGGCGCGATCGTCGTCCTGTATCACGCTGATCGTGATGAGGCCGGCCGCCAAAGCGATCAGCGGAACCACCGAACCGATGCGTGTCCACCAGCGTCCGCCAAGGCCCAGCGTGGCGGACCGGCCATTCGCAACCACCACGGGTGCCGCGTGCAGTTGCGGCGCCAATTTGCGCCGGCTGACCGCTTGCTGACGTGCCACCCGCAGACGCTCGCCGATGTCGTGCGGCAACTGCTCGCTGCCAGCCGCCAATCGGGCGGCCACGCGGCGGCCGAATTGGGCTTCGAGAGCGTCAGAAGACGAGGAGAACGATGGGGTCGAGGTGGTCATAGCGAAATTCCCTTGGCTGTCAGCGCCTTGCTCAAGGCATGGACGGCGCGCGAACAGTGAGTTTTGACGCTGCCTTCGGAGCAGCCCATTGCTGCGGCTGTTTCGGCAACGTCCATTTCTTCCCAGTAACGCATCAGAAAGGCCTCGCGTTGACGGCCGGGCAGCTTGGCGATCTCTTCTTCGATGTCGTGGAACACCTGAGCGCGCCGCGTCGTATCTTCGGCGCTCTCGGTTTCCCTGGAGTCGGTCGGCGCGACGAAGTTCTCCAACAGGTCGAATTCTCCATCGTCGTCGGAGGCTTCGAAGTCGCTCAGGTTGGAAAAAAGTGCGCGTCGGGTCTTTTGACGACGGAACCAGTCGAGCGTGCAGTTCGACAGGATGCGCTGGAACAGCATCGGCAACTCGTTCGGCGGCTTGTCCCCATAGTGCTCGGCCAGCTTCATCATGCTGTCCTGCACGATGTCGAGCGCAGCTTCCTCGTCACGGACGTGGTAGATCGAGCGTTTGAAAGCGCGTCGTTCAACACCTTTGAGGAAATCGGAAAGTTCTTTTTCGGTGGCCAAGCGGGTCCGGCGCAACCTGCGCCTCGTGGGAATGTCTGTCTCTGGACGAGATGTGTTTTTACCGCCGCGGATTATGCATCCCGGGCCAATGTCATAATCCGCGCTGCAAGTCAAAAGGCAAACGGGTCATTGTCCGGCGGAGCATCCATCCGCTCATGGCAATTGGCCTCAAGTCCTGGCGCGGCCTCACAAGGGTTGGCAAGGGGCACCCAAGGTTTTTCGTTCCCGAAAAAACGCCAAAGGTTCATCATGGAAATCTCGAAAGCGGAACTCGCTTCCGCAGCAGCCGCATCCTCCGGGATGGGCAATCAATCTCAAGAGCTCATGGGCGCAGAAGTGCTCGTCAAGTCGCTGCAGGCCGAAGGCGTGCAATACATCTGGGGCTATCCCGGCGGCGCAGTGCTCTACATCTACGACGCGCTCTACAAGCAAGACACCATGCAGCACGTGCTCGTGCGTCACGAGCAGGCAGCGGTTCACGCTGCGGATGGCTATGCGCGTGCCACGGGTGAGGTCGGCGTGGCGTTGGTGACGTCGGGCCCCGGCCTGACCAACGCGGTCACCGGCATCGCGACGGCGTACATGGACTCGATCCCGATGGTGATCATTTCGGGTCAGGTGCCGACCGCCGCCATCGGCCTCGACGCATTCCAGGAATGCGACACCGTCGGCATCACGCGGCCCATCGTCAAGCACAACTTCCTCGTCAAGGATCCGAAGGATCTGGCGATGACGATCAAGAAGGCGTTCCACATTGCGCGCACCGGGCGACCTGGTCCGGTGGTGGTCGACGTGCCGAAAGACGTGTCGTTCAAGAAGGTTGCATACAGCGGCCATCCCGACAAGGTCGAGATGCGCTCGTACAACCCGGTGCGCAAGGGCCACGGCGGCCAGATCCGCAAGGCGCTGCAGTTGCTGTTGACGGCGAAGCGTCCGTACATCTACACCGGTGGCGGCGTGCTGTTGAGCAACGCGACCAACGAGCTGCGCACGCTGGTCGACATGCTCGGCTATCCGGTCACCAACACGCTGATGGGCCTCGGCGCCTATCCGGCCAGCGATCGAAAATTCCTCGGCATGCTGGGCATGCACGGCACGATCGAAGCCAACAACGCGATGCAGAACTGCGACGTGTTGCTGGCGGTCGGCGCACGCTTCGACGACCGCGTGATCGGCAACCCCAAGCACTTTGCGCAGAACGAACGCAAGATCATTCACATCGACATCGATCCGTCGAGCATTTCGAAGCGCGTCAAGGTCGACATTCCGATCGTCGGCGACGTGAAAGACGTGCTCACCGAACTGATCACGATGATCAAGGAATCCTCGACCAAGCCGGACGCAGGTGCGCTGTCGGATTGGTGGAAGACGATCGAGACCTGGCGTGACAAGGATTGCCTCAAGTACGACCGCGGCAATGGCGATGTGATCAAGCCGCAGTACGTGGTCGAGACGCTCTGGAACATGACCAAGGACGCGGATTGCTACATCACGTCCGACGTTGGCCAGCACCAGATGTGGGCGGCGCAGTACTACCGTTTCGATGAGCCTCGGCGCTGGATCAATTCCGGGGGTCTGGGCACCATGGGCGTCGGCATTCCGTATGCGATGGGCATCAAACTCGCCAAGCCGCAAGCCGAGGTGTTCACCATCACCGGCGAAGGCTCGGTGCAGATGTGCATCCAGGAGCTGTCGACCTGCCTGCAATACAACACGCCGATCAAGATCTGTTCGCTGAACAACCGTTACCTCGGCATGGTGCGCCAGTGGCAGGAGATCGAATACTCGGGCCGCTACAGCCACAGCTACATGGACGCGCTGCCCAACTTCGTGAAGCTGGCCGAGGCCTACGGTCACGTCGGCATGCTGATCGAGCGGCCGCAAGACGTCGAGCCGGCGCTGCGCGAAGCACGCAAGCTCAAGGACCGCACCGTGTTCATGGACTTCCGCACCGACCCGACCGAAAACGTGTTTCCGATGGTCAAGGCCGGCGCCGGCATCACTGAAATGCTGTTGGGTTCCGAAGATCTCTGATCGCCGGAACGTACCCCTAACTTTTTTCGGGACGAATCTATTGGCTGCCAAGCCGCGTGGTTACCGCCGCGCGGGGAGGGCACCGAAAAGAGGAGTCTTTCGCTTATGAAACACATCATTGCCGTGCTGCTCGAAAACGAGCCCGGCGCACTCTCCCGGGTGGTGGGCCTGTTCTCCGCTCGCGGCTACAACATCGAATCGTTGACGGTCGCGCCGACCGAAGACGCCAGCCTGTCGCGCATGACCATCGTCACCGCCGGCTCTGACGATGTGATCGAGCAGATCACCAAGCATCTGAACCGGCTCATCGAAGTGGTCAAGGTCGTCGACCTGACAGAAGGCTCGTATACCGAGCGCGAACTGATGATGGTCAAGGTCCGCGCGGTCGGCAAGGAACGCGAAGAGATGATGCGCATGGCCGAGATTTTTCGCGGCCGCATCATCGATGTCACCGACAAGAGCTACACGATCGAACTCACCGGCGACCATTCGAAGAACGATGCGTTTCTCGAAGCGCTGGACCGTGGAGCCATTCTCGAAACCGTGCGCACCGGTGCCAGTGGCATCGGCCGCGGTGAGCGCATCCTGAGAGTCTGATGCCCGCCGCCGCTCTCAATTACCCATCCACACTGAATTTCAACGAAGGAGCAACGACATGAAGGTTTACTACGACAAAGACGCCGATCTCAGCCTCATCAAGGGCAAGACGGTCGCGATCATCGGCTACGGCTCGCAAGGCCATGCGCACGCGCAGAACTTGAACGACAGCGGCGTCAAGGTCGTCGTCGGCCTGCGCAAGGGTGGCGCTTCCTGGGACAAGGTGGGCAAGGCCGGCCTCAAGGTCGCTGAAGTCGCCGATGCGGTGAAGTCGGCCGACGTCGTCATGATCCTGTTGCCCGACGAGCAGATCGCCAATGTCTACAAGAACGACGTCGCTCCGCACATCAAGGAAGGCGCATCGCTCGTCTTCGCGCACGGCTTCAACGTGCATTACGGCTTCGTGCAGCCACGCGCCGATCTGGACGTCTGGATGGTCGCCCCGAAGGCGCCGGGCCACACGGTGCGCAGCACCTACACGCAAGGCGGCGGCGTGCCGCATCTCGTGGCCGTGCACCAGGACAAGACCGGCAAGGCACGTGACCTCGCGTTGAGCTATGCCACCGCCAATGGCGGCGGCAAGGCCGGCATCATCGAAACCAACTTCCGCGAAGAAACCGAGACCGACCTGTTCGGCGAGCAGGCCGTCTTGTGCGGCGGCACGGTCGAGCTGATCAAGGCCGGCTTCGAAGTGCTGGTCGAAGCGGGCTACGCGCCGGAGATGGCGTACTTCGAATGCCTGCATGAGCTCAAGCTCATCGTCGACCTGATCTATGAAGGCGGCATCGCCAACATGAACTACTCGATCTCGAACAACGCCGAGTACGGCGAGTACGTGACCGGGCCGCGCATCATCAACGACGAGTCGAAGAAGGTGATGCGGCAGGTGTTGAAGGACATCCAGACCGGCGAATACGCCAAGAGCTTCGTGCTCGAAGCCGCGGCTGGCCAGCCGACGCTGATCAGCCGCCGCCGCCTGAACGCCGAGCATCAGATCGAAGTCGTCGGCGAGAAGCTGCGTGCGATGATGCCGTGGATCAAAAAGAACAAGCTCGTGGACCAAACGCGCAACTGATCGCCGTCCTCCGGACTGCAAGGGGCCACCGTGCGCGGTGGCCCTTTTTCATTGACTACACTGCGCTCCTCCAAAGGCTCAATCCATGCATGACGACACGCTCCCCGACGAGGTGCAACCGCGCAAGCGGCGTAAGGGCATCTACATCCTGCCCAACCTGTTCACGTTGGCAGCGCTGTTCGGCGGCTTCTATTCGATCGTGATGGCGATGAACGGTCGCTTCGACCTGGCCGCGCTCGGTGTTTTCGCCGCGATGATTCTCGACAGTCTCGATGGCCGAGTCGCGCGCATGACCAACACGCAAAGCGCTTTCGGCGAACAGATGGATTCGTTGTCCGACATGGTGTCTTTCGGTGCCGCGCCGGCGCTCATCGCCTACGAGTGGTCGCTGAAGGGCCTCGGTCGCTGGGGCTGGATCGCGGCGTTCGTCTATTGCGCATGCGCTGCCTTGCGCCTCGCGCGCTTCAACGTCAACACCGGAGTGGTCGACAAGCGCTGGTTTCAGGGGCTGCCATCTCCGGCGGCTGCGGCGTTGGTCGCCGGCTTCATCTGGCTCATGACGGAGTGGGGCAAGCGCGGCGGCGAGGTGCTGTATCTCTCATGGGACCACATCACCTGGATCACCTTCGGCTTCACGCTCTATGCCGGCCTCACGATGGTGACCAACGCGCCGTTCTACAGCTTCAAGGACATCTCGATGAAAAAGAGCGTGCCCTTCGCGACGATCGTGTTGATCGCGCTCGGCATCGCGGTCATCAACATCCATCCGCCGACGGTGCTCTTCGGTCTTTTTGTTGCCTACGGATTGAGCGGTTATGTGGTCTATGCGTGGCGCAAGGCCAAGGGTCAGCAAGTCAGCGTGATCAGTACTTCCACCGACGAACCGGACGAAGTAGGACTCCACAAGTAAAACAGCCTGTGCTACATTCGCAACCCTCATGAACAAGATTTCGCTGGCTCTACTACTCATCCCCTTCGGGCGGAGACGGTAGCGCACGCGCAAACCTTTACCTCGGCCCGTTCGCACCAGCAACGGGCCGTTTTGCTTTTTGGGTTGCTGGTGATACCCCAACCACACAGAGAAATCGATATGTTGAAGCAACCTCAAGCCAAGTACCGCGCGTTCGCACCGATCGGCCTCAAGGACCGCACATGGCCCGATGCCGTGCTGACCAAGGCTCCAATCTGGCTGTCGACCGATCTGCGAGACGGCAACCAGGCGCTGGTCGAGCCGATGGACATCGCACGCAAGACGCGCATGTTCGAGACGCTCGTGGCCATCGGCTTCAAGGAGATCGAGGTCGGCTTTCCATCGGCGTCGCAAGTCGAGTTCGACTTCGTGCGCAAGCTGATCGAAGAAGACCGCATCCCCGACGACGTGACGATCCAGGTGCTGACGCAGGCCCGAGACCATCTGATCGCGCGGACGTTCGAGGCGCTGCAAGGCGCACCGCGCGCCATCGTGCATCTGTACAACGCGGTGGCGCCCATCATGCGGCGTGTGGTGCTGGGCATGGACGAAGACCAGATCGTCGAACTTGCGACGACGCATGCGCGCATGTTCAACGACTGCGCTGCCAAGCAGCCTGAAACGCAGTGGACGTTTCAGTACTCGCCGGAGATGTTTTCCGGCACCGATCTCGCCTTTTCCAAGCGTGTCGTCGATGCGGTGACTGCAGTGTGGCAACCCACGCCAGAGCGCAAGTGCATCGTCAACCTGCCTTCGACGGTCGAGCATTCGACGCCGAACATCTTCGCCGACATGATCGAGTGGATGCACCGCAACCTCGAGCGGCGCGA
>CAXTCC010000099.1:0-4718 GCA_964242015.1 uncultured Variovorax sp.
CCCACAAGCCGCACGGCCTGGCCAGCCTGGCCGAGCGCCATCTGGGGCGCAGCGGTATCGACTACGAGGACCTGTGCGGCAAGGGTGCGCACCAGATCTCGTTCAGCCAAGTGGCGATCGACAAGGCGTCTGAATACTCGTGCGAAGACAGCGACCAGACGCTCGATGTGCACCTCGCGCTCTGGCCGCGCATCGAGGTCGACGACAAGCTGCGCTTCATCTACGAGCTGGAACTGGCGTCGAGCGAGTCGCTCTACCGCATCGAGCGCAACGGCGTGCTGATCGATGCGCCGATCCTGTCTGCGCAGAGTCACGAACTCGGCAAACGCATCATGGCGCTGGAGCAGGAGGCGTACGAGCTGGCGGGCCAACCCTTCAATCTCGGCTCGCCCAAGCAGATCGGTGAAGTGTTCTTCACCAAGCTCGGCCTGCCGGTGGTCAAGAAGACGCCGAGCGGTGCACCGAGCACCGATGAAGAAGTGCTCGAGAAACTGGCGGAAGACTTTCCGCTGCCGGCCAAGATCCTGGAGCACCGCGGCCTGTCGAAACTGAAGGGCACCTACACCGACAAGCTGGGCCAGCTCGCCAACCCGCGAACCGGCCGCGTGCACACGCACTACGCGCAGGCGGTGGCCGTCACGGGGCGTTTGAGCAGCAACGACCCCAACCTGCAGAACATCCCGGTCAAGACGGCCGAAGGGCGCCGTGTGCGGGAGGCCTTCGTGGCGCCGGCCGGCAGCGTGATCGCCAGCGCCGACTACTCGCAGATCGAGCTGCGCATCATGGCGCACATCAGCGGCGATGCCTCGCTGTTGCGCGCCTTCACCGAAGGCATCGACGTGCATCGCGCGACCGCGGCGGAAGTGTTCGGCGGCGCACCCGAGGCGGTGTCGAGCGAGCAGCGCCGCTACGCCAAGGTCATCAACTTCGGCCTGATCTACGGCATGAGCAGCTTTGGTCTGGCGCGCAACCTGGGCATCGAAACCAAGGCGGCCGCGTCGTACATCGAGCGTTACTTTGCGCGCTATCCGGGCGTCAAGGCGTACATGGACGAAACGCGGATGCTGGCCAAGGAGCGCGGCTACGTGGAGACGGTGTTCGGCCGCCGCTTGTACCTGCCGGAGATCAATTCGCCGAACGGTCCGCGCCGCGGTGGCGCCGAGCGCGCCGCCATCAACGCGCCGATGCAGGGCACGGCGGCCGACTTGATCAAGCTCAGCATGGTCGAGGTGCAGCGCGTGCTGGACGAACAACAACGCGCCACCAGGATGATCATGCAGGTGCACGACGAACTGGTGTTCGAGGTGCCTGACGGCGAGGTCGAGTGGGTGCGCACCGAGGTGCCGAAGATCATGGCCGGCGTGGCGATACTCAAGGTGCCCCTACTGGCGGAAATCGGCTTCGGGCCGAACTGGGACAAGGCGCACTGAAATCGCAGTGCCGGCCCAAGACCGCCCAGCGCGCTTGACAGCGTTGATAAGATCAAAACCGCACTCGCGACCCAGGTTGTCGACGTGATCAGATGACGCCCGACTTTTCACACCGACACGACTTGCAAGCCGTCCTCAGGGCGGCTTTCTCATTTTTACAAGAGCCATGAACCTGATAGCAATCATCGCGGCGACGCTGGTTTCCGGCATTGGCAGCGTCTGGCTGGCAGCATTGCTCATGCGTGTCGGCGTGCGGCGCGATGCTGGCGGCGTCAATCCACAGCACTTGTTGAGCCTGGCCGCCGGCGCGCTGCTCGCGACCGCTTTCATGCACTTGTTGCCCGAGGCTTTCGAAAGTGGCATCGAGCCGGCGGTGCTGTTCGCCGTGCTGCTGTTCGGGCTGGTTTTTTTCTTCCTGCTCGACAAGGCGGAGCTCTGGCACCACGGGCACGAACATCACCAGGCAGCCACCGGCGGCGACGACCACCGCCATCATGATCACGGGCACGGCCATGACCATGCCTATGACCACGCCCCCGCCCATGATCACGGACGTCCACGTAGAGCCGGTGGCTGGGCCGTGCTCACCGGTGACAGCGTCCACTGTTTTGGCGACGGCATCCTGATCGCCTCGGCCTTCACCGCCGACTTGCGGCTCGGCCTCGTCGCCGCAGTCGCTGTACTGGCACACGAGGTGCCGCATCACATCGGTGATCTCGTCGTGTTGCAGCAAAGCTCGCCCAACCCGCGTGCCGCGTTGATCAAGGTGTCGCTCGCCGGCACCATGACCGCCCTGGGTGGCATCGCCGGATGGTGGCTGGTCGACCAGCTGCACGCGTGGTTGCCGTATTTTCTGGTGCTGGCCGGCAGCAGCTTCGTCTACGTCGCGCTGGCCGACCTGATTCCACAGCTGCAGCGTCGCTTACCGGCGCGGCAGACGGCCGCGCAGGTCGCCTGGTTGGTGGCGGGCATCGTGCTGGTCACGCTGGTGAGTCGATTGGCGCACGGTGAGCACGCGGGTCATGGCGATCATCAGGCGCATGGCCATGAACAGGGCGCGGTGCAATTGCAGTTCCCGGGGCCCGACGGCAGCCCGCTGGCACGGTCGTCTCCGACACCGATCCTTCGCCGCGGCTGAATCGCCAAAGTGCGCCACTGAGTGCACTATGCGTCTCCCGTGCTTCGATTCCTGAAGCCGCCAGTCAAGGAGATCAGATCATGTCCAACACGGACTCCACCCGTCGCCCCGCCGAACCCGCCGAACCCGCCGATATTCCCAAGGACGCACCGTTGCTCGGCGAGGATTTCGATTCGCCGGAGAACGAAGGCATGGACGAGCTGGAAGAAGAAACGGGCATCGATCTGAGCGAGGCGAGCGGCCTCGATGCCGACAACGTGCCGTCCGACGAAGAAAACGATCGCATGCTGAACCCGCCCGACTGAGCCGGGTCGCGCGAACGTCGGCCCTCACTCCAGCGTGAAGCCGACCTTCAACGTGACCTGCCAGTGCGCGATCTTTCCATCCTGCACGTGACCGCGGGTTTCGGTGACCTCGAACCACTGGATGTTGCGTACCGATTCGCTCGCCTTGGCGATGGCCCGCGTGACCGCATCGTCGCTGCTCAGTGGCGAGGAGCCGGTCAGCTCGAGAAGTTTGTAGACATGGCTGCTCATCGACGTCTCCTTGTGTATGAAAGCCGGTTGGACCACAGCGGCGGGCCGCCGTCAAGGCGCTGAACCAGGCGGACGGGGAATACCGCAAACGCCCGATCTGGCCTATAAATCTTTCGTGCACGAATGCACGGAGGGCGAGCGATGAACGAAACGGGCAAGACCCAGGCGGGAGCGGAGCCGAGTGCATTGGCCGGCACAGTAACCACGCGTTGTTGTGTCGTTGGCGGCGGTCCGGCCGGAATGATGCTGGGGCTTTTGCTGGCACGCGCCGGTGTCGATGTCGTCGTGCTCGAGAAGCACGGCGATTTCCTGCGCGATTTCCGAGGCGATACCGTCCATCCGTCGACCCTCGATGTCATGTCCGACCTCGGTCTGCTCGACGCGTTTCTCGAGCGACCGCATGACGAGGCGCATGAACTGCACGCCAGCATTTCAGGCACCCAGGTCACCATTGCCGACTTCACCCGGCTGCGCACCACCTGCGGCTTTATCGCACTCATGCCGCAGTGGGAGTTCCTCGACTTCTTGCGCGATGAAGCTGCGCGGTATCCCGGCTTCCACCTGATGCTCAACACTGAAGCCACAGGGCTGACGGAACACGGCGGTCTCGTCGACGGCGTGATGGCGACCGGACCCGACGGCGCGGTGCACGTCGCGGCAGACCTGGTGGTCGCTGCCGACGGCCGGCGTTCGGTGCTGCGCGACGCCGCCGGGCTCAAGGTGCGCGACATCGGCGCGCCGATCGACGTGCTCTGGATGCGCTTACCCAAGCAATGGGGCGACGTCAACCAGACCGGTGGCTACATAGATGCCGGCCATTTCATGGCGACCATCGACCGCGGCGAGTACTGGCAGTGCGCCTATGTGATTGCCAAGGGGGGCATCGCAGCCATCAAGGCGCGCGGCATCGAGGCCTTCCGTGCCGAGGTCGCGCTGGCGGCGCCGCCGTTGAAAGACCGCGTCGAACACATCGGCAGCTGGGACGACGTCAAGCTGCTGAGCGTGACCGTCGACCGGCTGGTGCAGTGGTGGAAGCCGGGGTTGCTCTGCATCGGCGATGCGGCCCATGCGATGTCGCCGGTGGGCGGCGTCGGCATCAACCTGGCGGTGCAGGATGCGGTCGCCACGGCCAACCTGTTGCGCGACGCACTGGCCGATGCGAGCGTGTCGGCCGACGAGCTGTCACCGCTGCTGGCCCGCGTCCAGCAACGGCGCGAGTTTCCCGCCAAGGTGACGCAGGCGGTGCAGGTCGCGATCCAGAACCGCCTGTTGGCGCCGGTGCTGCGCAGCGGGCAGCGCGCTGCGCCGTTCGTCGTGCCGTGGCCGGTGCGGCTGATGCAGCACTTTCCGATCCTGCAGGGAATCCCCGCGTATGCGGTCGGCGTCGGCGTCAGGCCGGAACGCGTTCGACCCTGAAGACGGCGCGAGCGACGCCGACGGCGTATTGCCGACAACCACCGACAGCCCGGTGACTGAGGGCCCCATCAACGATTTTGATCGTCGGGCCGGCCACCTGGCGGCCTCCCTGGGCCACGTGCCTGTTGCTCCTGTGCACGGCGTTGCTGTTGTGCCTGAGCTTGCTGCTGCTGCGCTTGTTGTTGCTGCTGTTGTTGC
>CAXTCC010000099.1:4818-13710 GCA_964242015.1 uncultured Variovorax sp.
AGCGCTTGCGCTTGTTGAGCCCGCTGCATCTGCATTTGTTGCGGCCCGCGTCCGTTGCCGCCACCTGCAAACTCGGCGCGCGGAATATAGGTCGACTGGTTGTAGACCACGGCTGGTCGATCGAAACCACGAACGCCTTGCGGTCCACCGGGCGGGCCGCCTTGCGGTCGATTGCCACCGCGGTAGGCGTCCGGGCGGCCCCAGTTCATGCCCCACGAATTCCAGCCCCAGCCGTGGCGTTCCAGCGCAGAGCCGACCACCACGCCCAGGCCGAAAGTCACCGCGCCCGCCGCAGCGATCTGCCCGTTCGAATAGCGGGGATCACGCTGCTCGACAACCACCGGCGGCGCGTATGCGTAACCGGGGTAAGCCGCAACAGGTTCGCCGTAGATGACTTCGGGGTCGTAGCTCGGTACGTAGACCACGTCCGGCTGCGCCGGCTCGATGGTGATGTACTGCGGGGGCGGCTCGATGACCGCCGGGCCGGTGTAGTACACCGGCGCATTCGGGTCCGGTGTGTAGTTGGCGGGAGCCGATGCGGTCGCCACCCGCAGCTTGGGGGTGCTCTTCAGCTGGCCGGCACGCGATGCACGCTGACGCATGACCTGGATCGCGTTCATCACGTCGTCCGGGTCGTTGTAGTAGGCCTGCCCGAGAGCGGTGGTCCATGGCAGATTCTTCGCCATCTGGTCCAGCACGCGCTTGAACGCCGTGAGCGATTTGATGCTCGGGTCCCACGGCTGCCGCTCTGCGGCATCGGCCAGCGGGCCGGCCTTCAATCCACCGTTCTGCGCGATCCAGGCATCGGCCGCGGTGACCTGATCGGGGTAGGTCGAACCGGCCAACACCTGCGCGACGAGCTTGTCGGGATACAGCGCGATGGGCGCGACCATTTGATACAGCTGCTCGGCGCCCGGCGGCATGTAGGCCGGTGCAGCGGGCGCCGGGGTCGCGGCAACCGGCTGGGCCACGACGGCCGGCGTTTCGGCTGTCGGGGTGGCCGTGATCACGGGTGCAGCAGCCGGCGCGGATGTCGTGTTGGTCTTGTCGCAACCGGCCAGCATCAACGCCGGTATGCAAAGCGCGACGAAGGTCCGCTTGGCGCGGTGGGTGCTTGTCTTGAAGACGGCGGAGCTATGAGTCATGGGAACGCTTTCTGAAGAGCGAGGTGCTCCTCGTTCAACGTTCAACGTAGCGCGCCCGCCGACGTCGGATGTGACAGTGCGTATCGACAGCGACTGTCGTTCAAGGGCTTCTTTTCAGCGCCTTTGCAATCCGTTTCAATGCCGACAAGAAGGCTTTACGGCGCAGCGCCCTGGCGCGTCGGCAAGCCTGGCGAGTTGCTCCATTCGCTCCAGCTGCCGGCGTACAACCCAGTGGGGCCGAGCCCTGCGATCTCCATTGCCAGCAGATTCGGCAGTGCACTGACGCCGCTGCCGCAGTGGTGAACGACAGTGGAAGGGTCGCGCCCACCCAGCAGCGCTTCGAATTCCGTACGCAATTGCGCCGCCGACTTGAACTTGCCATCAGGGCCGAGGTTGTCGCTGAAAGGCCGGTTCAATGCGCCCGGGATGTGACCGGCGATCGGGTCGAGCGGTTCGACTTCGCCGCGATATCGGGCGCCGGCCCGTGCATCGATCAACGTCTGCGTTCCATCCCCAAGATGCGAGGCGACTTCATCGGTCTGCACCAGCGCGAGACGCGGCGAGTTCGCGACGAAGTTGGACTGGAAATGCGCCGGCTCTTCACGATCGGTCACGGCGCCGCCTTCGGCCTGCCAGGCTTGCAAGCCACCGTCGAGCACCGCGACCGCTTCGTGGCCCATCCACTTCAGCATCCACCACAAGCGGCCGCAATAGTTGGCGCCATTGCGGTCGTACACCACGGCCTGCATGTCGTTGCGGAAGCCGATGCTCGACAGCCACGACGCGAACTTCTCGCGACTCGGCAACGGGTGGCGCCCGCCCGATGACGGTTCGCCTTCGTCGTTCGCGACCAGCACGGTGCCGTCGCTGCTCGGAGCACCGTGCGGGGCGCTCAGGTCGGTGTCGAGGTTGGCATAGACCGCGCCGGGGATGTGCGCGGCGCGGTATTCCGCTGCACCGGCCTCGGGCTGCATCAGCGCGAAGGTGCAGTCGAAGATCATCAGCGCAGCGCCTGCCTGTTGCAGTGCCTGCGTTTGCTCGACAGAGATCAAGGTCGTGTACATGGAAGTCCTTCGCTCTTCTTGAATGTCTTCAGTGTCTTCAGTGGCATCGACGGTCGTCAGTGCTCTTCGGCCGGTGCCTTCGGCAGCGAGCGCTGGCGCAACACCGTCGCAGCGATGCCGCTCGCAACGATCAGCGCCATGCCGGCCCAGCCCGCGCCATCGATGCGGTCCCCGAACACCAGCACGCTGTAAACACCCGAAAACACGATGCCCGAATACTGCAGGTTGGCAACCGTCAGCGTACCGCCTTCGGTCTTGGCGCTGGCGTAGGCGCGCGTCATCGAGAGCTGTCCGAGCGAGGCCAGCACACCGACCGGCAGCAGCCATATCGCATGCATCCAGTTCCATGCTGAAAAGCCGGTCGTCAGCGCCGCCGCCAGACCCACGACAGCAGAACCGACCGCGAAATAGAACACCGTGCGCGTCTCGGGCTCACCCAGCCGCGAGAGCGCGACCACCTGCATGTACGCGAAGGCAGCCGTCAGCCCGGACAACAAGCCCACCAGGCCGGCAAAGCCCTGGTTCTCGCCAACGGTGGGCTTGAGCACCATCACCACCCCGCAGAAGCTGGCGATGACGGCCAGCACCAGCGGCCCCTGCAGCGGCGGTTTCGGCAAGCTGCCATCCCGGCCCGGCACCGGCACCCAGGCGAGCAGGGCGCCGCAGACCAGGAACACCGCGATCCAGATGCTGCTCATGTAGTTGAGCGTCATCGCGGTGGCGAGCGGCATGTGCGCGATGGCATAGAACCAGGCACCGAGCGAGAGCACGCCGACCGTGCTGCGCCATGCGTGCATGCCGGGGTACTTCGTCGCCAGCGAGATGCCGCGACTCCTTGCGATCGCCGCCAGAAAAACGACGCTGACCACGCCGCGATAGAAGACCAGCTCGGAGCTGGAGAACCACGCCGACGCGATCTTCACGCAGACGCCCATGCTGGCGAACAGCAGCGAGGCCAGCACCATCCATAGCGCCTGCATCAGCGCGAGGAAGTCTGGGTGTTCTTGGCGACCATCTCGCGTCGATACCACTCGTGAAATTGCTGCATGCCGTCTTCCATCGGGCTCTGGTAGGGCCCGCTCTCGTCGTCGCCGCGCAGCATGAGGGCGCGGCGCCCGGCGTCCATGCGCTCGGCGATCTCGTCGTCTTCGACGCAAGTTTCCATGTAGGCGGCCTGCTGCGCCTCGACGAACTCGCGCTCGAAAGCGACGATCTCTTCAGGGTAGAAAAACTCCACCATGTTGAGCGTCTTGGTCGGGCTGATCGGGTGCAGCGTCGACACCGTCAGCACATGCGGATACCACTCGACCATCACGTGCGGGTAGTAGGTCAGCCAGATGGCGCCGTATTTCGGCGGCTTGCCGTCACGGTACTTGAGCAACTGCTCCTGCCACTTCTGATAGACCGGACTGCCCGCGCGTCCCAGGCGATTGGCGACACCCACCGTTTGCACGGAGAAGTGCTTGTTGAATTCCCAGCGCAGGTCGTCGCAGGTAACGAAGCTGCCGAGCCCCGGATGAAACGGGCCGACGTGGTAGTCCTCGAGGTAGACCTCGATGAAGGTCTTCCAGTTGTAGTTGCACTCGTGCAGCTCGACCCGGTCCAGCGCGTAGCCGGTGAAGTCGAGGTCGGCGCGCGGGCCGAGGCTGGCCATGTCGGCAGCGACATCGCGGCTGGTGCCGTCGGCGCCCGCATTGCGTTCGAACAGCAGGCCGTTCCACTCGGTCAGCGGATAGTTGTGCAGATTGAGGCAGGGGTCCTGTTCGAAATGCGGCGCGCCGATCAGCGTGCCGGTGGTGCGCGGATCGGCCGCGGCGTAGGTCCAGCGATGCAGAGGGCAAACGATGTTGCCGCCCGTTTGTGCGGCGAGCTGGCCGCGGCCTTGCAGGATGAGCGCCTGCCGATGCCGGCACACGTTGGAAATGAGCTCGATGCCCTTGGGCGTGTGCACCAGCGCGCGGCCGTGGTGCTCTTGCGGCAGCGTATGGAAGTTGCCCGGCTCGGGCACGGCCAGGCTATGGCCGACGTAGCGCGGGCCTTGAGCAAACAACGTTTGCAGCTCGCGGGCGTAAAGCGCCTCGTCGAAGTACGCAGAAACGTGAAGGGGGCTCGCGGCCTGCTGCAGTTGAAGACTTAAATCAGACATGGAGGACCTGACCAAGCTCCCCACAGGGAGAGAGAGAAAAGATGAACGGATGGACCGTTGGAAGGGCGCGCGGAAGAGGCGCTGGAGAGGCGCGATTGTACCTGCCGCCCCCGGATCGTGCCCCGTCCTAAAATGCCCTTTCCCGTCCGGGCTATCTTCCAGCTTCACTACACGACCAACCGATTTCTGCATGCCCAAGGTGCCTTCTCTCCAGCCAGCCACGACCGCATTGCCCGCTGACGCATTGCCCGCAACCTACGAATCCGGCCTTCAGGAGCTCGAGCAACTGGTGGCCGAACTCGAATCGGGCCAGTTGCCGCTCGACCAACTCCTGGTCAGCTACCAGCGCGGCGCGGCCTTGCTGACGTTCTGCCGTGACAAGCTGCAAGCCGTCGAAGACCAGATCAAGGTGCTCGACGCCGGCAGCCTGAAGGTGTGGACCGCCGAATGACCACGGCCGATGTGACGCACTGGGATCCGGCAAGACTGGCCGCATGGAGCGAGCCGCATCTGGCCAGGGTCGAGGCGGCCCTGTCGCGCTGGGTCGGCGTCGACGCGCCGGTATTGCTGGGCGATGCGATGCGCTACGCGGTGCTCGATGGCGGCAAGCGGCTGCGGCCTTTGCTGGTGGTGGCTGCCAGCGAAGCGGTGCATGGCCGCCCCGATGCCGCACTGCGCGCCGCATGCGCCGCCGAGCTCATCCACGCCTATTCCCTGGTGCACGACGATCTGCCGTGCATGGACAACGACGTGTTGCGCCGCGGCAAGCCCACGGTACACGTCAAGTTCGGCGAGGCGGACGCGCTGCTGGCCGGCGATGCGCTGCAGGCGTTGGCGTTCGAGCTGCTGACGCCGGACATCGACGCGACCGGCGATGACGCCCCGGACGCGATTCCTCCCGCGATGCAGGCCTTGCTGTGCCGCCTGCTGGCGCGCGCGGCCGGCAGCCAGGGCATGGCCGGGGGGCAGGCCATCGACCTCGCCAGCGTCGGGCGCGCGCTCGACGAAGCTCAACTGCGCGAAATGCACCGCATGAAGACCGGCGCGCTGCTGCAAAGCAGCGTGGAGATGGGTGCCGCGTGCGCTGCTGCCGTCCCGGCGGTGGCGCTGGCCGCGATGCGCGACTACGGCGCGGCCATCGGGCTCGCATTCCAGGTGGTCGACGACATCCTCGACGTCACCGCCGATTCGCACACGCTGGGCAAGACGGCCGGCAAGGATGCCGCCAGTGACAAGCCCACCTACGTTTCCTTGCTGGGCCTCGACGGTGCACGTGCGCAGGCACGGCAACTTCTGGGCGCGGCCCTGGCGGCGCTCGAACGGAGCGCATTGCCCGACACCAACGCGCTGCGAGCGCTGGCCCATATGGTCGTCGACCGTGACCGATAACAACAACTCCCCATGGCTCCGCTGCTCCCCACTCTCCACGACCCGTCTCCGATCCGCCACTACGATCGCGCGCAGTTGCAGCAACTGGCCGACGAAGTGCGTGCCTGCGTGCTCGACAACGTGTCGCGCACCGGCGGCCACCTCAGTTCGAACCTGGGCACAGTCGAGCTGACCGTCGCGCTGCACCATGTCTTCAACACGCCGCACGACCGTCTGGTGTGGGACGTGGGTCATCAGACCTATCCGCACAAGATACTGACCGGGCGGCGCGAGCGCATGCCGACGCTGCGGCAGCAGGGCGGTATCTCCGGCTTCCCGCAGCGCAGCGAAAGCGAATACGACACCTTCGGAACAGCGCATTCGTCGACCAGTATTTCCGCCGCGCTCGGCATGGCGATGGCTGCCAAGCAAAAGGGCGAAGACCGGCATGCGGTCGCCATCATCGGCGACGGTGCACTGACGGCCGGCATGGCCTTCGAGGCGCTCAACAACGCCGGCGTGGCCGACTGCAAGTTGCTGGTGATCCTGAACGACAACGACATGTCGATCAGCCCGCCGGTCGGCGCGCTCAACCGCTACCTCGCGCAACTGATGAGCGGCAACTTCTATGCGGCCGCCAAGAATGTCGGTAAGAGCGTCCTGCGCGCCGCGCCACCGCTGTTCGAGCTGGCCAAGCGCTTCGAGCAGCACGCCAAGGGCATGGTCGTGCCAGCCACGCTGTTCGAACAGTTCGGCTTCAACTATGTCGGGCCGATCGACGGGCACGACCTCGATTCATTGGTGCCCACGCTGGAGAACCTGAAGCATCTGCACGGGCCGCAGTTCCTGCACGTCGTCACCAAGAAGGGCCAGGGCTACAAGCTGGCCGAAGCCGATCCGGTGGCCTATCACGGTCCCGGCAAGTTCGATCCGAGCATCGGCATCGTCAAGCCGACCACGCAACCGAAACAGACTTTCACCCAGGTCTTCGGCCAGTGGCTGTGCGACATGGCGGCGCACGACGGGCGCCTGGTCGGCATCACGCCGGCGATGCGCGAGGGCTCAGGCCTGGTCGAGTTCGAACAGCGGTTTCCGGACCGCTACTACGACGTCGGCATCGCAGAGCAGCATGCCGTCACCTTCGCGGCCGGGCTGGCGTGCGAGGGGCTCAAGCCGGTCGTCGCCATCTATTCCACCTTCTTGCAGCGGGCCTACGACCAACTCATCCACGACGTCGCGATCCAGAACCTGCCGGTGGTGTTCGCGCTCGACCGTGCCGGGCTGGTCGGCGCCGACGGTGCCACGCACGCGGGTGCCTACGACATTCCGTTCCTGCGCTGCATCCCGAACATGGGCATCGCGTGCCCGGCCGACGAAGCCGAGTGCCGGCAGCTCCTGAGCAGCGCCTTCGAACAGAACCATCCGGTGGCAGTGCGCTATCCGCGCGGCGCCGGTGCGGGCGTCACGCCGCACCTGACGCTCGATCCGTTGCCCTTCGGCAAGGGCGAAATGCGTCGCACGGGCAAAGGCATCGTGATCCTCGCTTTCGGGACCTTGCTGTATCCGGCATTGGTCGCTGCCGAGGCGCTCGATGCCACCGTCGTCAACATGCGCTGGGCCAAGCCGCTGGACGTCGCACTCCTGATCGAGGTGGCGAAGTCGCACGACGTCATCGTCACGCTCGAGGAGGGCGCCATCATGGGCGGCGCCGGCAGTGCGGTGCTCGAGGCACTGCAGGCGACCGACATCCAGAAGCCGGTGTTGCAGCTCGGCTTGCCCGACCGTTTCATCGAGCACGGCGATCCGGTCAAGTTGCTGTCGGGCCTCGGGCTCGACGCGGCGGGCATTCAAGCGTCGATCGAGGCGCGATTCCCGGTCAAGGCCGCGGCGATGAGCACGCTGAGCTGATGCGCTGAGCTGAAGCGTTGAACCGAGGCCGGCTTCGCTGCGGCGAGGGCTACTGCTTCGGTTCCTGCTTGCGCTGCACGAACAGATTGCGCTTGGCATCTTCCGGATAGGCGAAGGTCACCGCACCTCCGCGTACGGTGCCCATCACCAGCATGTTCTGGGTGATGGCATCCTTGTCGGTCGCGCTGAAGGGCTTGTCGTAGCTGGTGACGACGCCGTAGTGCGTTCGCTTGGGTTGCTCCAGGGCGGTCTTGATGGCGGGACCTTCGAGCTTGCCGCCCGAGATGCTCATCAGCGCCTGCGCCAGCAGATAGGTCGCGTCGTAGGCCTGTGCCGCAGCCATCGGCACCGGGATCTTCCTTGCGTCGAACTTGCGCGCGTACGCCAGCAAGAAAGAGGCGCGGCGTTCGTTGCTCGGCTCGGCGATGAAGCTTTGCGCGGTGAGTGCGCCTTCAGCCGATTCCTTGCCGCCTTCGATGAAGAACGGGAACGACAAGGTCCAGGCGCCGACCTGCGGGACTTTCCAGCCGAGCGCCTGTCGGCCGCGCGCGATCACCGCGTTTTCCGGCCCGACGGTGTAGCTGAACACCACGTTGGCGCCCGCGGCGCGTGCCTCCTTGAGTTCGGCCGTCAAGTCCTTGACGCCGATTGGAAAGCGCCCGACGTACACCGCCTTCAGGTTGCGTTGGGCCAAGGCCTGCTCGACATCCTTCAGTCCCGCTTCGCCGTAGCCGGTGGTGTCCGCCAGGACCGCGACCTTGGTCCAGCGACGCGCGACCAGGTCGTCGATCACGAACGGCGCCTGGATCGCATCCTTGGGCGAGGTGCGAAAGATGTAGCTCTCGGCCGGCGGAAACCTGGTGGTGATCGGCGTACCGGTGGCGCACGGAACGATCAACGGCGTCTTGCTGCTCTGAAAGGCAGCGATGGCGTTCATCGCGACGCCGGTGTTGCAGAAGCCGACGGCCGCGACCACCCTGTCTTTGTCGATGAGCTCTTTCGACATCGCGAGCCCGATGTCCGGATTGGCCTGGTCGTCCTTGACCACGAGTTCCAGCGGACGCCCGAGATAGCCGCCATACGAGTTGATCTCGTCGATGGCCAGTTCGATGCCGTGAAGCATCGGCAGGCCGAAGTCGGCCGAGGCGCCGGTGAAAGGGCCGACGACGCCGATGCGGACGGGATTGCGGGCCGAAGCCGATGAAGACGTCGGCAAGCTCGACAGCAAGGACGCAGGCGGCACAGGCGGTACAGGCGGTAC